>JAEURG010000061.1 GCA_016789345.1 Anaerolineales bacterium | reverse complement strand
TTAATTTACTTAGCATCATGGGCGCAATTGCGGTCATTGCATATAATTTTATAAGCAAAGAAGAAAAATTATAAAGTTGGATGCATTTTTTCATTCTTTAAAAAGATTACAAAACGCGGAGGTTTTAAAAATCTCCTCATTTTAATTTTATAATCTTAACAACGGTCGCCACCACGGAATACCAGCCAGAATTAATAACAATCCCAATGTAAAGCAAATCACCGCCCAGCGGAATTGCCTTGCAGATGGTGTCACTTTTCTGGCGCGCGATGCGCCAATATGCACAATTGCCATTGCAATTGTCATTTGTAATGGATGTTCCATGCCGAAAAATCGAATGTCACGATTTTGCATGGCTGTACCAAAATCTTGACCCATAATTTTTATAGCAGTTTGAGCAAGTCCGCTGGGGATAAAAAATAAAATTACTCCTAAAATAAATTGCAAAGTAAACATCCACACAAACAGACGTGATGCCAGTGTTTCTGTTTCCGTCCATTCACGTTTTTGGAGAAATCCGCGCCAAACGATGAACAATGTATAGAATGAAACGATTAAGACCATCCAGCGGGCGTGACTGTGTAAGAATAAAGTAATTTCGTACATAAAAAACCTCATTTTGTGTCACCCTGAGACGAAGCCCCAAGCCAAGTGAAAGGGCTAGCGAAGGGTCTCTTTCATTGGAGTAGAGATTCTTCGCCGCAAAAAACAAGAGCGCGGCTCAGAATGACATAATTATTTATTTCCTGAAAAAGTTTGAAACAAAAAACCAAACATTAGCAGGACGTTCGGCTAAGCGGCGCATAAAGTATGGATACCATTGTGGTCCAAATGGAATATACACACGCACAATGTAACCATCTTTCATTAATTGTTCTTGCAAATCTCGTCGAATGCCGTACAACATTTGAAATTCAAATCCGTTTTTAGGCAAGCCGATTTTTTCGGCATAACTTTTTGCAAAGGCAACGCGCTTTTCGTCATGCGTCGCTAAGGCTGGCAGTGGCGGAATGCGTCCATCAGCACTCAGGCTGGAGCGTTTGTCTAATGAAGCGTCAAAAAGAATTTTGGTCAGTAAATCGTAATTCGCATCCGTATCCGCTTTGTTTGGATATGCTTTATCGGCAGGTTCTTTATATGCGCCTTTGACGATTCTGATAAGTACATCATCATTAATTAGACGACGAACATCCGCTTCAGAACGATACAAGTAAGCCTGTATCACCGCACCGACATTGTCATAGCCTTTGGCTTTCATTGCATAAATTAAGTTAATTGTTTTCTCGGTATAAGGCGTATCTTCCATATCAATGCGAATAAAAGTGTTATTCTTTTTAGCACGCGCCAAAATGCGCTCTAAAATTTCGGCGCACAATGTTTCATCTAACCCCAAACCAATTTGTGTTAATTTAATAGATAAGTTTGTTTTGAGCGTTAATTCTTTTCCAAGCGCATCTAAAATTTTATAAATTTCATCCGCCACCGATTGCGCATCATCTGGTGTGTGCGTATGTTCCCCCAATTGATTTAATGAAGTGACATAACCTTTTCCATTTAGTTCACCCGCTACTTGCAGAGCCTGTTCTAACTTGGTGCCTGGCACAAAACGCGATGCAATTTTCCAAGCATAGCCCCAATTCATTATTAAGTTTTGCGCCCATGTTGCTTTGGAAAAGTAAATCAAAATTGAACGAAGCATCGTCCATCCTTTGAAAAAAGTTTATTAATTTCGCGCTTATTCTAGCACAAGCGCATCATTTCGGTATGTTATACTTTTTTGTAACTGGAGGTTCTTTTGAGAAATCGCAATACCAATATACTTTTACGTGGTGCATCTATTTTATTTTTAACGGGCGCACTCGTTCTTACGATTACATCTTTAATTGCATATAGTCGTCAAAGAAATAATTATCCCAACGGCATGACAATTGCAGGCGTGCCTGTGGATGGTCTTTCCCCCGCGCAAGCATCACAACGTTTGCTAGAAGTTTACACGACACCAATCCAAGCAAATTATGGTGAAGCCAGTTTTTACATTGACCCCGGTAACGTCGGCTTTCAAATTGATATGGAAACCATGCTCGCCGCGGCAGATTTATCTCGTACAGGCGGTTCATTCTGGGGTGGATTTTGGGATTACCTGTGGAATCGTACTCCTAGCGCGACTCAAATTCCATTAAGTGCAAACATTTCGGAAGACCGTTTACGCGAATTTTTACAAAATGAAATCGCTTCTCGTTATGATAAGCCACCTGCTCCTGCACAACCGATTCCAGGCGGGACTTCATTCTTGCCCGGTGCACCCGGCCAGACTCTTGACCTCGACCGTGCTGTTTTATTAATTACGGATGCTTTAAGGTCTCCAACGAATCGTTCTGTGGCACTTTCTTTTGCACAAAGTTCCGCCGCCAGACCAACAATTGATAATTTAGAAATTTTGCTTAAACAAATTGTCATCACATCAAACTTTGACGGTTTGATTGGCTTTTACATGATGGACTTGCAAACTGGTCAAGAAATTCACTTTGCGATTAATGATAAGCAAGAAATTACCGTTGAGCCTGATATTGCTTTTACTGCATCCAGTACGATTAAAGTCCCTGTGGTTGCTTCTTACTTAATTAATCAAGGAAGTAATTTAGATACTGTCACTGCTGATGTCATCTTAAGAACATTAGGCAGGTCAGATAATTCTGCTACTGATTTGGTCTTAGAAAGAATTGACCAATTCAATGGACCTATCATCGTGACACGTGATATGGAAGCGCTTGGGCTAGAAAACACATTTCTGGGCGGTATGTTCTATTTAGGTGCGCCGAATCTATTGCCTAACAAAATCACACCTGGCAATTCCCGTTCAGATATATTCATGGAACGAGATGCCTATTCCCAACCCACGCCTTCTGAAATGGGTGCGTTACTCGCAGATATATATTATTGCGCCCAAAACGCAGGTGGCGCATTGATGGCGGCATTTCCAGATAAAATGAATCCAGACACTTGTCAATTGCTGATTGACTTCATGGCACAAGACAAACTCGGCTCGCTACTTCAAGGTGGCGTACCCGATGGCACCCTCGTACCGCATAAACATGGCTATGTCACATCTCCACGAGATGGCTATGTGCATGACATCAGCGATGTTGGCATTGTGTACTCGCCCGGCGGAAATTTTGTGCTGTCTATTTACACCTATCATCCCGTGCAAAATATATGGGATATTACCAATCCGTTATTTGTCAGTCTCACCCAAGCCACATATAACTACTTCAACATTACAACTCAATAGTATGCTCAAGCCGCCGTCCTCGGCGGCTTTTTTATAAAATCAGGAATTGCGATACCATGAAAAAATACAATTTACGAAAGTGGCGGGTATAATTAACCTATGAGTGCCACGCTGGGAATTTTCCGCCTGCAACAAGTTGATCGCCAAATTGACCGTGTGCGTTCTCAATTAGATACCATTCAAAAAACCCTCGAAAATGATGCTGAACTCAAGCAAGCGTTAAACAAAGTAGAAGTTACTCAAAAAGATAATCTCTACGCTTCCCATGAGATGAAAAATGCTGAAGCCGAAGTGCAAGCACAAAAAATAAAAATTGAACAAACCGAATCTAGTTTGTATAGTGGCAACGTCAAAAACCCGAAAGAACTGCAAGATTTACAAATGGAATCGGCTTCGCTTAAAAAACATTTGGTCACATTAGAAGAACGCGAACTCGAAGCCATGCTGAAAGCAGAAACCGCCAGCACAGAGTATGAGAAAGCAAAAACTGAATTAGAACTTCTGCAAGCCAAACGCGGCAATGAACATAAAAAACTAATTGAAGATAAAGAGTCGCTCACGAAGCAATTAGAAAGTTTGGCAGATGAAAGAGAAGCGTCTCTTGCTCCAATTGATACAACGCTTTTGCAAAGTTATGAAGATTTACGCAAGCACAAACGCGGAATCGCCGTCTCAGAAATTGAAGATAATGCTTGCGCCTTATGCGGAACAGACATCAACGCCGCCGCACAACAAAACGCCAGAAAACAAATTGTGTATTGTCCGTCATGCGGACGAATTTTATTTGCTAATTAATTATGCCTTTTCTCTTCGCACTTGACCCCATTTCTTTTCTAATCGGTTTTATCACCGCCACGATATTTTGGTTTATCGTCGGTCGTGCCCGCCCGATTGTTGAAGAACTGCGCGAAAGCATGAAAGCACGCCGTGAAGAAGCGCAAGCGCGTAGAACCAGTTCAATTGAAGAAAACCATCGCCGCGCCACATTAAGACGCGCACAAGGAATGCACCTCGCCGCGCAATTATTTGCATTAGATGAAATTTTACAAGAGCCATTATTGCTTGCCCCACCACAACGGGTTGAGCCAGGCACTACCCCAAAGTTTGAAGATGTTATTACCCAAACACTTCCTTATTTACACACTTGGCCCGAAATTGCCGCAATTTATCAACCACAAACTTTAACATTACCGCAAGCTATTTCAGGCAATGTCAATATTGCAATTATTGGTCAAGCGGGGGCTGGCAAAACAGTAGCATTAGCACATTTAGCATCACTTGCCGCGAATCGCAGTGAAAAAATGGGAGGGTTACAAAACCTCGTTCCATTTTTAATTCATGTGGCTGATTTGAAATTACCACATACTGACGAAAAAAATGTTTTAGAACCTATCATCGAAGCGGCGGCAGAACATGCTTCATTGTTTGATTACAACAAACTTTCGGCATTTATCAATACTGCTTTCAGAAATGGAAATAGTTTATTGCTGGTTGATGGCTACGATGAAATCACACCCGATGAGCAAACATTAGTTTCCAATTTTTTCAAACTCGTTTTACAAAATTATCCTGAAACAAAAATTGTCACTACTGGCGCGCCAGAATATTTAGATGGCTTGATTCCATTAGGGTTTGCGCCTCTGGCTATTACAGCATGGTCGCCGAATCAAAATCAAAAATTCTTAGAGCAATGGGGACAATTATGGAATCAAACAGTTGCTAAGGAAGCCTGGTCACAAACGGCGATGATGCAACCTGTAGACCCGCTTCTGCTTAACGCCTGGCTGGGTACTGACCTTACAAATTTATCTCCCCTTGAATTGACTTTAACTGCATGGGGCGCGTATGCAGGTGATAGTTTAGGTCCACATGTATTAGAAGTGATTGCGACACATATTCGCAGAATTGCACCGGAGAATACACCTGTCGCCGCATTGGAGACTTTGGCAATGCAAGTGATTCTCTCTGCCCAACCAGTCTTTGACCCACGCCAAGCACGCGCTTGGGTCAAGTCGTTTGAGGTGATAGAAAATGAATCCGTAGCAGAAACCAGCCAACCGTCAAGTAATGAGGCGGATGGTGAAGATGCAAAATCTGATACGCAAAAGATGAAGAAGATAGAAAAAGTATCCACGCCTTCAACCAGTTTGTTAGATAAAATGGCAGAAAGTGGATTGTTAGTTCCGTATCCAAATCACAAAATGCGATTCATTCATGCAGTCTTTGCGGGGTATTTAGCAGGTCATGCTATGACGAATTACAGCGCCGAAGATAATATTTTGAATCAACCAGATTGGTCTGGAAAATATTTAACTTTACGTTATTTCGCGGCACATGGTGATGCCAGCAAAGTAGTGCAATCATTACTTGAATTTTCGCGCTTGCCCATGCACAGACCATTATTTGCGGCGGCACGTTGGTTACGCGACGCGCCGAAAAATGCACAGTGGCGCGGAAAAATGTTTGGCACACTCGCGGCAATTTTACAATCCGAAGGATTACCTTTAAGTTTGCGCGGGCAAGCCATGGCGGCATTTGTTTATAGCAACGACCCAAGTGCAAGTGCATTATTCCGCCAGATGATTAATACACCATCATTTGAATTGGTTCATTTAGCAGTGTTGGGCGCGGGTGCAATGGGCGATGTGAAAGCAATCAAAATTTTGGAAATGTCTTTGCAAGCGCCGAGTTTATCTGTACGACGTGCGGCATGTATGGCATTGGTCGCGATTAATACAAATGAATCTTTAGAAATTGTTGCGCAAACTTTATTAGGCGGTGATGAAGACATCCGCCGTGCGGCAGGTGAAGCGATTGCCAATGATACAAAAGAAGGTCATGCCATGTTAAAGGATGGCATCACGATTAACGATATTTTGTTACGTCGTGCAGTTGTATATGGTTTAGGTCGCATTCATGAAGATTGGGCAATTGAGTTGTTAAAGAAAATTCAAATTGAAGATGAGCAATGGGTTGTGCGTAACGCCGCAACTGAAGTATTAGACTCAAAACTTGCTGTCAATTCACTTGCACCAACTCGTTTGAATGTTCCGCATGAAACCCCATGGCTAATTGAATTTGCCGCCAAAAAAGGTTTGGGCGTTTCGCCCGGTACACCTGCTACAGATATTTTCTTGCTGGCATTAAAAGAAGATGACCCCGATGCACGGCTCGCGGCATTACCGTATTTGAAATATCATACCAATGAAGGTGTAATAACACAAATTTATAATGCCATGTATAAAGATGACCCCGAATTGCGTGAAGCGGCATTTCTTACACTTTGGGAAATGGGTGCAAGCGGAGTTAAACTTCCGCATCCGAGTCAGTATGGGTTGGGATAAGAATTAATCACAAAGAATATAAAGAGTAATCTGACCGCCGACGGCTGACCGCGGTCTGTGGTCGGCGGTCAGAAATAATAAAATATGTATCTTAGTTAAAATAAATAAGTGCAATTCGTGGCAAAAGGTTTTTGAATCATGTTAATTACAAATGCAAACATCATTACTTGGGATAATCCAAATCGCGTTCTAACAAATCACGCCATTTATATTGAAGGTGGATATATTCGTGAAATTGGCACGACCAAATCATTAACTGCTAAACATCCCAAAACAAAACCAACTGATGCAAATGGTCAATATGTGATGCCCGGCGGAATATGTGCGCACACGCATTTTTATGGTGCGTTTGCTCGTGGCATGGCAATTCCCGGCAAGCCTGCAAAAGATTTCCCTGAGATTTTGCAAAAACTTTGGTGGCCCCTCGACCGTTCGCTTGACGCGGAAGCAGTTCGTTATTCTGCATTGGTTTGTTTAATTGATGCAATCAAACACGGCACAACAACATTGATTGACCATCATGCCTCGCCAAATTTTATTGATGGTTCATTAGATGTCATTGCCGATGCAGTTGATAAAAGTGGTTTGCGGGCAGTTTTATGTTACGAAGTAACTGATAGAGATGGAAATGAAAAGGCAAATGCGGGCATTCAAGAAAATTTGAGATTTATCCGCCGAATGAATAATGATTCACATCCACGCCTCGCCGCGACTTTCGGCTTGCATGCTAGTTTAACGTTATCGGGTGCTACTCTGCAAGCATGTCGCTCCGCGGCAAATGATGAAGTTGGTTTTCATGTCCACGTCGCCGAACATGAAGAAGATGAATACGATAGTTTGCATAAATCGGAAATGCGGGTGATAGAACGTTTACAAAAACATAATATTCTCGGACCAAAAACTATCACCGCACATGGTGTGCATTTGGATGTGCGTGAAATGGAAATATTGAAAGAGACAGAAACATGGCTCACCCACCAACCACGTTCTAATATGAACAACGGCGTTGGCGTTGCACAAATTGAGTCAATGATGCGAATGGGAATCAAAGTTTGTTTAGGGAATGATGGCTTTACTAACTCCATGTGGGATGATTGGAAAACGGCTTATCTATTACATAAAGTTCATCATCGTGACCCACGTCGCATGGGCGGATATGATGTGCAACAAATGGCTGTTTACAACAATGCCGAATTAGCAGAGTCATTTTTCCCAAACACTTCTATCGGAAAAATTGCAGTCGGTGCAATTGCAGATTTAATTTTTGTAGACTACAAACCTTACACGCCATTAACTGACGGTAACTTGCCATGGCATATCATTTTTGGTTTTCAACAGAGCATGGTCACAGCCACAATGGTAGAAGGTAAGTTTTTGATGAAGGATAGAAAGTTACTCACTTTAGATGAAGAAGAAATTGCTTCACGCGCCAGAGAAATTGCTCCAAAAATTTGGAAGAGATACGAAGAAGAAGTGAATAAATTGAATTAATTATGGAGTCAGCCAGTTTGCTGGCGAAATGCGGGAGCAAGCTCCCGCACTCCAAATCTGGAGAATGTATGAAAGAGAATCATCTTTTATTATCAATTGCTGTGTTAGGTGGAACAGGCAAACAAGGGAAAGGGCTTGCGTATCGTTGGGCGCGGGCGGGCTATCATATTTTGATTGGCTCAAGAGAAGAAGAAAGCGCGAAAAATGCCGCAAGTGAATTAAAAACAATGCTTGGGGATGAAGTCTCTATCATTGGAATGACCAACTCCCAGTCAGCGAAAGAAGCGGATATTGTCGTTTTATCTGTGCCATATTCTGCACATCGCTCCACATTAGAATCAGTCAAAGAACATTTGCAAGGAAAAATTTTAATTGACGTAACTGTTCCGCTTGTGCCACCGAAAGTTTCAAAAGCGCAAATGCCACCCGCAGGGTCAGCCGCACAAGAAGCAAAAGAAATTGTTGGCGAAGGCGTGGAAGTGTGCGCCGCGTTTCAAAATATTTCGTATGAACTTTTGACGAGTGATGAAGAAATAGATTGCGATGTGTTGGTGACAGGTACAAGCAAAGAAGCGCGCGAAGAAACTTTGAAACTTGTGCATGCCGCAGATTTAATTGGTTGGGATGCTGGACCGATTGAAAACTCTGTTGTGATTGAAGGCATGACCAGTGTTTTGATTGGCATCAATAAAAAATATGGTTCAACACATGCGGGGATTAAGATTACAGGCGCAAATAATAGTCAATAATGTCAATGATTCTTTCTGCTCTCGAAAATATCCCTCTCATCCGCCAAGGTGACAATTTGGCGGATATTGTTCTTAATGCAACGAATTTTTCATTATTAGATAATGATATTTTTGTTTTGGCACAAAAAATTGTCAGCAAATCCGAAGGGCGGATGGTTAATTTAGCAAATGTAAAACCTTCTGAAAAAGCAATTGAACTTGCAAATCAAACCGAAAAAGATGCGAGATTAGTTGAGTTAATGTTGCAAGAAAGCAATGAAGTTGTTCGTTTTAGAAAAAATGTAATCGTTGTTGAACATAAACTCGGATTCATTTGCGCCAACGCGGGTATTGACCATTCCAACGTGCTTGGCGATGGTGATAATAAAGATGTCGTTTTGCTATTACCAGAAAATCCCGATAACTCTGCAAAACAAATTCGTGATGAAATAAAAAAAAGAACAAATAAAAATGTCGGTGTGATGATTATTGATTCACATGGTCGCGCATGGCGTAATGGCACTGTTGGAATTTGTATTGGATTAAGTGGCATTCCAGCCGTAATAGATGAACGTGGTTGGAAAGATTTATTCGGTTATACATTGCAAGCAACAATCATCGGCGTGGCAGATGAACTCGCCGCCGCCGCATCACTTGTCATGGGGCAAGCCGCCGAAGGGACTCCCGTTGTGCATGTGCGTGGATTTCCATATCCGCTTAGTGAAGGAAGCCTACGAGAATTAATCAGACCAAAAGATATGGATATGTTCCGATAAAACAGTAATCAGTTGCCAGTATTCAGTCTAACAAGACTCTTATACATTATTGATAAACTTCAAAAAAACTTTGGAGCATCAAAATGAAATTCCCAGAAAAATTTTTAGATTTAATAAAACCAGAAACAAAAGCATTTTTATTTTTAGCAACAGTCAATGCCAATGGCACGCCACAACTTTCACCCGTTTGGTTTGATACCGATGGAAAACACATTCTTATCAATACCAATGAAGGGCGATTGAAAGATAAAAACATGAAAGAACGTCCGAACCAAATCAGCATAGTCATTCAAGACCCAAACGACCCGTATCGTTATCTCGGCATCAAAGGCAAAGTTGTTTCATCAACCACCGAAGGTGCAGATGAACACATCAACAAACTTTCAATCCAATATGATGATAAGCCATGGAAATATCGTGAAGGTCAAAAAAGAATTATTTTCAAGATAGAACCCATCCGCTTTGACGAACACAATTAATCTCCGCGATTTTTTACGCACAAGACGTTCAATCCGCCGCTTCAAAACTGACGTGGTGCCTGATTCTGTTATAAGCGACATTCTTTTAACTTCGACCTATGCCCCATCTGCACATCACCGCCAACCATGGAGATTTGTTGTGATTAAAGATTCATCTGCAAAAAAACATCTTGCAGATTCAATGGCATTTGCTTTTGAAAAAGATTTACACCAAGACAATCTTCCACAAGCAGAGATTGACAAATTAATTACTAGGTCAAAATCCAGAATCAATGATGCGCCAGTTGTCATTATGCTTTGTTTAGATATGACAGATATGAACAAATATGAAGATAAAAAGAGAAATAGAGCAGAATTCTTAACCGCCACACAATCTGTTGCGAATGCAGGTATGCAATTATTACTTGCAACTCATGCTGAAGGTTTAGGTGGTGTTTGGGTGTGCAGTCCCATCTTTGCACAAGAGACAGTACAAAAAGCATTAGATATTTCAAAAGACTGGGAACCCCAAGCGATGTTTTTGATTGGTTATCCTTTGGTTGTACCTGATTTAAGAGAAAGAAAAAATATTAAGGAAATTACTATATTCAAATGAAAATTACAGCATTAGCAGGCGGAGTTGGCGGAGCAAAACTAGCACATGGACTTGCTCAAGTATTATCACCCGAAGAATTGACGATTATCGTCAACACAGGTGATGATTTTGAGCATTTGGGTTTAACCATTTGCCCAGATTTAGATACTGTTTGTTATACCTTAGCAAATCTTGCGAATCCAGAAACAGGTTGGGGAAGAAAAGATGAAACATGGAATGTAATTGCAAATATTGAAAAACTTGGTGGACCAAGTTGGTTTCGTTTAGGTGATTCTGATTTTGCAACACACATTGAAAGAACAAGAAGGTTAAAAGAAGGGCAGACGTTAACTCAAATCACACAAGATTTTTGTAAAGCATGGGGAATTAAACATTCTATATTACCCATGTCCGATTCACCAGTGAGAACAATGGTCAATACGGATGCAGGTGAATTGGCTTTTCAAGAATATTTTGTTCACAGAAGATGTGAACCAAGAGTCAAAGGTTTCAGATTTGAAGGAGTCGAAATAGCAGAACCAACTGTCGGCGTGAAAGAAGCGGTTGAGTCGGCGGATGTGATTGTGATATGTCCATCCAACCCTTGGGTGAGCATTGACCCCATCATCAAAACCCTCACCCCTGCCCTCTCCCTAAAAGGGAGAGGGAGAATGGTTGTTGCCGTTTCGCCTATCATTGGTGGAAAAGCCATCAAAGGACCTGCCGCAAAAATGTTTTCTGAATTAGGTATTGAGCCTTCGGCTTTGGCAGTGGCAAAACACTATCGCAACATCCTTGACGGTTTTGTGTTAGATGATGTAGATTCAAACTTAGAAGATGAAATTAAAAAAATAAATATGAAAACATGGAAGACGAATACATTGATGAATAATGTTTCAGACCGTACCCGACTCGCAAACGATGTGCTACACTTCATCGGGAGTTTATTAACATGACACTTTGGGCAATTGTGCCTGTAAAACCATTAAGACGTGGAAAGTCTCGTTTGGCTGGAACGTTAAATGAAAACGAGCGAGCAGAATTAAATCAAAAACTTTTAGAACAAACTTTGACAACCTTATCAAGTTTGAAAGAATTAGACCAAGTGCTAGTCGTCAGCCGTGACCCGCAAGCATTAACGATTGCACGCAATCATGGCGCGAAGACAATTCAGGAAGATGGTCAGCCGCAATTAAATACAGCGCTCACACGCGCAACTGTTTTAGCAAAAGTTCAAGCCATTCAAGGTGTTTTGATTTTGCCAGCCGATTTACCATTGTTAACCAAAGAAGATGTGTTGACTTTGATTGATAGCGCCGCAAAACCTCCAGTGGTTGTAATTGCGCCAGACAGACATAAAAAAGGAACGAATGCTTTGTTAATGGTGCCGCCTGGTTTAATTGATTATGAATTTGGCGAAGATTCTTTTCAGAAACATAGTGAACGCGCCAAGCAAGCAGGTGCGCGTTTGGAAGTTGTTGAATTGCCATCGTTGGCTTTGGATGTTGATGTGCCAGAAGATTTAGAGTTGGTGCGAAAGATGGAATCTACGAAGGTGTAATTTTTTAGCCACAGAGAATACTGAGGTTTACGAGTAGGGACACAGCGAAACAATTAATTTATAAAATCATTAGTTGACTCGCTGTGTCCCTACAAAATAATAAAAGGAGACTGCCATGACTAAAGAACGTGTTGCCCTTTATTTGCAAGACTCACATGATTTACGCGATGGTTTGGAATACGCCAAGTATGCCGAAGAAAAAGGATTTGAAGCAGTTTGGCAAGCCGAATCAAGATTAGTGCGCGATGCGATTGTTCCAATGGCTGGATATGCCGCCGTGACAAATCGAATCAAAGTGGGCTCAGGTGTTATCAACAATTGGACTCGTAACATCGGGCTTCTCGCTTCTACCTTCCTGACACTTGATGACTTAGCCCCAAACCGAGTCATCTGTGGACTTGGTGCATGGTGGGACCCGCTAGCAAAAAACGTTGGCATTGATAGAAAAAAACCACTCACTGCCATGAAAGAAACTGTGCATGTGATGAAAAAATTATTAAACATGGAACGCGTCACGTTTGATGGTGAGTTTATTCATGTGAACGGCATCGAGTTAGATGTTGTGTATGGCAGACGCGAACCGAGAAATATCCCCATTATGATTGGTGCTACTGGTGACCAAATGATGGAGATGACTGGCGAAATTGCTGATGGGGTTGTTTTGAATTATTGCGTCGCACCTGAATACAACGACAAAGCCATGGAGTTGCTTGATAAAGGTTTGAAAAAATCTGGCAGAAAAATGGATGATTTTGACCGTCCGCAATTAATCGTTTGCTCTGTGGATGAAAGTCATGAGAAAGCGATTGATTACACCAAGATGTTGTTATGTCAGTATTTGGCACAACAACCACACATTGCCAAAGCCTCAAATGTTTCTGATGATGTGATTCAAAAGATTCAAGCCATTTTAGGTTGGCCCGCAACCAAAGAACAGATTATGAAAGCGAAAGATTTAGTGCCAGATGATTTGGTTCATAAAATCACTGCTTCTGGCACACCAAGTGAAGCAAAGGCAAAAGTTCAAGAATACATCAAACGCGGATGCACTTGCCCGATTTTGTATCCAGTAGGCGGGAATTTTAAGTTGCTGATTGATACATTTGCACAAAACTAATCTTATAGGTCTAACTGGTCTAAAAAGTCTTATTGGTCAGACCAGCTAGACCTAATGATTTTTTAGACTTGTAAGACTTGTATGGAGAATAATATGCCAACAATCAGGCGGTTTGAAGATTTAAATGTTTGGCAATCTTCAAGAGAACTCGTAAAAATTGTTTATGGTTATACAAATCAGGGAGCATTTCAAAAAGATTTTGCCCTGAGAGACCAAATCAGGAGATCTGTTGTTTCTGTAATGAGCAACATTGCCGAAGGTTTCGGCGCAGGCTCTGATGCTGAATTTATTCGATTCTTAGGATACGCGAGACGTTCTCTTTGTGAAACACAATCTCAACTTTATATTGCATTAGACTTGGAATATATTTCAAAGAAGGATTTTGATTCGGTTTATCAGAAAACAAATGTAACTGAAAAACAAATCAATGCCTTTATTGGTTATCTAGCGAAGTATAAAACTGTAAGAATTGTTCGAGAAGAATCCGCTCCATACGAAATCAACATCGATGAATCAATCGACCTGTAAGACCTTTTAGACTAGTCAGACCTATAAACTTCCCCATTCACACAATTTGGCAATCTCTCCCCTTTAACTCCTGATATCAAATTCTCAACTGCCAAGACAGCCATCTTATCTCTCGTTTTTTTCGTAGCACTGCCTAAATGTGGAACGATTAAACAATTATCCAATTCTAAAAGCGGAGAATCCATTGGCAATGGCTCAGGGTCAGTGACGTCTAATGCGGCGGCAAAAATTTGATTCGATTTCAAAGCGTTGTATAAAGCAGTTTGGTCAACGACACCGCCGCGCGTTGTATTAACTAAAATTGCATTTGGTTTCATCTTTGATAAAAATTCTGCATTCACTAAATGTTTTGTTTCAGGTTTAAGTGGGACATGTAAAGAAATAAAATCT
>JAEURG010000058.1 GCA_016789345.1 Anaerolineales bacterium | reverse complement strand
TACACGCAAATCACGCGAAATTATTTTAGCGGCTGAAATTACACGTCGCTATTCAAAAGATGAAATCCTTGAGTTATATCTCAACGAAATTTATTATGGCAATCTGGCTTATGGAATCGAAGCTGCCGCCGAAACCTACTTCAAGAAAACAGCAAAAGACCTCACCTTAGCAGAAGCATCTTTCTTAGCAGGTTTACCGCAATCGCCAGCGGTATATGATATTTATACAAACACTGAAGTTACTATCGCACGTCAACAACAAGTGCTGGTTTTGATGTTTGAATTAAGTTTGCAAGAAGGTTGTATTGAAGTCAGCAACAGTGACACGCCCATTTGTGTTGACCCACAAGCCACAGTAGATGCCGCCAATTATATTAAAGCATATCAATTTATTCCGCCATCGTTTGGCGCAAAATATCCACATTGGGTTAATTTCATTCGTGCTGAATTAGAAAAATTGTACGACGCTCAAACGATTTATCGTTCTGGCTTCGTCGTTTACACCACCATTGACCCTGTTTTACAAGACCGCGCGCAACAACTTGTCACTGACCAAGTTGCAACAATGGTTGCGAACAATACCAAAAACGGCGCACTTGTAGCCATTAAACCTTCTACTGGCGAAATCCTCGCCATGATTGGCTCGCCGGATTTTAACAATGTAGAAATTGCCGGGCAAATCAACATGGCAATTAGCCCTACACGTCAACCAGGTTCTTCTATCAAACCAATCACTTACGTCGCCGCCTTTGAAAAAGGCTGGACTCCCTCCACTTGGATATGGGATGTGCCAACTCAATTCCCCGATGGTGCGAATCCGCCGTACGAACCCAAAAATTATGATAATCGTTTTCACGGTGGAATGACTCTTCGTACAGCCTTAGCAAATTCATTTAATATTCCTGCCGTCAAAGCCCTGGAATTTGTCGGTATATATGACGACCCGAATACCCCCGAAAAAGACGGCATGATTGCGATGGCAGAAAGATTGGGCATTACATCATTTACCCGCCCGGATTATGGTCTTTCACTTACCCTCGGTGGGGGCGATGTCAGTTTGATTGACATGACAGCCGCATATTCTGTTTTTGCCAATGGCGGACAAAAAATTCCACCTGTTGCAATTCTTAAAATCACAAACTTTGCTGGTGACGTGATTTATGAATATCAACCACCACAAGGTGAACAAGTCATTCGTGCTGAACATGCTTATTTAATTTCATCCATCATGTCTGATAATCAAGCACGCTCATGGATGTTTGGAAACAACTCACCATTAAATTTATCTTTCCAAGTTGCCGCAAAAACCGGCACCACCAACGACATTCGTGATAACTGGACATTAGGTTACACACCCGATTTAGTCACAGGTGTATGGATTGGCAACGCCGATTACACACCTATGTCAAACACATCTGGCTTAAGCGGCGCCGCGCCTATCTGGTCACAATTTATGGAATTTGCAGTTCCATACATAACAAATGGCGCACCAACGCCATTCTTCCGCCCAAATGGAATTGTAGATAAAGTAGTATGTCGTTTATCTGGCACAGAGCCTTCCAATCTATGCAAATCACAATACACCGAAGTATTTGCATTCGACCAACTACCATTACCACCCAGCCAAGATTTAGTCCGTCGCATCCGAATTGACTTATGGACTCAATATCAAGCATCAGATGTCTGTAAAGGTCCAAGCGAAGAAGCAATAGTAATGAATGTTAAAGACAAATGGGCGCTTGAATGGTTTGAAACCAATCAAGGCAGAAACTGGTTAGACGAAAACAACTTGCCAGAAGATGCAATCATTGCACCAGAACGTGATTGCCGCGCTGGCGACCCACAACCCGAAATTGAAATTGCACTCAACGACGGTCAAATTATTTTATCGCCCACGCTTGAAATCAAAGGCACAGCCCATGCCGATGCACTATTCGAAAAATGGGTGCTTGAATACGGTATAGGCGATAACCCCAACGCATGGAATTTGCTTGCCGAAAACAATACCCCCATTAAAAATAGCACATTACATAATTGGAATATTCCAAACTTACCAAATGGAATCATCACATTGCGTTTGACTTTAATTGGTGAAAACGCAAAAGTAGATGAACGCATCAGACTTAACCTCAGCCTGCCGACTCCAACCCCGCCACCTGCCACGCCGACAGATACCCCGTTGCCTACCGAAACCCCAACTGTATTCATTCCTCCAACTGATACACCTATACCTACAGAAACACCAACACCATAACTTATGAAATCACTAAATTGCCCCAATTGTGGCGCGGTTTTATCCGCAAAAAATATTAAACATGATATTGCCTCATGCGAATACTGCGGCACAAGTTTTCGCATTCCAAAATCGCTTACCCCTGAACCAGATATTGGTGATTTGTTACTCGGCGCAGATTTTAGTAGCAATCTAATGCCGGGCTGGCAACTATTTAATGAAGATAAATTGACATTTCATAAAGGGAAACCCAATGAAATGAGGGCTAAGATTACACCCAAAAAAGATGAAGCTTTTTATCTAATGAAAAGTTCTGGCTTGTTGGATGATTTTGATGTCAGCGTCACCTTACGTTTTACTGAAGGAAAGCTGGATATGACTCGCGCTGGGTTTTACGTACGCTTTTCAGATGATGGTGGCTATACTGTTTTGGTCTCTGCAATTTCATCATATCAAGTAGGCGTGTTTACGAAAGATAAAGAAGGTAATAAATTAGTTTGGAACAAGATTCTGCCATGGACTTCACACACCGCCTTGAAAAAAGGATTTAATGAGAGCAATCGCTTACGCTTGATTTGTAATGGCACGCAATTCCGCTTGTATTTCAATGGCGTGCTGGCGGCTTCGTTCAAAGATTCAACTTGGGCTTCCGGAAAGCTTTGTCTAGCGGTTGACCCATTTGACGGTGACGGCGGTTTTGCTTTGTCTGATTTGCAGGTGAGAGAAGTGCCGAAGAAATAGAATCAAGCATCCCCTAAGAAAGAGGCGTTAAGTCTGCTTTAAGGTTTAGGCCTCTTCTCTAGTTAACAACCCTTGACGTGGCAAGGTCAAAGGCATATAATTGTTCTGTTGGATGTAAAAACCGAGTTAATAACAGCAAGCGCTTTGAGGAAATGCCTCATGCGCTTGCATTTGTTTGTCTCTGTTATGTGTTTGCTATACGCTATCAGAGTGGCTCGATGAAATTTTTTCTTTAGGAGAGAATCCAGTGGAAACCAAAGGATTGACTGCGCTCCGTATCAGCCTTGCATCACCACAAACGATTATGTCTTGGTCGTATGGTGAAGTGTTGAAACCCGAAACCATTAATTATCGC
>JAEURG010000053.1 GCA_016789345.1 Anaerolineales bacterium | reverse complement strand
ACCCATTTCAAATCTCGTGGTTGATATTGCACTGCTTCAAAGTAGCGCGCCAAAATAATAATGGCGATAATTTTAGCAAATTCTGTCGGTTGCAAAAACAACACACCCACTTGAAACCAACGTTG
Source organism: Anaerolineales bacterium (assembly GCA_016789345.1). Taxonomy (GTDB): domain Bacteria; phylum Chloroflexota; class Anaerolineae; order Anaerolineales; family Villigracilaceae; genus Villigracilis. Next base: position 9,860 of record JAEURG010000053.1, on the reverse strand, counting down.
TGCACCAAATGCAGTTTGACCAAAGCCCGTTAAGGTCAACAAGAAACCAATAATAACAATGTAAATTGGAATGTATAAAGATAGCCAATATCGATAATCTACCGAAGCGACCAAGAAAATCAATACCACACCTAATAATGCAAAATAGACTTGCCGCAAAATTAAAGGTTGTAACACTTCATTGCCTGCCACAGCGGAGCGAATCATCACTGTGCCAAAGGCAGAGGCAAGCACAATTGCACCTAATAAAAGAAAATCAAAATTTCGCCAAGAAAGTCCACGAGTCATAAATTATTTCACCAGTGATAAACAGAGATGAACTGAGATTGATGATGATTATCTTTGTTTATCCCCGTCCATCTCTGGTAGATTAACTTACCCAGCACGATTACGAGTCACACTTCGCAATGGAATATCCGCTACTAAACGTTGTTCACGCCCATCACGCTCTAAACCAATTTGTACAGCATCAGGGTCAATTTCAATATATTTAGAAATCGCTTTTAATAAATCATCTTTCAATGCTTCTAATTGCGCTGGTGTTAAATCTGTGCGGTCATGCACCAAAACAAGTTGTAATCTTTCTTTTGCACTCGTCGCACTTTTTTTACGGGTGAAGAAATTCATATCATTTCCTCCCCGTTATTCGTTGAATCGCAGACCACAAACCACTTTGTGAATCTAAATCCATAAATGGGACATCTTGCCCTTGCAAGCGTTTGGAAATATTTCGGAAGGCTTGCCCTGCGCGACTTTTCGCATCAGTGACTACGGGGGCGCCTTTGTTTGAACCGATGATTACGTTTTCATCTTCTGGCACGATTCCGATTAATTGAATGCCAAGCAAATCTAATACATCTTCGGCGGAGAGCATGTCATTATTTCTTACAAGTGTTGGATTCAAACGATTCAAAATTAAAGATGGGTTGCCTTTTTCTTCCGCTTCTAAAATGCCGACGACTCTATCTGCATCTCGAACAGCACTTACCTCAGGGTTTGTGACTACTAAAACCCTATCTGCCGCGGCAATGGCGTTCCGAAAGCCACGCTCAATGCCGGCAGGAGAATCAATGATGACGAAATCAGAATCAGGTTTCAAGTCATTACAGATGCGAACCATATCAGAAGGCGAGACGGCATTTTTATCACGAGTCTGTGCGGCGGGAATCATATACAACTCGGGATATTTTTTATCACGAATCATGGCTTGCTTTAATTTACATCTGCCTTCAATTACATCTACAATATCATACACGATGCGATTCTCAAGCCCCATGACCACATCCAAATTTCGCAAACCAATATCACCGTCAATACAAACAACGCGTTTGCCATCCATTGCAAGTGCAGTGGCAAGGTTTGCAACGGCAGTGGTTTTGCCCACGCCGCCTTTTCCTGATGTGACTGTGATTACTTGTGCTGTCATATTATGTCCTGTTAGTTGATTTGTCACCCTGAGTGAAACGAAGGGTCTCTAAGATAGTCTTCGAGATTCTTCGCCGCAAAGAACAAGAGCGCGGCTCAGAATGACACAAAAATTTTTTAACCTATATTCCACAATTCGGCTTGCAACTTACCTTCTTCGTTGATGGTGGCAATTTCTGGCTGTGGGTCTTTTTGCGGTTTGAGCATGGCTGAGACTTCATCCGCAATGCGTAATTGATTGGCTGATAAATCTAAGGCGCAAATAAAAGCATTGCGGTTTCCTTTTACGCCAGCATGAATTACGCCACGCACTCTGCCCCAAACAACTACATTTCCTTCGGCGATAACTTCGGCGCCGGGGTTTACATCACCAACAATCACAACATTGCCTGGGTATTCAATGCGTGTGCCAGAGCGAATGGTTTTATAAATGAATAAGGCTGTATCTTCACTGCTGATTGTATCAGTGAACTGCCTTTGTTCTTCGGGACGAGGTTTGGATATTCTAGTAGCAAGCCCAAGCAATTGTGATGTTTGTTCTGTGGTCGGCGACTCGCTGATGACAGCCCATAACGCTACATTTCTTTCTGATAGTTGGTCTCGCAATTCGACTAGGTCATTTACTTTCAGCACTTGATTGCCGACATCAATTGCCAAACGTGCACCTTGAAAAAATGCTGGCTTTTCATTAATGGTTGTGATTAATGCCAAATGTTGGTCTTCCCAAGCGGCATCAGAAAATGTCGCTAGTAGACCGTCTCTAATTCCTTTGATTTGAACAATGGATGTGACTTGTTCCATAGTATTCATGCAGTTGCTAAATTATACCTGATGGAATGGCTTAGCCACAGATAACACAGAGCAAAATGAGAAAGAAGAAAGAAAAAAAAGATGCTCTTCTCAAAAATCTCTGTGATCTCTGTGGCTTAATAATATTTTATGGATTAATCCCAGCCGCCAAATCCGCCGCTTTGATTTCAAAATATGCCTTAATCATACGCGCCACCATTGGACCTGCCACGCTTGCACCTTCACCACCATTGTATGCAAATGCTACAACTGCAATTTCAGGGTCATCATAAGGAGCATAAGCCAACGTCCACGAGTGAGTGGGCCAAGCGCCAAAGGCACAACGATTCGCTTCACGGGCTACGTCATCACAATATTCAGCAGTTCCTGTTTTTCCTGCTACGGCAATTGGATAATTTCTAAATAATCTATTCAATGTACCGAAATTAGTATCTGTGACGGCTAGTCGTGTTCCTTGACGAACTGCTTGGATTGCTTCTGGTTGAATAATTTTCAAATCATCTGTTAAAGTACAGTATGGACCGTCACATGAATAGCCTTGAATTAAAGGTGTGACTGTTACATCCCATTTGACGTTTGGGGTAAACGGTGAAATTTGATAACTACCCGGCGTTTCAAATTGTGTCACTGTGAAGTCGGTGGGATTAAACCAATAGGGAATCACATTCCCATCGCCATCGGTCACTTGGCGGACGACAGTTGGTTGCATCAAAATGCCGTTGTTTGCAATCACTGTGCCAGACATCAAAACTTGCAACGGCGTTGAGAGGACATATCCCTGCCCCACGCTAGCAATATAGGTGTCGCCCGTTGACCAGTTTTCCCCCGTGTTGATGCGTTTCCATTGCGGGTCTGGAATCAAGCCATCTTGTTCACCTAATAATTGAATACCAGATTCTTCATCATAGCCTAAGGCACGCGCATATTGACGAAGCCTTTCAATACCAAGCCCTTGCGGAATTTCATCTTCAAAACCGCCACCGAGTTTATAAAAACAAACATTACTAGAATAAGCAATACATTGTAAAAATCGTAAACTACCAAAGCCTGCTGGGTTTTGGTCAAAAATGTAATCAACAAACGGACGGGTATTTGCATCAGTACAAACATCATTCGGGTTGAAGCGTTCACACAATAACAATTGACCTGGCGTTTGCACAATGGTATTCAAATCAATTACACCTTCATTGAAGGCGCCCGTTGCTGTGGATAACTTAAATGTAGAACCAGGTGGATACTCTGCTGAAATGGCATTATTCAATAAAGGTTTACGCGGGTCTTGACTCAATTGTTCATAATAATACGCAGGGATAATTCGAGACAAACGATTATTTTCATAACCTGGGTATGAAACCATTGCCAAGATTTCACCCGTCTTTGGGTTCATGGCAATAATCACACCGCTTGAAATACGCACCGTTCCAAAATAGGTATTCCAAAAACGAATCTCTTCTAATAAAGTGGCTTGTGCGGCGGCTTGCAAGCGTGTATCAATCGTCAAATACACATTGTTGCCCGGTGATGGCGCAATGGGCGGTTCTAAATTACGAATCTCCTGTCCTGCAACATCCACTTGCACCACACGCAAACCATTTCTTCCAGCCAAAATATCTTGCAGAGATGCTTCCACACCTGAATAGCCAATCTTGTCGCGATTCGGAATAAAGCCTTGTGCGCGGAGTTCCGCTTCTTGAGATGCAGGGATGGGTCCTAAAAAGCCGATAAGATGTGCCGTCAATTCGCCTGTTGGATATTCACGAACCGCTTCAATCTCGACTTTGACACCTGGCCAGTCTATTGACTTTTCTTCTACTACCCGGGCAATATCTTCTGAAACATTACATGCAACGCGAACCGGGCTGTATGGCGCAAGTGTATCTTGCAAGGCTACCAATTGAGCAATACCGGGTCCCGGCACACACACACCAAATAATTTTGTTTCTTCTAGTGATTCAGTTGTGACGGGTCCACCTACTGGCACGTTAATCAATGCCGAAAGTTCACGGTAGATTCTTTGAATATCGGAATCGTCAGCAGGCAAACTAGCAGGCGTGACAATAACATTATAGGAAGCAACATTACGCGCAAGGATATAACCATAACGGTCATAGATAATGCCGCGTGGCGCAGGAATGCTAATATCATTGGTGTAATTATCTATTGCCCGGGCAGAAAAATCGGCATTTTGGAAGATTTGTAAATTAATTAATCGCAATAGTAGTGCTGTAAAAGCAAATAACACAACTATGTAAATAACGGTGAGTCGCCATGTTTCAAATCTCACAGGTCTATCTGAACGAGTGCTCAGTCCATCACCTCGGCTGGGTATACCCAATAAGAAAGGTCGCGCATTAACGTGTAAACAGGGATAGAAAATAACATATTTAACAATAGAGCAGGCAAAGTAATTAATGTAGCAACATCAGAAATAGGTAAAGCAGTTCCAAGAAGTGTTAGCACTCCAAATGATAATAAGTGCATAAATAATGTGCCAGTAAATATGACACTAAACATGGCTAACAAAGGGGCTTGCCAAACCCGCCTTTGTAGAATGCGGGCAATATATACAATACCGATGTATCCAATCACATAAATAATCCATGGCAGGCTAGAGATAAAGCCTGTAAACAAACATGCCACTGCCGCCCAATGCCAAGCAGACTCAACGCGCTCTTGCAATGCCCAAGCCGCAATGATTAGCATCGGCAAGTCGGCATAGCCTTGAAGCAAATGAATTTCGCTAACGAGTGATGATTGTAAAATCACCACTAGCCCAAGCAATGGGAATGCTATGATGTTTCGCATAATACTAAATTATTTTTACCACAAAGCATTAAGGGATTATGAATGTTGATTAAGGTGAAACTGGCTCAAGCGGTGTGATATCTACCGGGCGGAAGTTGGTAATGGCCAACACAATTTCAAGCCGTGAAAAATCCACGGCAGGTTGAACTGTCGCTTGTTGAAACAACTCGAATTCCAGAGTCCGAAGCGTGACGACTTGCCCGATGATTAAGTCGGCTGGGTATCCGCCACCTAAGCCAGAAGTCAAAATTAAATCACCGGGTTCAACTTTTACATTTTGTGAAATTAAGTCTAGTGAAATATCGCCAGTCACTGAACCATATAAAACAGCAGAGGTATCCGCATTTTGTAAATAAGCATTGACGCTTGAAGCAGGGTCGGTAATTAATTGCACACGAGCGGCATCGGCGATGACTGCATCTATTCTGCCAACCAAACCCTGATTTGTTACCACGGGCATCCCACGTCGAATATTATCATTTGAGCCACGATTAATAATGATGTAATGCAAAAACGGGCTTGGGTCGCGTCCAATGACAGAAGCGGCTTTGTATGTGCTTTCGGGGTTTGAGCGTGAAAAATCTACCAGTGCCGCCAGAATTTCTGTTTCATTAACGCGTTGTTGCATTTCAATTAATTGCGCTTGTAGTTGAGAAACTTGCGCTTTGAGATTTGCATTTTCCTGTCGTAACGCAACAATATCTCCTGGAGCAGTTACTAAATCTTGAAAGCCTTGATAGCGGGTGAAAATCCAAGTTTGTAAATTTATAAACATGGCACTAAAACGATTTGAGGCAACACCAAAAAACCCGCCTAATGCAAGTGCGAGGATACCACCCACTACTAAAAATATAATCGTTGTCTGTAAAGAACGGGAATTCATTTTTATTATGAGACCTGACAGGTTTTGAAAAACCTGTCAGGTCTTTCTTATTCTTTATCCAACATGCCGTGTGCTACCACGCTCTAAACCAACTAAGAAGCGTGAGAGATTGTCAAAATCTTCATAGACGACTGCTGCGCCTCTGGCTACACAAGTGAGCGGGTCTTCTGCTACCCAAACTCTTAATTTCAATTCATCAGTTAGGCGTTCTGCTAAACCTTGTAATAAAGCACCACCACCTGCTAAACAAATACCAATATCCATTAAATCTGAAACGATTTCGGGCGGAATTTCATCTAAGGCATCACGGACTGTATCAATAATCACTTGCACTGAGCCAGATAAGGCTTCGCGAATTTCAACTGAAGAGACTTCGATAGTTTCAGGTAAACCTGTTACTAGGTTTCTTCCACGCACTTCCATTGTCTTTTCAGGTTGAAGTGGATACGCAGAACCAATTTGCCATTTGATTTGTTCCGCCACACCTTGACCAATCAGCAAATTATATTTGTTACGGAGATATTGAATAATATCTGTATCTAATTCATCACCAGCCACACGCAAAGAACGCGAAGCCACCACACCGCTCATAGACATAACAGCCACTTCGGTTGTTCCGCCGCCAATATCCACAACCATAGAGCCACGAATTTCTGCAATTGGCAAACCAGCCCCAAGTGCCGCGGCAATGGGTTCTTCAATTAACATGGCTTGACGCGCTCCAGATGCCATAACAGCATCATAGACAGCGCGTTTTTCAACCTCGGTTACGCCAGTGGGCAAACCAATAATCACACGCGGACGTGGCAATGGCACAACGCTTTGCTCATGCACTTTGCCGATGAAATATTCCAACATCACGCGTGTCACATCAAATTCGGCAATAACACCATCACGAATTGGGCGAACAACAACAACATTGGCAGGCGTACGCCCGACCATTTCTTTGGCTTCGAGTCCAATTGCGAGGGGTTGGCGCAGTTTTTTATCAACCGTAACCCAAGAAGGTTCGTTAATAACAATCCCCTTACCGCGCACATGCACCAATGTGTTGGCGGTGCCAAGGTCTATGGCAATATCGAGAGAAAAAAGGCCTAACAGCCAATTTATAGGGTTGAAGGCCAAAACAGGCTCCTAAGAATAGATTCGTTGCTAACATAAACATTATACCATCATGGGGGTTAAAATTAAATTTGAGGTACAGCACCCCAACTCACGGTCAAAAAATGAAGCGTGGTTTATAATCAAAAATATGATGCAAAAAATTCCATTAGTCATCGGCATTGCAGGTGGGTCTGGCTCTGGCAAAACCACAGTTGCACAAGAAATCTTAAAACGAGTCGGCGCAGATAAAATTGCATATCTTCAACATGATTCATATTACAAAGATTTAACGGGATTACCCCCCGCGCGACGAACCGAGATAAATTTTGACCATCCTGATTCTTTAGATAATGAATTGCTGATTCAACACATCGCCTCTTTGTTGGACTTTCAGCCTGTTTCTGTACCGATATATGATTTTGCCACCGACAGCCGCACTGGCGAAACATTTATCGTTGAGCCAAAAAATGTCATTATTGTTGAGGGGATTTTGATTTTTGTAGAACCTGAACTTAGAAAATTATTTGATGTAAAAATTTTTGTAGATACCGATGCCGACATTCGCCTGATTCGTCGTTTGCACCGTGATATAACTGAACGAAGTAGAACTACTGAATATGTGATTCAACAATACATGGCAACCGTGAGACCAATGCATTTGGAATTCGTAGAACCATCCAAACGCTATGCGGATGTGATTATTCCAGAAGGCGGATTCAATACTGCCGCACTGGATATGGTCGTTGCAAGAATAGAAACACTATTGAAGTAATATTTTCTTTCTTCTTTCATCATCTTGGATAAGAAAGAGGAAAGAATTTTATAAACCAAAAGGAGAAAAGTATGGCAAAGCAATGGAGCACGCCCCCCGAAATGCAGATTGACCCAAGCAAGAAATATAAAGCACACATGGAAACTGATAACGGCACAATGGTAATTGAATTGTTTGCAAATAAAACACCAGTGACTGTGAATAATTTTGTTTTCCTTTCACGTGAAGGATATTATGACGGAGTTATTTTTCATCGTGTGATTGCAAACTTTATGGCGCAAGGCGGCGACCCAACTGGTACGGGACGTGGCGGACCAGGCTATAAATTTCAAGATGAATTTGACTCAAGTTTGAAACATGATAAGCAAGGAATTTTATCAATGGCGAATGCTGGGCCTTTCACAAATGGTTCACAATTTTTCATTACACATGGTCCGACACCTCATTTAGATGGAAAGCATACTGTCTTTGGTCAAGTTGTTGAAGGTTTGGATGTGTTAATGTCTATCAAACCGCGTGACCCGGGCAATGTGAATGCTCCAGCAGTGAAAATTATTGGAATTAAGATTGAAGAAAGCGAATAATAAAGTCACAGGTCGAAAGTCGAAGGTTGAAAAGAAGAAAGAAGAAAGAGGAAAGAAACAAGTTGAGAAAGTTAAAAAGGCAAAAAGTACAAAACCTTCAGATCTTCGACCTGCGGCCTTAGACCAAAAACCAAAATCAAATCTCACCACAAATCTATTGCGGATTGTGGCTGTTTTGGCTGTGATTGGAATCACGGTCTACATTTACAGCATTCGAGATAGAGTTGAAGAGTTTACTCAATACGGATATTTCGGCATATTTTTAATCATGCTGTTAGCCAATGCAACTGTGATTCTGCCCGCACCGGGAGTCGCAGTTGTTTTTGCAATGGGCAGTGTGTTTAATCCACTAGGTGTGGCATTTGCCGCAGGAGCTGGTGGCACAATTGGCGAGTTGACTGGCTATCTGGCTGGCTTTAGTGGTCAAGCCGTTGTAGAAAATACACAAATCTATAATCGCATTATGCCGTGGATTAAGAAATATGGTGCATGGGTGATTTTAGTTTTGTCTGCGATACCGAATCCATTTTTTGATATTGCAGGGATCGCCGCAGGGATTGCAAAGATTCCGCTGTGGCAGTTTCTACTTGCCTGCTGGGTCGGGCAGACAATCAAGATGGCGATGTTCGCTTTTGCAGGTTTTTATTCTATTGATTGGATTGCAAGTTTTTATGACTAATAGACCGTAGACGGCGGACAATAGACGGTAAAAAAACGGTCTACGGTCTATTGTCTACCGTCCAACAAAAAAAGGAGCTTCACCATGACAGGTTATGACAAAATTGATGCATATATAGACAAGAACCTCGAAAAAAGTTTGCAGGAGTTAAAAGTTTACGTCGAGCAACCAAGTATCAGCGCGCAAGGAATCGGACTCAAAGAATGCGCCCAACTTGTCAAAGAGATGTTAGAGAAACGCGGATTTAAATCTCAAGTAATGGAAACAGATGGTGCGCCTGTTGTATTCGGGGAAAGAAAAGGTAAAAGTGATAAAACTATTTTGATCTACAATCATTATGACGTGCAACCGCCCGAACCATTGGAACTATGGGATAGCCCGCCATTCAAACCCGAAGTGCGTAATGGAAAAATGTATGGGCGTGGAGTCAGCGATGACAAAAGCCACCTCACCTCTCGCCTGTTAGCGATTGATGCGTTTTTAGCAGAAGAAGGCGAATTGCCGTGTAACGTCAAATTTATTATTGAAGGCGAAGAAGAAACTGCTAGCGTGCATCTGCATGACTTCATTACAAATAATCTCGAAAAACTAAAAGCAGATGCTTGTATTTGGGAATTCGGTGGCGTTGACCATCGTGATAAACCCATGCAATATATTGGCTTGCGTGGAATTTGTTATGTTGAGTTATCTGTCACTGCCTTAGGTATTGATGTTCATTCTGGTTTAGGTGGTAGTATCTTCCCCAATGCGGCATGGCGATTAACGTGGGCGTTGAACAGCCTCAAAGGTGTGGATGAA
>JAEURG010000040.1 GCA_016789345.1 Anaerolineales bacterium | reverse complement strand
TTCGCCGCTTCAATATACATAGATTGTTTCACTTGCAAAAACACAGCGCGAAATGCAAGAATACCGCCCGTAAAAATACTCAATAAAATTGTGGCACCTAAAATCACCCAAATACTGCGTGAATAAAACGTGCCAATCATTATCAGCAACGCAAAGAATGGCAAAACCAAATTAATTTCCGTAATACGTTGAATCAATTCATCTACCCAGCCACCATACCAAGTAGCAATCGCGGCAATAATCATCGTCATTACAGATGTGCCAATCGCCGCCATTAATCCAAATGCTAATGCCACAGGCACACCCCACAACAACGGCAGAGTTAAATCACGGCGGGCGTGGTCGGTACCTGCCCAACCAAACACTTGACCATGAAAAACAAATTCGGCATCTATCGTTGAGTCAGGTTCAAAGGTTGAACCTGTGATAACAAGTTTATAGATTCCTTTGAGTGGCGTATCACTTTCAGGTAAAGAAAACAAGGCTGGGATGACCTTATCCGTTCGAAGTTTGGCACGCAGTTTGTCGTCTTGTGCGAAGCGGTAGGTAAATTTATTTCCAATTGCAAAATTCGCCACGCGAATCGTGCGTTCATCTGGCGTGATTAACTCAATCGAAACAAAAGGTTGTTTTTGGTCAAATGATGAATTGAAATAAAGAAGCAAATCTTGCGGATACACATCTGACTCAAATTCAAACTCGTACACCATCTCAATCGTAGATACGCCTCTTTCTCCGGGGATAACTGTTTTTTGAATTTCAGCATTCGTTGTGCTGACGGCGAATGACTCTGAATATTTTTTGGTCGAGAAAAAATTAATCCATGCCGGCGGTGCAAACTTTGGGTTTTGATACCAGACTTCTTCTCCGCCGCGCCACATCGCAATTGCCTGCGAATATGGAATTGTCACCATCGTATAAATAGATACGATAACCAATAACAAAATCACTAGCACGCCTACAATCGCTGAGGGATACAATAATATTTTTTGAAGTGATGAACGTAAATTATTGAGCATACTATTCGCCAATCTTCACGCGTGGGTCTACAAGAGCATAGACAAAATTAAGAATAAAGACCGTCATCGCTAATAGGTATGCATAAATAATCGTTGAGCCAACAATAATCGGCGTGTCATATTGCCCAATGGCTTGAAACAATGTCCTACCCAAACCAGGCCATAAGAAAACAGTTTCAGTGAATAATGCACCAGTCCATAAACTAATGATGAGCAAAGCAAAATTTGTAATAATATTCGGCAACGTTGGGCGCAAAATATAACGGCGTTCAATATCTTTGGGATGTAAGCCTTTGGCACGCGCCATATCTACATAATCTTCACTGGAATAAATCAAAAAGAAGGTGCGGTAGTTATAAACACTCAAAAAGAAAGAACTTAAAATTAGCGATAAGCCAGGTAATGTTAAATGTTTCAATACACTCAGGGCATAATCCAATTTGTTGAGAGGCGGTGGTGCTGAAACCATGCCACCAAACGGCAAAATCTTAAGTCCCGAAGCGAAAATCAAAATCAAAAAGATTCCATAAAACCACGGCGGCACTGCTGAAGAAGGTGACAGTGCAATGGTCAACTTATCCCAAAAATTGCCGTAATTGCGCGAAAGATTCAAAGCAATAAAAACGCTGGAAAAGAAAAGAAATAATTGCGAAGAGCCCATCAATAACAAAGTGGCTGGCAGGCGTTCAAGCAAAATCAAACGCACTTGTTTTGAGCCACTGTCACTGGTCATGTTGATAGCGCGCCCAAGGTCTAACTTCAACGCATTGACCAAATAACGCGCATTGCGCACAGCAATCGGTGTATCTAACCCACGTCGTTTTTCTTCCAAAATAATGCGTTCTTCAATTAGTTGCTTCCGCAAAGCAGGGTCCATTTGCAAATAGGTCTGATTACTTGCAACCGATTGCGTGATGCTATCTCGAATCTGGGTTTTAATAATTTGGTCTACAAAGCCGCCCATATTTGCAATCAAAATCGTGAGATACACCCCAATCACAACTGTGACAAACAAAGTCAACAAACGCACAGCGGTATAACGTAACACGCGAATGAACGTGCTGTTGGCAAATGATTTTTTTGCAGATACATTTTCTGGAACATGAGTAGTGACCGACATGGCGACCTCGCAGTTAATATAAATCTGTTTGCTCCTGCCGCTATAAGTGCGGCAGGAGCAAAACTTACAAAATGCAACTTACTTATTGAACAACGAAATCAAACGAAGTGAAAGCAGGGATAGCAACCGCACTTGGAACGACAGCCACTTCGAGTTTGGCTGAACCTGTATCAAGTTGAGATGTAATGCTCGCATCTAACGTGACTTGGAACTGCCCCTCACCTACGGCTTTTGCATCGCCCACAGTGATGACTGCACCCGTGGTATCGTACAAAATATATTTCACTTGTTTAATATCGGCATTGGCATACGGTTCGTCATTGAAATTGACAATTACATCAAACACCGCTTCGCCGCCAGCAGAAACTTGACCAGGTCCATCTAACACAACCGTAGCGCGTTTTGGTTCACTAAAGGAAGACCAACGGTCAGAAAAATCAACAAAGTTTTCGTTGTTTTTCAGGACGAGTGATTTTTCTGTTGTGAAGACTTGGTCTAAATAATACGGACCTGTTCCAACCCAGAAGTGACCATGGTCATCATACCAACTGGAGAGATTGTTATAGCGTAAGGCTACTTCTTCTGGTGTCAGGAATTGACTTAAGGTTGCTTCATACGGAACAAAACCATCGGCTTGTGCTTGGTCTAAATACTTCTTGAGAATTTCAAGGCTCGGACCACCCACCCAACTCATTTGTTCAATTTGTTCTACATCGGCTTTATCTGCAGAGTAAGCCAATTCGCCTGCGGCTTCAGCAAGGTTTGAAACCGCTAAAATTTGCCAGCTATTTTCACCGGAAAGACCCGTTGGAGAGCCAGGCCACAAAGGCAAAATGTTTAATTCTGCATCAGCATTGTATGAGTCAGAGTAGTATTCAATCGTCAAAGGTTGAGTAGAAGTAATGCGCCAGCCTTTGAATGAAGGTAAGAAGCCATCTAAAGCAGGTACAGCGGCTTCATCATAGACTGGGCTTTCTGGTTTGGCACGGTCAAAGAAGACGATGAACGCCATTACAAAGTCAGCAACAGAAACGGGGCTTCCATCATGCCAAGTGACTGTTTCATACAAATCAGCAGGGAATACCACTGTGCTTTTGGTTTTTGCAGTAGTGCCATCTGGGAATTTCTCACCCGCTGTAATAAATGTTTGTGAGGTGGCATCCCAATCTACCCAAACATCTGCTGGCACTTGAATCTCATTTACAGCCTCAACAGTTAACCAATCAAGGTTTTGGGTTAGAGGCAAGCCAGCTTGATATTCTAAAGAAGCGCTGGCAATCCGTTGGGGCCATGCTAAACCAGTATAGGGGTCGCCCATTAAGCCTGCTCCACCACCAATACCGCTGGCACCCATGCTAGTTGCTCGCATAATATTAGAATCCCAAACCCAGTTACTACCAGCAATAGTGTTCCATGGTTGTGTGAAGAGGTCATTGGTACCCACACGCATCGTGCCGCCTTCTTGGTCAGTGAAGCGTAAGTTGTAGTTACCCATGAACGCCGCTTCATAACCTGCCGCCAAATCGTATGTGACTGAAACGTTATTCTTGAAGGGAGCATAAACTAACTGGTCCACCACCCAAACAAAAAGCGAGTCTTGAAGCGCAAGTTCTAAGGCTTCTGCCATCATGGCATCACGTTCTTCTTTTGTATTGAAATTACCTAATGCCAAATCATCACCAACTTTTTGTAAGGCTGGGTCTGCTACATTAGAAAGGAACGGTTGTGAAGCCTGAACGCTGGTAGGCAAATAATATTGTTGAATATTTGCACGCTCATCGCGAGTCAAGCCAGAGGGTAAATAGCCAGCCGTATATAAATGCCATTGACCATCTACAGGGTCTGTGCCAATCCAAATCGGGAAGGCTTCAGATGAAGTCTTATATTGTCGGTCAACAGTGAAACCAACCGCTTCTAATTGATTGGATACATAATCACCCATTGGCTGACGTGTACCATCACCATCAGAACGGATTAAGAAGATTAAATTAACTGCCGCACCGTTATATTGCCACTTGCCATCTGCACCAAGCGTTGCACCCATGCCTTCCATTTCAGCAGCAATTACTTCCCGCGCTTTTTCAAGGTCATAAGCATATTTGGTTTCAAGCGCACGTGCGGTTTCAATCAAATTGGTATATTCTACCAATTGTGTGGTGATGGGCAAAAGTTTTGGCAAAGAACCGCCACCATAAATTTCTTGATTGATATAGTTACGGTCAATCAACCAGTTTAGGGCTTCGCGGATTTTGCGATTTGAAAATGGATTTAACACACTCGCATCGTTAAATTCTGCTGGATTCAAACTAATGCCATAATTCCCACCATACGATGCTGTATAACTTAACCCTGCATCCTTAATTTCTTGCAATGTATTGGACGAGAGGTTAAACGAATAAAAATCAATCGCCCCAGCCTGCAATTGTGAAACTGCTGAACTAGAAGAAACTGCCGAGAAAACAATTTCATCTAACCAGCCGCCTTTACGGCTTGTTGCCACAACTTCTTCGGTTGCGGCAGGTGCTTCTTCAGTCGTAGTAGGTTCATCTGTAGAAACGGGTGCTTCGGTTGTTTCAGTTGCGGCAGGCGCACAAGCCGCAAGCACCATACTCAGAATTACCAGCAAACTAAAAAGCGCATATAAATTTTTTAGTTTCATTCTCTTTTCTCCTAAATAGAATTTACACGAACAAAAAATTCAAACACGTGCTAACAACCACCTCCTTAC
>JAEURG010000029.1 GCA_016789345.1 Anaerolineales bacterium | reverse complement strand
TAAAATTTTTTTCATCTATTGCATGAATAAAAATATAGTCACACCTAATGCAATACATCCAACTACTAAACCAATTGCAATAAAAAACCATGTGGCAATGCTTGGACCTTTATCTTCTTGGATAACTGGATTGTACTCGCGTGAGACAAATGGTTTGGATTCTAAAAACGGTTCGTTATGGATGTGATGCCTGCGGTTGTGTTCTTCAGCCGTTTCTTGCGGGACGATGCCCATGCCCGCCATTTGATTGAACGCTGTTGAAACTTTTGCTTGCACATCGGTTGGTAGCTCATTGAAGTTGTTGTATGTGTTTCCATTGAAATCAATGGAACTGGCGGTAGTGTAGATATTAGAAATATTTTTTACAATATCGCCTTCTAAAAAATCGGGAATGCCATTGCCGTTTTTATCTATCATCATATCCGCAATTTTTTGATAGGCTTGACGCATTTCGGGCGGCATTTCTTCTAGGCTGTTATATGTTTTTCCGTTGAAATGAATTTGAGGCATGGGATTGTCTCCTTTTGTTAACTTATACAATCATAAAACAATATCATAAAAATTATGAAATCAACTTCGCAAACGCTCTGACTGGAAACGTGCCAGCACCTTTGAATTTCGGTGGAACGGCTGTAAAAGTAAAACCTTCATCCGGGATATTTTTCAAATTACACAAATGTTCAACAATCAAGATGTTTTCTCTTAATAAAGTGGAATGAACAGGTCTTGTACCTATACCTGTGTAATCAATATTGTGCGAATCGATTCCAACTAACTTGACTCCACAATCTCTTAAATAAATTGCCGCATCTTCTGTGAGATATGGATGATTCTCAAAATATTTATCTGTCGCCCAATGTTCATCCCAGCCGGTGTGGACTAAAACTGCACGATTGCGAAGTTCTTTGTTTTTGAAAGCCTCGGCTGTAATGGCTAATCCATTTTTATAATCTGCACGAATGACGATGCCTTCAATATCTACAAAACTTTCTAAATCCACTTCGGATAAATCTTTGCCATCTTCATATCTGTGAAATGGACAATCAATATATGTGCCAGTGTTTGTGACCATTTCAATTTTGCCGATTTGAAATTCTGTGCCTTCTGCATATCGGCTACGAGATTCTTCGCGGCTGAGATAATCACAAATGATTGGGGCAGGTAAACCTTTGTAAGTAATCAAGCCATCGTAAATGATATGACTCAAATCAATATAAGACGAATCAAGTGGAGCATTTATCGGATTCCGTTTATGTGCTTCTGTGATAATTTCTTTATTCAAAATTTGCACTTTGCCAACCATCAACAAACGCATATCTTGAACGATGTAATCTGCTAATTCTTTGTCAGAAATATCATCGCCATCAATATCCAAGCGGAAATCTTGCCCCTGTATCCCACCACCGTTGGTGAAGTCAATTTCAAAATCAAATTTAACACGTTTGGACATTGTTACTCCATTTTTAGTTATGGTGTTGCTGTAGGAATTGTAGTTGCATTAAGTACAATCAATGGAGGTTCATTAGGGTGGACTCTACGCCAATGAAGATGTTTCTCCATAGCATTGGCAGATGGCAAATCTTTCCATGCACCATTTGGGAATAATTTCCAAAAATCCGAAATATATTGATTTCCATATTTTGGAATATCAATGCTTTGCACAATATTATCTGAATCGATATTAATAACTGCTGGCATACTTGCAACTGGAAAATAGTAACTGCCTGCATCCTCTGATTTCAAAGTCGTCATACAAATTGCCCAGACGTTTAGTTTTTGTTCTGTTTTTTCTGTAAGCTCCCATTCACATAAAACGGTGTTACGAGGATATTGAGGCATAAGTTTCTCTGCCAAAGCAGTTTCGTATTCTTTCCATTTTTCTAATTGTTCTGGTTCAGAGGGGATAAATAATTTTCCTTCTTCAGGCAGTGCTGGTCCACTTTGTCCTTGACTAAGATTAATTAATATTTTATCGAGACTGTTTAATACATCTTCAGGAAAGGGAGTAGGAGCATATAATGAACGATGAGAGTAATCATCGTAAACATCATAAATGATTTTCCATTTATTTTCTTCGTTTCTTAACATAATAATATGCTTTATCCCACTTGCACTCGAAACAATACCATAAGGGATAGAAAGCTCATAAACTATACTATTTCCTTCTGTTAAGTTTACTCTTGCTCTTTGACCCGACTCAAAAACAACAATCTCACTATAGTCAAGCGTATAACTGTAAGATGCATATCGGAGGAAATTTACTCTTGCTGAAGTAATACCTACTGCTTGTTTTCGTAACTCTGTTTTTAAGAAGATTCTTCCATCAGAAGCACTGGACACTACATCATCAAAATTTTCTATTTGAAAACTATTACGCATGTAATATAACTTTTCAAAATATGCCTCAACAACTTTTTCGATTTCCCTATGTTCTGCTTCATAAGGAGAAGTTGGGGTAATTGTTGCTGAAGGTAATACTGATGGAGTCGGATATACAATAGTATCTGTTGAAACGGGCGTTAAAGTTGAGGATGGTTTGGTAGGCAGAGCTGTTTGTGTCATAACAATACTGGTTTGTGACATGGCAATGACTGTATTTTGCAAGTCAAACATTGCAGATTGTTTTTCAGCACAGGCTGTTAGTATAAAAATTATCGATATTACAAATAATATTTTTTTCAACATTCCTCAAGTTACTCTTTATTTTATTACCCTTGCATTCCTTCCCATTCAGCCAACTTGACATCCATCTCTTTTTGGACGCGTTCATATTCCTTGCTGATTTTGACCACATCATCAGGTTTAAGCATCGGGCTTTCCAATTGAAAGCTTAAATTTGATAATGTGGCTTCCAGTTCAGCAATTTTATTTTCCAATTCTTGTACCTTCGCAATCTTTCTTCTTTCTTCTTTTGTTTTTCGAGAATCGTTATTCGATATTCGGGAATCGGTCTTTTGGTTTTGACCTGAAACCTGCGACTTGGAACCTGAGCCCTTCTGCCCCGCCATAAATTCTTCATATTGTTTTTGTTCACGTTCAGCGCGTAATTCAGAGTAAGTGCCTTTGAACACAGTCATGTGACCATCATCCGGGTCAATCTCCCAGATTTGAGTCGCGACTGCATCCACAAGATAGCGATCATGTGTGATTAAGAGAATCGTACCTTTGTAATCTTCAAGTACAGATTCTAAAACTTCTTGTGATGGAATATCTAAATGATTCGTTGGCTCATCGAGTAATAATAAGTTTGTATCTTGCAAAGCAAGTTTAGACAATGCCAAACGTCCACGCTCACCACCTGAGAGCATGCCAACTTTTTTATACACATCTTCGCCACTAAACATATATTTACCTAGATAATCACGGATTTGCCCCGGCAACCAATTCGGCATAATTGAATCAATTTCTTCCAATAAAGTTTTATTTGGGTCAAGACCTTCATGTGCTTGAGCAAAATAACCGATGTGCAAACTTGAACCTAGAATCACTTCACCAGCCAATGGTTCAAGCTGACCTAAAATTGTTTTCAAGAATGTAGATTTCCCTGCCCCATTCGGACCAATCAATGCCGCACAATCTTGTCGCCTCAATTCAATATCAGGTGATTTGAATAAAAATTTGTCGGTGAAACCGACTTGTAAATCTTTGGTGCGAATCACCAAATCACCAGAGCGTTTTTCAGAACCGAGTCTTAAATGCAAATTCGGTAAAGTTCGCACAGGTGACCTTAATGCATTAATCCGCCTACCTGCTTCTTCCACACTCATAATAGAAGTCGTGACAGAAATTTCGTCTGCGGTTTCGCTCCACTTTTGATTCAACGCCGCTTCAAACCCAACTTGTTCAATGGCTTGAATTAAACGCGATAAACGTTTCAATCTGCCTTTGGCTTGCAATACATTTTGTCCCGCAACATTTTTGCGGATGTATTCCATCTCTTTATTTAATTTTTCTTTTTCACTATCAAATACTTCTTGCCGGCGTTTAATTCTTTCTTCTCGTTGTTTCAAATACGCCGTGTAATTTCCGTTATAAGTTTCACTTGCACCGGGCAACATTTCAAAAATAATATTGCTAACTTTATCTAAGAAATATCTATCATGCGAAACAATGACTGCCGCGCCTTCCCATTGATTCAAATATCCTTCGAGCCATTCAACAGCACGAATATCCAGATGATTCGTAGGCTCATCGAGCAGTAACAAGTCCGGGTCAGATAATAAGAGGCGTGCTAAAAAGGCGCGTGTGCGTTGTCCGCCGGATAAATGCTCCAAAGAAAGTTCATAATCGTTTGTATCAAATCCTAAACCTGTAAGCACTTGCTTGATGCGCGTTTCATAAGTGTAGCCACCGCCACGCTCAAAAACTTCTTGCAGTTTTCCGTATTCTTCAATTACATTCGGGTCAGTCGCCATCAATTCTTCGAGGCGATGCAATTCATTTTGTTGCTTGATTAAATTTTCGAAGACGGAATGACACGCATCCCAAAGCGTACCTTCCATTTTGAAATCGGCTTCTTGCGATAAATATCCGCTTCGGACTCCCTTCGAGCGGGTGACTGTTC
The DNA here is from genome assembly GCA_016789345.1 of Anaerolineales bacterium. Taxonomy (GTDB): domain Bacteria; phylum Chloroflexota; class Anaerolineae; order Anaerolineales; family Villigracilaceae; genus Villigracilis. Next base: position 1,516 of record JAEURG010000029.1, on the reverse strand, counting down.
CAGTGGAGCCTTCATCTTCGCCTGCAAGGATTCGCAGCAGCGTGGTTTTGCCCACGCCATTCGGACCGACAATACCTAGCCGCGAGCCCTTCTCAATGGAAAGAGTAATGCCCGCGAAGATGTCCGTCGCGCCGTATGATTTGGTGAGTGAGTTTGTGGTTATGAGTGCCATAGTTAAAATCGCCCCCGAATTATACTGCCTGATAAATTATTTGTTGTTATTTAAGCTTATTGGTCCGTATCCACTCCACTCTATATATCCTTCTTTATAGATTTCTATTGTTTCTTGATCAAGGAAAAGCGCTCTTGAGAATTTCATTTTTGGAGTGATTTGAAGTTTTCCGCTGGCACCAAATGAAAAAATCAACCCATTTTCAATGTAATAAATGGAAATTCCATAACCAGAACAATCAGGGCAAAGATCTATTTTATATCCATCAGGTTGTCCGTATATTTCAATAATATCCTCTAGTTTTAAGGAGGAGGAATAAAATCTTAAATCAACTTTTGAAATCAAATTATTATCGCCAACCTCTAAACAAATTTGAGGACCAACTCTGTCTCGCCAACATACATAATCCCAACTTATTACATTATTTGTGCCAGTATTGCGTTTCCACATTCCTTTGTTTTCGACTTGCCAATTTTGAAAGATAGTAATAGTTTCGTCTACAGTGATTTTTCCAGGAGTAATTCCTCTCCAACAAGGCGGCTTGCAATCTTCTGTACCAAGTACATCTAGTTCTGTTGGCTTAAGACTTCGTGAACATCCAACTAAAATTAAAAACAATAAAATAAAACTCAAAGATCGATTTTGCATTACTTCTCTTCTTCCACATCCACATGACCCGGCTTCTCTTTCCCCAACTACTTACTTAAGCCTAACAAATCTTTCATTTCTTGATTTACTTTTTCAATTAATTCTTTTTCTAAGTAGCCTATCTTTTTTGTAATTCTCTGTTTATCAATTGCTCTTAATTGAAATACTAATAAAACAGATTGCATACTTAAACCATTTTCTTCGCTTGGCTATACAATAATCGTGTGAGGAAACTTCTTGGCTTTAAGATTGCTGGTAAATGGCACAATCATAATTTACTGATAAGGTATTATTTGTTGCGCCATCATGAACAATAAGTGCTGGTCTCGTACCCACCTGTTCATGACCAGCACTATCCTCTGCAGTTTGTGGCAGATTCACAAGGACAATATCACCGCGTTTCATGTTTTTTCTAATCCCTTTTCAAAATTTTGCAAAGCCTCATCACTTGCAACTTCCCATGCATTAAATTCTGCAATGATTTGCAGGTCAACAAGTTCATTATCAGCAAGTTGTGTTAAATAAGCCACGTCAGATGATTCGGCAATATTCTTATCGGAATGTTCTGCAACATAGGCATTTAATGCGGCAGTATATAGCTCGCTTAAAGAAATGCCTTCTTTTTTTGCAAGTTTTTCCGCGGCTTGATAAACTGAATTAGGAATTGTGATGTCAGTTTTCATATTACGCCTTTCG
>JAEURG010000027.1 GCA_016789345.1 Anaerolineales bacterium | reverse complement strand
CCGTGCTTCGCCCAACGATAGGGTAATCGTTATTATCATTATTATTATCGTTATTGGCAAATTGGATGCTGATGTACATCGTGGCGCAGATTATAGCACAGAGTTATTTATCTGTTGAAATTAATTTGCGCGTAGCCAAACCATGTTAATTGGAGTGAGTAGGATATAAAGAAAAAATTTCAAGTTAAAAAAATGTTGAGAGTCAGCGAACAAGTTCAAAGTCAAAAAAAGAAGCGAGGGTTTCATCAAAAATCATAACCTGTTGTTAACAATAAATTTCATGTGAGTTAATATAATTTAGTCATCTCAAAATACAGGTGACAAAATGGAAATCCAATACAATGAATTGAGCAATGGCATCCATTTGATTAAGTTAATTGGCAAGTTGGATATTTTAGGCGTGAACGAAATTGAGACGAAGTTTTCAGGTTATTGCTCTGGTGAAAATGTGCGCATGCTTGTGGATTTATCTGGTGTGGATTTTCTGGCTTCGATTGGCATTCGGCTTTTGACTACGAATGCAAAATCGCTTCTTTCTCGTGGCGGACGCATGGTTCTGCTTAACCCAACTTCGTCTGTGCGTGAAGTTTTAGACCTGACGGGCATCCCCGACATTATCCCAATGTATGAACAACTTGAGTCGGCTGAGGCGGTTTTGCTGGGTTAATGCATTACCTACAAAACTGAAATGAAGAATTGCATAAGTGTTAATAGAAAACTTATATTTTCAGGGTAGGATTAAGTATCGCAATATTGGAATTTATGATGGAGAAATAAAATGATTGAGTTAGTTTTACTTACTGGTGTATTGTTGGTGATGTTTAGCTTGGTTGCCTCAACCGAAAAAGTTTTAACCCGCAGACAAAGCACTATCAAAATTGATGAACGTATGATAGACCATCGTTCGCGATTATAGAAAAAAAGGTCTCGCTTATGGCGAGACCTTTTTGTTTAGGGTGAACATTAATAAAAGCGTCGTAATCAATAGAAATATGATTTGATGAAATGCAAATATTTTTACGTTGTTCTCTGTGTAAAAATAAATTAAATGCAAAATAGTAGGAACAATTGAAAGCAAAATGAGATATACAGATTTGAGTAAATTGCTTTGTTCCTTGCTTATCAGATAAAAACAGAGTATGGCAGGCAGAAAACTATAAGGCTTCAAACGCGGCATGAAAATAGTCAGTATGATGATGGCTAAGGGAAATATCACGAAATGATTTTCAGGTTTATATAAAGTTTTGTAAACGAAATAAAGTGCAGAAACTCCCAGAATATAACTTCCCAAAGAAAATATCAGATTTAATTCTTCTAGTTGTGACTCTAAACCTAAAAGTGAAAGAATCGCCACAGATAGTGATTGATTCAAGACAAGTGGCTCAAATTCATTAAGCGGATTATGCTGGTTGGGGATTAATCCAAACATTTGGCGAAGATACCAAGCGAAAAGGTGAGGGGATGTGATGAATGACAAAAGCGGCAAAGATATAAAACCTGCAAGTGACCATACTATCGCTTTGATTTTATCTTTTGTATTAGTTTGTAAAATTAAAAAGGCAGGCAAATATAAGATGGGAATCAACTTCAAACTGGCGAACATGCCGAAGACAAAAAGGGAAGCGTTGATTTTCTTCCGAAAGAAAAGAAAAATTGAAATTGAAAAAAGTAAAAATTCAATCGTGCTGATGTTTCCTGTAATCATCGTCCAGCCGAGAGTGAATAAACCTGTTGAGCATAGACTGATTCCGTATAACCAATCTTTGCGAGTGAGCCATAGAGATATGCCGATAAAAAATAATATTGCATATATCCAAATGTAATTTTGTTCAAGGTTGAAAAGCGGACAGATAAAATAAAACCCGTATGCTAATGCGGATGGATAATTCCATGAAAGTTCGAGTCCGAGTTGTGAAGTTAAGTATGGATTCTCTCCATTTGCAATTACTTTGCCCGCCACGCAAAACACTTCAAGGTCTCTGCTTGTTTGGAAACTTTGTAGCCCGAGATTGAGGGTGAAGAGAAATAAAAGAATTGAAGTTGCGAGGGTGAGGATGTAAAAAAAATCTATGAAGAGTTTGCGGAGATTTGGTTTTGAAGTTTGGTCAATAGACATCGAGTAATTTTATTCTGTCTTCAAATTTTCTCTTATCCAATTAAGTACATCGCCAGGCGTTCCAATTTTTATCCCAGATTTTTCTGCAACTTTTGGGTCATCAAGAAAATGTTTGCGGTTGTGTGTGGCGAAATAATTTACATGCGCTTTCATTGCCGCTAAAAGAATCGGGACATCGTCAGGGTCAGCAATTAAGTATAAATTTTCATCAATTTCTTTTTGAGTAGGATTCTGCACAACTTTCAGACCACCATCTTTGATAGTTTGACGGAATTCAGGCAAAGCATGAGGAACTTTTTTGGCGATCGAACGTTCACTTTCAGTAATGACTTGTTCACTAATAAATGTGTCTATTTGACCATTTTCAGACATGACTAATAAAACTCGTGCGGCACCTGCGGATGAAATTACCCCCGCAATGACGGCACTACTATCCAAAAATACTTTAATTTTTGACATAGTTTTCTTTGTAATAGCGTTTGCGTTCTTCATCTAAAGTAGTGAGTAATTCTTCTAAAGAAACATTGGCTTCTTTAACTTTTTTTGCT
>JAEURG010000019.1 GCA_016789345.1 Anaerolineales bacterium | reverse complement strand
TAAAACATTTGCTGGAAAATTGTGGGTGTTTAAGAATTTCTTCCAACCTCTCCCCCAAACCGCTATATTCAATCCTTTTGTATATTTTAAGAACTCACCTCTTTCTGGATAGTAATTGGCAATAAATGCAATTTCACATTCGAACTGTTTTCTTTTCGATGGGTTGATTGTTTTTGGAAGGTAAACACTTGAGTCGTAAGAGCACGGCAAATAATAAAGATTGGTTACCCCTTTTTGCTTTAACACTTCTAAATTATCATAATCAAAAATAAACAATGCATCAATTAGTTTTAGTTGTTCTTCTACTTGCGGGTAATCTTTATAATATAGAGTCGGGTTATCTACCCACCATGAAATTATTTTCCTGCGCGAAGATTTAACGGCTTGTAATGTTTCTGGCTGAATTAATTCACCTTTGAGAATAAATATTAAATCAGGTTGATATTCTTGCGTCTTTTTTATCAGCCTAAGATTCATATCGCGCTCCCAAATGACACCTATGCTTTGGGCAACTGGTTTTAATAAAGAATAAAGAATAGTTGGAGCATAGCTTTTCAAAGTTACTTCATTATTCATTTGAAATGGCGCATGAGGTGAGGTGTAAGCAAATACTTGCACCTGATGTCCCAATGCAAGAAGCCCATGTTCCACACCTTCCATCCAGCCGCCAATCCAGCGCGGTCCGACTAATAAAATTTTCATGAAAATCGCTCAGCTTTCATTTTCTTCAAACCTTCAATGATAGATACTGGCTGAACGCCTAATTCCGTTTCCATTTTTGTAGTATCAAACGATGTATCCTTAGGGCGTATAGCAATATCAGGAAAGTAAGAATCAGGAACTGCTTCTATTAGATTTGAATTAAGTTCAAATACTTGGGCTGTTTTTAGAGCAAATTCATATAAGGTGACATGGTCGCGTCCGGCGGCGTGATATATACCACTACGGTTTTGATTTAGGACTGCCCAAATCACTTCGGCACATGAATATGCAGGTAAAGGTTTACTATAAATATTATCAACAACTTTTATTGGTTTATTCTCTTCCAAAGACCTCACCCACCAAGTGACGGGGTTATCACGTCCACCTGGGTATTGCCAACCATACAACATAATAGTACGCACAATGGCAAAATTCAAACCGCTATGTTGAACCAACTGTTCAGCATCGGCTTTGATTTGCCCATAATAGTTAATCGGATTGACTGGTGCAGTTTCAGAATAAAATGGATTTGTGCCATCAAATACTGCATTGCTGGAAATAAAAATTAAGCGGGCATTAAACTCTTTGCAAAGGTTAATGATTAACTTTGTGCCTTCATAATTTACTTTATGCGTAATTTCTCGATTCTTTTCGGCAAAATCTACACTACCAATGGCAGCAGTATGAATCACAACTTCAGGTTGAGATTTTTGAAAAATTGCTTTCATCTCAACATAATTATTTAAATCTGCTGGGAGAATAGCAAAAGGTAGAGGCAAAGGCAGAGAGCGAGTTGGCGTGCAGGTTGCGTACCCTTGCACACCAGTTGGCGCAGAGTTTTGAAGCGCAACACCAAGTAAGCCAGTACCACCTGTGATTAAGATATTTGTCACAATGCCGCCAATAAAAGTTATCCGTTTTTCAAATCCCAGTTGTAAGGAACATCTGGAGAGTTCCACTCAACACGAAATTCATCTGGATTTTCATAGTTATAAGGTGTATTAACCGTGTTGACGATTAAGGCAGTTTGAATACCTGCTCCTTTGAAACCATGATATACCCCACAAGGAATTTTCACTAAACCAGGATTTTTATCGCCAATAAAAAATTCATTAACTTCGCGGTAGGTTGGTGATTCTTGGCGTGCATCAAACAACACAAGCTTAATCATCCCAAAAACACATGCCATATAATCGGTTTGAAATTTGTGATAATGCCACCCTTTGACAACGTTTGGGTAAACAGCCGTCATATAGACTTGCCCAAATTTATCAAACAACTCGTCATCAACACGGAGCATTTCCATTAAGTAGCCACGCTCATCTGCAATGACGCGTAATTTTTTAAAAACAACATCTTGTATCATATCTCATCATCCTTATATGTTTTATATTTCTTCTTCTGCTAATTTGAGAAGGTAATCTCCATAACTATTATGTCCAAATTGATTACCTAGCGCTTGTAATTGAGCGGTATTAATAAAGCCCATACGATAAGCCACTTCTTCTGGGCAACCAATCATCAAGCCTTGACGTTCTTCAACGGCTTCAACAAAATTAGAGGCATGTAAAAGGTTTTCGTGTGTGCCAGCATCTAACCATGCAATTCCGCGACTAAGAGGCTGAACTCTTAATTGTCCCATTTTCAGATAGTGAAGATTAATATCCGTAATTTCTATTTCTCCACGTTCAGAAGGCTCTAATTCTTTTGCAATTTCACAAACTTGATGGTCATAAAAATATAAACCTGGTATGGCGTAACGTGAACGTGGCGCAATAGGTTTTTCTTCTAAACCAATAGCCTTGCCCGTTGAGTCAAATTCCACTACACCATAAGAAGAAGGGTCACGTACAGGATATGCAAATATTAATGCGCCATCTGTTATAGTTGCGGCTCTTTTAAGTTGCTCCCATAAACCCATCCCATAAAAAATATTGTCCCCTAAAATTAAACACGATGGCTCTCCATTGATAAATTCTCTACCGAGGATGAACGCATCAGCCAACCCTCGTGGCTGGTTCTGCTGTGTATACTCGAATCTCACCCCCCACTGCTCTCCGCTCCCCAACAAACGTTGAAATTGCGGCAAATCTTCTGGCGTACTAATAATTAAGATTTCTCGAATATTAGCGAGCATTAACAAGGATAATGGGTAGTAAATCATTGGCTTATCATAGACTGGGAGTAATTGCTTACTAACTGCCAATGTAAGCGGATATAATCGCGTGCCACGCCCGCCAGCGAGGATAATTCCCTTCATTTTATTTCCTCTCGATTTTGATAATTTTTGTTTAACCAGTTTTGATAATTATTTTGAGACGTAATCAAATTGACCCAATCAATATTTGAAAGATACCATTCAACAGTTTCACGAAGTCCATTGGCAAGTGTATGTTTGGGAGACCAACCAAGTTCATTTTTTATTTTGTCAATATTCATTGCATAGCGACGGTCATGACCTGGTCTATCTGGCACATGTTCAATTAATGAAGCGTAAGGTGAAGACGCGGGTTTTAATTCATCCAAAAACTTACAAATCATGTTTACAATCTCAATATTTGTGGGTTGATTTTCTCCGCCAATGTTATACGTTTCACCTAGTTTGCCTTTTTTCAAAACCAAATGAATTGCTTCACAATGGTCTTCAACATACAACCAATCTCGCACTTGTTTGCCATCTCCATATACAGGTAAATGCTTTCCTTGCAAAGCATTTAATATGATTAAAGGAATCAACTTCTCAGGGAATTGATAAGGACCATAATTATTCGAGCAATTTGTGATTGTAATAGGTAAACCGTATGTATGATAATAAGCCCGCACAAGATGATCTGAAGCGGCTTTAGAGGCAGAATATGGCGAACGCGGGTCGTAGGGGGTAATCTCAGTAAATGCTGGGTCAGTAGAGAATAATGACCCAAATACTTCATCAGTTGAAATATGATGAAATCTAAAATTGTTTTTATTCTCCGATTTACTCCAAGTATTATATGCGGCTTGCAATACGTTAAATGTGCCGACTATATTTGTCTGAATAAATGAAGCAGGACCTACAATGGAACGGTCTACATGCGACTCAGCCGCAAAGTGGATAACTGTATCTATTTGATATTTCTCCAGCGTTTGCTTCACAAAAGAAAAATCACAAATATCACCTTGAATAAAAGTATACCGTTCAATGTTTGGCAAATCAGAAAGATTTTCCAAGTTGCCTGCATAAGTTAAAGCATCCAGATTAATAATTTGTAAGTCTGGTTCGTTTCTCAGCAAATAACGGACAAAGTTTGAGCCGATAAACCCAGCACCGCCTGTAATTAATACATTCTTCATAAATAAATTCCGCTATACTGCTTTCATATTGAACACATCTTTTTTATCAAGCCAATTATAAAGTCTGGAACTGGCTTTCCCATCTAAAGGTGTGCATAATTTTTTAAGGTTCTTCTCCCATTGTGTTTTCTTCCATGCAAAAACATCGCTTTGGGTAATACATTCGTTTATCGCTTTTTGAAGTTCGGTTTGATTGGTATAAAGAAACGCGCCCTCTTCAACATCTTGTATGCGACCAAAATCATAACGGCGGGTAGGTTTGTATGAGATGGGCATACAACCAGAGGCGATTGCCTCAATGCCTACCGATGATGTGCCTGTGATCATAAACTGAGAGGCAAGCAATAATTCATGCAAATCACCTTCGACAATTTGATGATTATTAAAAGAATGTAATCGTGAGGCGTTGTGTAATTCATTATTTAAGATTGCCCAATAATGAAAACGGACTAAAAAATATATATGCGGATATTGTTTAGCCACAGCAAATGCCCAGTCCATAATCATTAGCGCTTCTTCTTTGAGGCTAGGTAATGCTAAAAGCACAAGAACCAAATCTCCGTTAAGATTGAGGCGGTTTTTTATTTTTTCTTTTGCAACGTCACGGTCTGCTTGCGAGTCAATTTTCAAATAGGGATATCGAATCGGTCCAGTTAATTGGATTCTTTCGCTTCCTAATTTTTTTGCAAGCAGATGATAAGTAGTTTCTCCATACGCTACAACATAATCTGGTAGAGGGGTAAATGGAGGAAGCAATTGATTTGTTTGACTGATTTGTTCTGACAAAAAGTAATATCCAAGGTGGCTTTTACCGAGCAAAGAGGTTTGTAAGCCAATGAGTTTCACATCAGGATTTGTTTTTTTTATGCCTGCGACAAAGGCTTTTTCAATAGGCTGAAATTCAAATGCGAAAATTGCCGAAGAAATATTTTTTATTTTTTGGCTGGCATAAGCCAAAATGAATGGTTGAAGTAAATCTGGATTCCATTGTTCATGTTGCAATTCTCGAATCAATAGTTTTTTTACATCAACAGAATCAATTCTTAAATCTAAAGAAGATACATTCTTAATTTTGTAAGAGAGTTGATTGCCCCAGCCAACCCGAAAGCAGATTGCTAATAATTCGAATAGTGAAATGAAAGCATGCGAAAATAAAATACGATTTTCGTGGGCAATCCTTTGCCAATACTTTGCTTCTTTTATAATGCTACTTGGCTTCATTGTGGGAATAGCCAGATAGGTTAATCTTTTTTTATTTTTGTTTAATTCAGACGGAAAATCTCCAAAGGCAAGGTTTTCTAAATTGCCTACGTTATTTTTTGCCCATAAGGTGGGAAAAATCGTTAAGCCAAGCATTTCACTGACGTTTGATTTTTCTTTCCCAATGTTAAATAAATGAAACATAAGCCAATAAGACAATGCAGTGAGGCACGCCTTCCACCATGTTATGAAGAGAGAAAACCGATTTTGAGGATAAGTATGTTTATTATTTTTTATTCTTTTAACTTCAATAATCTTTACGTTGAGGTTTTGGCAAATTTCACGCGCAGGTGTTTCAAGCAATTCGTCATCGGTGACAAATAAAACTTTTTGATAATGTTTTTTTTGCAAAACTTCTCTTAATACAAACAGCGCATATAACTTATCAATAAGAGGGGTTCGTAAAACGCTCATTTCAGAAATGGGCATCAGCCAATATAAACTTATTTTATTTTCTAAAACCGTAACGTCTAACAAGCCAGAATTTTTTGCGGCGTTATACAAAAAGCGCGGATAGAGTTCGCGAATCTGCTCGCTAACATTATCTGAAATTTCTTTTATATTTAGCGACATGCCATCTAAATCGTCTTTTGGCGGTATGGATTCGCCAAGTGATAACAAACTCACAGCCCGCCCTTGCGATGTAGCGGTTTGGATATATGCGCTTCGCTCCCACGCTTGAGCTTGGTCAAACACTTCGACAATTAACTCGGCTTCAACTTTTTCTGTCATTTTGTAAATAAGGCGCTTTCTAATTCTTGAAAACTATGCACAACCTTTGTATGTGCAGGGAAGCCATTTTCGCTCGTTTGAGCATAGCCATAGAAAGGTGTTTTTGTTTCTATTGCGGCTTTGTAATCATTAATCGCGTCGCCAATAAAAGGCATTTCTTTTGGTTGCATCTTATGGCGTTCTAAAATATCGTGGATAATTTCGGGCTTGCTTCGTGGTGTGCCATGTATTTCTTTGAAGTAATTTGTTAAGTCACGTTTTGCTGTGATGGTTTTTAATTCATCTTGTGGGGTGCCAGAAGCGATGAACAAAGGCAGTTGGTTGGAATATTTTTGTAAAAATTCTAGCGCGCCGGGCATATATTCGCATTCAATCACTTTTTGCATCACCAATTTGGAAAATCTTTCGCCAAGTTCTTGTGAAAGCTCTTTGGTAAGAGGTTTTTTCAAAATTTCTCGATAAATGATTTCAAACTTAACAAAACGAGACATGCCTCCGTTTGCTAAATGAAAATTGATAATAGTTTGCAGGTGTTCTTTTTCATTTGAAAAAAGTTCACGAAAGGCTTCGGTTTTGACATTTACAGAATCAACAATCACGCCGTCAAAATCAAATAGGATGGCTTTAATGGTCATTCTGGTTTTTGACCTGAATGATAAATTTCATCTAAACAATCTAACAAGCCTTGTCCCATATCTACATAATAGTTATTGACGAGTTTCTTGCCAATTTTTGGATGAAAAGTATAAGGCGTCAGGCTGTAATGACCAGTTGTCCCTGAGTCAAGAGGCAGTTGTAAATCTACTTGTACATCTGTGCCAACCATTTCTCGAATCATTTTTAATAAATCTCGAAAACGCATTGGATGATTGCCTGTAAGAATCACATTTTGATTTTCAAATTCATCGTCTAAAATTTGCACGCTGGCACGTGAAGCATCTTCAACATGAATATATTCGCGCATTTCGTCGCCTGTGGCATGGACTGAAATTTTTCTTTCAGTTAGTGCTTGTTTGAGATAACGATAGACACTGTTACGCGAATCGGCACGACGACCATATAACGTGCCATAACGAAGGATGGTGTAATTCAAACCAAAGCGGCGTTGATATTCTTCGATATAAGATTCGCATGCTTGTTTGCTTACACGATAAAACCCGCCCGCTTCGGAATAAACATAAATTGTGGAAGCAAATACAAAGCGTTTTATATTTGCATGGCGCGCGGCTTCAAGTAAGTTAACGCAACCTAAAACATTTAAGCGTACTGTATCAATTGGGCGGGCTAAGGCATCATCTAAATCGGCTAAACCAGCAAAGTTATAAATTACATCTTGATTCGCAATGGCGTGTGTGATGGCTTCCATATTAAGAATATCACCTTGAATAAATTTTTGACTCGCTTGCAAATAAGGCGAAGGCTTCATATCAAAAATAGTCACTTCATGTTTTGCATTGGTTAATGCATCTGCTAAATGAGAGCCAACAAAACCCGAACCGCCAAACACAATCACTTTCATAAATTATTTCCTGATAATGCAATTTGATATTCACTCTCTGGCACAATACTTTTGAGTGTTTCACCTTTCAAAAAACGCACGGCTTCTTCGGTGGCTTCAATTTCCATACGCGAGCGGCAATCAGCAGACATAGAACCCATGTGACAAGTAAGCAAACAATTTTCAAGTGTGCCTAAGTCACCAGCGTAAGGTTCACGTTCAAATACATCAATTGCCGCGCCAGCAATGCGTTGAGAGCGTAATGCTTGGGCAAGGTCTTTTTCATTAATCATATTACCGCGTGATGTATTTACTAATAAAACATCTTTCTTCATTAAATTAATTTCATGAGTAGTAATTAATGTACGTGTTATTGGTGTTAATGGAAGATGTAAAGAGATAATATCTGCCGAACGATATATTTCTTCTTTTTCAACCCATTCAATATTATGTAATTTTCCAAATTCAATATTGGGGTTAAGGTCGTTCGCTAAAATACGAATAGAAGGAAACCCGCCACGTAAATGTTTCACAACCAATTTACCAACCCGTCCCACGCCTATTAAACCAATTGTCATTTCAGAAAGCCTGCGCCCCATAAAACGATGCCAAACCCCATTACGCATGTTTCTATCTGATAATGAAATGCCGCGCAATAAAGCCAACATTTGACCAACTGCTAATTCAGCAACGGCAGGCGATGGTGCATCGGGTGTATAGGTCACTTGCACGCCGCGTTCACGCGCCGCAATTAAATTGACGCTATCCAAGCCAATGCCCACGCGGGCAATCAAGCCGAGGTGCGGAGCAGAAGCGATAACTTTTTCTGTAATCGGTTCCGTGCCAGCAATCAAAATTCCAAAATCAGGAATCATCTCAATCAATTCTTCTTCTTTCAATCTTCTACCAATTGGATTGATGACATATTCGATTTGATTCGACTCCAACAAATTGAGCGGATAACGCTCCGCTTCACCAAACGGGACAGTTGTTATCAGTACCCGATGCTTTACCTCACCTGAGGCTTTGACTCGCATGGGCGAAACGATTTCAATTTTCTTCTCAACTTTAACATCATAAGGTGTTTGTGATTCTGTAAACCCGCGCCGCTTAAGCCATTCTTCCACCATCGGAATCTGCCACGGATAATCTACATCACCATAGCCTTCATGTACTAATGCGGCTACTTTTTGTTTATTAACATCTACAATTGTATTGGATATTGTTTGTTGAAAATTTTTGAAAAATTTTTCAGGGCGGAGTACAAATAAAAGCGAATCGGGAAAGTATGCATCTGTACTGGATGTTTCAGAGACACCAGCATATTCTTGCAATAAACCATTTTGCGTTAATTGCAAGGCTAAGTGCGGATGATATTCATTATGCTTTGAAACGGAAATGACTGCATCTAATTCTGGTTGTGAGCGGAGAATTTCTACACCTTGATTGATTAACTTATCTGTCACGGTAGGCGCGTTGGCAATCATCACCACCAATGCTTCAATTGGTTCGTTGAATTGTTTTTTTATTTCTTCATAACCATTTTGAATCACTTGTTCAAGAGTAAAGGTTTCATGGTTGTTTTTTCTTTCAATTACCTCTGCACCAGTATGCTTTGCAACACGCGCCATCCCAGCATCATCGGTGCTGAGATAAACCTTATCTACTTGAGTAGAATTTAACGCCGCCAAAATTGGGTAAACCATTAATGGTCTACCTAGCAATGGAAAGGTATTTCTACCGGGGAAGGGCTGATTTTCTGCCCGCCCGCATACAAGTGCAACTATCATTTTATTTTTCAAGGCTCCAGTTTAAATCTTTTTCATACCCAACATCAATTAGATGTTGTCCACAAATCTCTTTGAAATATTGAACGTGTTCTTTGCTAAAGTGATTACGCCAATCACCAACAATCCCTTTACGGGCTGTGCCGCTTTTTTTATTCAGGTTTTCTTTAATATCAAACTTGGTTTGGCTTGCAACTTTTTGAGCAATCTGCTCAACTTGCTCGTTAGAAAGTTGAATTCCATAAAAATTTAATACACCAGCAAGCATGCCGCTTGGGTCTGCCCTTAATGTTTCGTATCTGACTTCGTAAAAACGGTTCGGTTGACTTTTTATCTGACTTAACCAGTTTTCGATCCAACTCAAGTAATATTCAAGAGATATTTCAAGGTTATGAGACATCCCTTTTTCTTTAGACAAAGTATTATATAAAGCATAATGACGATGTGTTGGATCATTTAACGCATGAAAATAACGAGAGACACATTGGTCGCGTAAATCACGGTACATGATGATGGGGTTTATATTAAATTTATCCAAAACTTGCATGTTCTCAGGTGAGTAATGTGTATGTAACTTCATAATGTAATGTCCATTTTTAGGGATATATGAAAAAATATCATTACAGATATTATGAAGTGAACTACAATCATCAGGGTCATAAACATACGCAGGTTGATAACCCGGGATTTCTTGCATTAATTGAGCTAGCCATGTTGTGCCAGATTTAGGTAAACCAGCAATAAAAATAAGATTAGGATATCCAATATAAGTGGCTTTTGATAAAAAAAGATTTCTTAATTGCAATATACTAAGGCGATAAAATAGTGAAAAAGATTTTAATGGTTTCTTGATAAACATTGTATTCACTCACCTCCGCTTACTGCAATCGTTTGACCTGTAATATAAGTATGCGAAAGCAGAAAACAAATCGTTTCTGCTACTTCTTGTGGTTTCCCAATTCTTTTTAATGGAATCAATTTTTCCCTCGCTTCAATTTCTTCTTTCGTTTTATCTTGCCAAAAAGCGGTATCCGTCATACCTGCTCGGACAATATTCACTAAAATATTAAATTCTGCGCCCATCTTTGCCATTCCTACTGTTAATGTTTCTAATGCCGATTTTGCCATTGCATAATGAATGGTTTTAGCAGAGCCACCATACTTAACGCCAATAGAACTGACATTGACAATTTTTCCGCCTGCTTGAGATTGCATGACTGTAAATGCTTGTTGAGATAAAAAGAAAGGTGCTTCAATATTCAAAGCAAAGGTTTCATCCCATTCATTTTTTAGAATGTTTGGAAAAGCATGTTTTCCCTGTGGCGCACCAGCATTATTGACCAAGCCATCTAAGCCACCAAACTTCTCAATAAATGCAGGTATTATCGTATCTCTTTCTTGAGCATTGCTTAAGTTTGCTTGAAAAACTTCGGCAACTCCACCAGATGATAGAATTTCTTCTTTTATAGTTTGTGCTTCTTTCAGGCGTTGATGATAATGAATCCCAACGACTGCGCCCGCCTCACCCAATAAGCGCACAGTTGCTTCACCAATGCCAGAACTGGCACCTGTGACGAGGATTCTTTTTCCTTGCAAATCAAACTTAGTTTTATTATTTTGCATAAGGAGTTTGTGTTTCTGAAAAGCCGTGTTTCTTTAACCAAAATTCTACTTGCGGAATTTGCCATTCATAATCTACATCTAAGCCACCCCATTGATGAATAGGCAAAATGTTTTGTCCCATCCATTTTTGAGGTAACAAACCTGTATGTAAATTTTCTAAACAATGCGGGCGGACGATAGAGGTGCTCATATCTGCAAAATAGACATCGCCTTGTGAGTCACGGTCACAATTCAAAGTGGCAGGGTCGCCAAATACTTCAAATGGTACGAAAGGATGAAGATAACCATCATCACCTAATTTGCGAGCGCGAAGCGGACTCCACATGTTGTAAATAGAAACTGTCACAGCAGAATCAGCCTTCGGGTCGGCACGAAGCGCGGAAATTCCTTGTTCCAATAAATCTGCATTAATCGTGGCGGCATTTGCAAAAAGAAGAATCATCAATTCAATCGTTTTACCTTCTTTAGCAAGTTCATCGCGAATCACTTGATAGCCATGCACATAAGCATCTTCGCCGAGGGCTTGTTTGGTTGCTAAATGAGGCGGGCGGTCAATAATATGTGCGCCGTATTGTGTGGTGACTTCTTTAATACGCGGAGAATCTGTAGAGACATAAACGCGGTCAACGGATGGCGCATTGAGCGCCGCCATTAATGGATAAGACATTAATGGGCGACCAAAAATTGGATATAAATTTTTACCAGGAAAACCAACGCTTCCTTCGCGACCTAATAATAAAGCAGTAATCATTTTTTCAACTCCATTACAGCAAACAAAGTATCACATCTCCATTGTTTTTTTAATGCCTCTGCGTAAGCAATTTCAAGTTCGGGCGTGAATATTTCTTTAAAACGACCCACGCCACCGGGTTTGCCTTCCATCATCCAAACCATGTGATTGGATAAGTCATAGCGTTGGGCGGGAATCATTTGCACATCATACCCTGCACGAATGAGAACATCGTTCAAGGTTTTTTGCGAGAAATTATAGTAATGTGCTTTCTGCCAATAAAATGGAGCAAAGTTTGGAATATTGTATGGGCTTAACAATACATCATCTACATTGGGAACTTCAAGCAAAATTCTACCGTTTGGATTTAACCAATTAGATAATGAACTCATATAATCAATTGGGTCACGTAAATGTTCAAGCACATAATATAAAAACAAAACATCAAACTTTTTTCCTGCAAGGTCATCTAACGAGTTATAAGTTTTTATACCAATGCTGTTTGCATAATCACGATAGGCTTGGCTAGGTTCCAGACCAGTTACAGAATTCACATAGCCGCGCAAATCATCTAAGAAATAACCTGTGGAACTGCCGATTTCTAAAACATCATCTTCTGGTTTTAAGAATGGACGCACCAAAGGAAGTCTGCGTTCTCCTTCGGGCTGATAAGAACGAAAATGTGATTGTGGACTCTTCCAACTTGCGCCAGAACGTCCTGCCATATATTTTTCAAATTCGGCGCGATAAAAGTCGGCTTCTTCTTTTTCATTCATAATTGGAAAAAGATATACAATGTCACATTGACGACATTTATATTGCTTTGATTCTGGCGCATCGGCAACTTTTTCGCCGATTAATTCCGCGTCTGTTGAACTGCATAATCTACATACTGGTTTACTCATACAATTTCCTTCTTTGCCCAAGCAACCATTTCGCTTAAGCCATCATATAAATTCATTTTTGGTTTCCAATTCAAATCTTTTTCAGCAAGTGAAATATTGGCGGTTAATCCAAATTGGTCAAAAGCAGAGCCTTGTAATTCTTTAATCGGATGATGGGTATCAAGTTTCATTACATCTATCAAAGTTTTCAATAATTCTCGCACAGTGGTTGCTTTGCCTTTACCAAGATTGTAAATTGGTGCTGGCGTTTGTTTCATTTGTAAAGCATTCATCCAAGCATCTACTACATCGTCAATATAAATAAAATCTCTAAATCTTTCAAGCGAGCCAGTCACTGGCACTTCTTCGCCACGCAATAAATATGCCATAAAAATACTTGCCATGCCTTGTTTTAAGTTGCCTAAATTTTGACCAGGTCCATACACGCTGAACATACGAAACGAAGTCACATTCAAACCTTCTAATGAAGCCAAACGTAACAGATGTTCAGAAGCCAATTTCGATACACCGTAATATGCAATCGGCTCGCAAATTGCATTTTCTGAAACCGGCGAAGCGTGTTTGTTTCCATATACAGTCATTGAACTAGCGTATAAAAATCTTGAAACATTATTTTTCAAACACCAACGCGATAACAACAAAGTAGAAGCGGCGTTCACTTGCAAATCATAATACGGCATTTCAATGGATGCAGGTCCTGAGGATTGTGCCGCTAAATGACAAAGCGCATCAAATTTACCAGATGGAAGATGTTCAAGACAATCTGCTTTGGCTAAATCATATTCGACAAATTCCGCTTCTTCCGGGATGTTTGCCTGTTTGCCCGTGGACAAATTATCTACCACTGACACTTGATGCCCTTCGGCAATGAGGCGATGTGCTAAAGCAGAGCCGATAAACCCTGCGCCACCAGTGATTAAGACTCTCATTCTGCCTCTGTGATGTATAACTTCGCAAGTTTGTCATCGGGCTTGCCAAGTTTATGCGAGGCAACGCCTTCGCTTAAAAATACTTCGCGGTTATCTTCTGCAGAACGGTATAAGGCGTTAAGCAAACGTATCGCACGCGTACCCTCTTCAAACGAGATGGGATGCGGTTTTTTATCTTGTAAATCAGCAAGTACATCGCGGAAAAAATCCCAGTGACCAAATCCATAGGCATCAGGAAAATCTTCTGAGTAATTATTTGCATTTTGCGGGTCAAGCGTATATGTGCTTAACTGATTAGAGGCAATGCCTGTGAGAATGGCTGTGCCTTTTTCTGCTAAAACAGAAATTGACGCTTCGAAATCATCTGGGCGGGCGGCAGTGGTAACTTCGATAACGCCTAATGCGCCATTTTTGAATTTCAAGGTTGCGACAAATGTATCTTCTACTTCTACATCCACAAGTTGTGTAGCGGCGCGGGCTGTTACTGATTCAATATCACCAAGCATGTATTGAAGCAAATCAATGTAATGAATGCCTTGATTGGTTAATGCGCCACCATCCATTGCCCAAGTTCCACGCCACGGGTCACGGTCGTAATATTTTTGTGGGCGACACCAGCGCAAACGAACTGTGCCAAGCACTGGTTTTCCTAATGCGCCTGAAAGTAAATCATCACGCACTTTTTGTACGGCTTTGTTATAACGGTTTTGATAGACAGGAAATATTTTTACGTCATTTGAATCAGCAACTGATTTCATTTTTGCTAAATCATCCCATGCTAATGCCATTGGTTTTTCTACAACGATATGTTTTTTATAGCGATTGATTACATCTATAGTATGTTGAGGATGGATTCCGCTGGGCGTGAGAATACAAATCACCTCTATATTTTCTTTCTTTAACATGGTGTGGTAGTTTGTATAAGCAGGTACATTATATTTTTGAGCATAGCCTTCAGCACGTTCTGAAATCAAGTCACACACGGCTACAAGTTTCGCTCCTTGAATTTCTGTTAAGGGTCCAAGATGGTTTTTGGCAATGCGACCACAACCAATGAGGGCAAATCGAAGTTCTGACATTTATTCTCCACGCTTTTTTAAGAATTTAGCAGGTACACCACCGACAATTGTATAAGGTTCAACATCTTTTGCTACTACTGCGCCTGCGGCAATTACTGCCCCTTTACCAATCCGAGTACCTGCCACCACAACACAATTTGCTCCAATCCAAACATCATCTTCAACAATAATTTCTCCACCAGTATGCCCTTGCTCACGGATGGTTTGGTCTGCGCGAGTCGTAACATGGTCACTGGCACGTAAGACTGTATTAGGAGCAATCAAAACATAATTACCAAGCACAATTTTTCCTTTTTCACTGGCATTCACTGTTACATTTTCCGCTATACTGACATTGTCACCAACAATCAATTCTCCATTAATAGCACCAAGGGTGCTATTTCGGCGAATTGAGAAATTCTCTCCAAGGCTTATGTTTTGCGGGTCATAAACTAATAAGCCCATACCCAAATGAGATTTTTCGCCCAGTTTCTTAAAGCGTTTAGAAAAATACCATTGACGAAAACGAATCCCCGTTTGCCCTGGGATTGAAACTGCAAATTCATCTAGATAGGCAAAAAATTCTTTTTGTCCAAACATTTTGTGTCTCCTTAACTCTTACTTTTTCAGGCGCAATACTTCTTTAAAAGTTGTTAAGATTTTGTTTATATTTTGGTTTATTTCATCTCTACTAAGACCTAATAGATTAGGCTTCAACAACATGATAGTAGCAATTGCTATAAAGTAAATAATAGTTGATATGATAAAGATTATAAGAGGGGCAATGTTGAATGTTGCTAAACTCTCGCTTACCTTTGTTAAAGCCAACCAAGCGGATAAAAGCACCAGCACAACCACGCTAAGTTTTTGAACAAGGGTGGAAAAGTAACTTAACCCAAAGGTACGATGGCCCATCCATTCATAAGCCTGCACACTGATTAATCCATAAATCACCATTCGAATGGCAACACCCATTGCGCCTAAATTTAGGCCGGGCAAAGGTGCATTTGGAGAAGCCAATAAAAAGTAACTTAACACTACATCTGGAATAGAGATGAGGATTCCTACATCTCGAATTTGTTTTGTTTTTTCAGCACCTTTTAAGGCGGCGGTGTTAATTTGACCATACGTTTGTTGTAATGGGTAAAACGCCATCAGTGCTAGTACTGGAATGGCGGCTTGGTATTCATCGCCAACTAAAATATCTACTAACAAATGACTGGTGAAAGAAAGCCAAGCGCACAATACTAATGCTACAAAAAATAAAAAGTTGGTAAATTTGTAATAGGTACGGGTAGCACGTTCTTGTTCTCCGTTTGCCATGGCATTGGCAATTTCTCTCCAAAAAATGGATAATGCTGAACTTGTAAACACCAATACTAAAGCAGACCATTTCGCGGCAAGAGCAAAGTTCCCTTGTTCTACTGAGCCGTACCAGCGTTGGAGCAGATAAATTCCAAGATAAGCCACAATTGGTTTATAGTACTCAAGCAGAATTAAGGGTGAAGCGTACGCCCACCAGCGTTTGATGTATCTTGAAATGTTTTCGGTTAGGTTTCCTTCCCATGTCAATGTTCGGTTAACAATCAAAAGCCAATAGCCAAGCACAAACCCAATCAAGAATGTAGTAAATAAATTTAACCATACATAAGTATAAAAGTTTAATATTTCAAAATAATTTAAGCCAAGTAAGCCAACAATATTGATGAGTGCAGTCATTAAGACAATGGTTTGTGTGCGAACAGTTAAGCCTTTGCTATCTCCTAATTGGCGTAAAGATACTGTGGCAAATAAACACCATTCTAAAATCGTCACCCATAGAATTTGGTCTAAGGCTTGATGGGGCCAAAGTAAGTTGGTTGATTGTAAAAAGGTTAAGATTCCAATTAGCCCAAAAACAATAACAATTTGGAATAATAATAATAAAGCATAAGTTTTTGTTAATGAACCACTTTGCTTTTCTTGTGATGAAAATGTAAAAAATGCTTGGTTGGCGCTTGGGTCTAAAAAACTGCGAATAGTGCTGGCGGTGTTGAGCAAAAAGTTGTAGTTGCCAAATGCGGCGGGGCCTAACGCACGCGGCACAATACCACTAGTGATGATAGTTGCTGTTAATTGTATAAATTGCGTGAACAATGTAGCAATATAACGGCGACGTACGCTTTCGGCAGGTTGAGTAGCAGTTAAAGTCATGTTACTCAATTCCCAAAATTTGTGCAGAGGT
The DNA here is from genome assembly GCA_016789345.1 of Anaerolineales bacterium. GTDB lineage: Bacteria > Chloroflexota > Anaerolineae > Anaerolineales > Villigracilaceae > Villigracilis. The sequence goes on along the minus strand of JAEURG010000019.1, from coordinate 3,510 downwards.
GATTTTTATTTTTTCAGGGCTAGCTGGCAACAAATATTTGTTTGCGAAACTATCATCACGTTTAATCGGTAAGTGACCTTCTAAACAATCTGTAATGCCTTGTTTCATTTCTGAAAGCGTATCGTAAAAATGAACTCGCTTGGATAAGAGTTGATATGCCGTTGGGTTAAATGGTAATAATGGATTTGTTAATGACAATATCTCTGCATCGGTTTTCAAACATTCAAACAAAGGGGAAGATGGAAATTCACTGAGAATAACACGCGTAGGGTATTCTTTTAAGACATCAACAAGCGAAAGTCCCTCTAAAATTTTTATATTTTTTAAGCCATGCAATAATTCAATAAAAGCACTGTTGGTATAGTCGTACCCTGGAAAAGGTTTTACAACCACGTGCAAATTAGAGAATTGATTCAAAAACTTAAGCAACTCACGTTGGTATTGGGCTAATTCATGTAACAAAGGGCGCGGACCTTCTCTATAAAATGAAGCCGCATTGGAGATAGGGAAAAGAATATCTATTTTTACATGAGTAGAAAAATGATGCGAATCAACTGTTACTTTTTCACCTGCTGGTATGATTTCACAACGGGGTTGTAAATCAGGTGAAGTTTCTCGTAAATCTTCTTTTGTAAAACCATAACTTAAATAATGCGTACTCCACCAAAAATCTGAATCAAAATGTCTGGGTGGGCTCACTTCAATTCCATAATTGCCACCATGTTGGCGGCCAATAACAGGCACTCCACATTTCAATAGATATTCAACTAAGAAAGATAGTCCATTTATTGCCACAGGTGGGCGAATCCATATTCCGCCAAGTATTTTTTCCTCGCTTGCAAGATGATGCAAATTTTTAACAGGAAGAACATAAGTGAAATAGTTACGGCAAAAATCATCCAAAAAGATGGCTCTTAAGACAGCGGAAATTTCAATCTCATTTTTTGATAGGATTTCTTTAACCGCTTCTTGCTTCGCTTCTTGCAGGTTCTGCGACGGAAGCATTTTTTGCGCTGACAAGTTTTCTTGAAAAGATATATTTTTTGAAGACAAATGGCTAGGGGATATCAACTCGGCTGAATGTGAACCATTGATTAAGACCAGTAAGCCACGAGCGTTCTCTAACCGCAAGGCTAGGGGAGCATCTTGAAAGCCATTCTTCTTAAAAACATTTTTGTATAGTTTGCTAAATCCGCTTCGGATACCATTTGCAAAAATTTTGTTCCACTTTTGCCGTCTGCTATTTTTTTTACTTTGCACCAAAATCTTTTGTGAAATTGGAGAAGTGATTTTTTCAATCGCAAGTGATGTGCAACTTAGAATCAACTCCATAATATTAATTGTGGTCTGAAAAAACGACGGCGCGTTTTGAACGCCATGTGGCATAAACAAGATTGCTTTTTGCAGAGAAAACTTATCAAGCAAACGTTCCATTGCAATGATAGATTTTGATATATTCACATATTCAAGTTTGCCTCGATAGCGATATAGCGTGTAAAAGAATTGAAGCGACGGGGTGATTTGTAATTGTTGATTCAACTCATCAGCAAATAAAGAGTCAAGATGGTTCAATAAAGCATCTATTTTCGTTGCCGCTTCTTTATTGAGTTTCATCAAATCTGTAATAGTCAAAAAAGAGGATAAAGGCGTGCAAAATAAACCATGTGCTTCAAGGTAATCATCCACTGCGGCATGGGTAGAGATTAAAGTCATGCTATCAAATTGTGTGCGATGCTGAACCACATAATCAGCATCATGCACATCATTTAAGATTGCAATGGTTTTCATAAAATTTATAAATTACTCTCTATACTTAAGCACTTTGGCTGGGCTACCTACAGCAATCGCATAAGCTGGGATATCTTTCGTAACAACAGCATTTGCACCAATTACTGCCCCATCACCTATCGTTACGCCTTGCGTTACGGTGACATGCCCGCCGAGCCAAACGTCATTTCCAATTTTTACAGGTGAGCCATAGTATCCCTGCTTGCGGATGATTTGGTCTCGTTTGCTATGATGTTCGGATGAATTTACATAAACAAAGCCAGCAAATACACAATCTGAGCCAATGGTAATGCCATGCCCACCATTGAAAATACTGTAACTACTCAAAGCAGAATTTTCTCCGATGATAAATTCCGCTTCGTTGGCAGTCACCAACCATACGTCAGTGCCAAATGAAGCGCCGTTCTTAATCAAAATACGACCGTTTTTACGCACCCGAATATATAGCTTGCCGCCAAGTGAAACGTTATCGCCAATGATTACGTTTTTTAGAGAAGCGCCATCACGCAATAAAATATCTAACGAGCCATGCACGCGAAAATTTTTACCAACTTGCGCGCCGCGCGCTTGTAAATATAGTTTCCAGAATAAACCGCGTAATGAATCCATTATGCCTTCTCAAGAATATAACGATGTTCGCCATCACCCCACATGATTTCAGCGCCAGAGATATTTTTTTCAAGTGCGCCGTCTAAATCAAATTCATTTTTCCCAAAAACTTTTTCATACTTAAAACCAATTTCATCTAACATGCTATGTAATTCTTGTTTGGTAGTATGCGTCTCTACTGGAACATACCAAGTGTCACAAAAGATAAAACGATTTGAGGGCATTCCGATTACGTCTAAAACATTTTGAGTATATGAAAGCGGAATGCGTTTGAACACTTCACGCAGGACATTGCGAGTTTTCCAAAAAACTCCATTAGCGGCATAGATGTATAAAAATGAGCGTTTACCAGAACGTAATACACGCCAAATTTCTTGCAAACCTTTTTGAATAGAATGAGTATGATGAATGACACCGTTGCTGAAAACAAAATCAAATGATTCATTTTCAAAAGGCAAATTCAAGACATCACCTTCACGGAAGTTGACTGGCTGATTGTTTTTCTCACACCATAAACGCGCTGCTTCAAAGGCACGTTTTTGCCAGTCTACGCCTGAGACAGACTTTGCTCCCACTTTTGCTAAGGCAATGGAATATCTGCCAGAGCCACAGCCCATATCTAAAACATCTTTGCCGAGGATATCTTTTTCGATAAGATCATCTGGTAAGCGACGTTTGACCAATTGCAGGCTTTCTTCAACTAAAGTCATTGAGTCAAAATTGCGCCACATATCGGCATATAAATCAGAAGTGGATTGACCGAGTACATCCGACTCTTTGCGAATATCGGCAAATTGGTTTAGGTCAAACGAATAGGGATAAATGGTTTCTAAAACATTTTTTGCAGAAGCGTTTATTTTTTTGATGTGTTCAGCGACAAATTTGACAGGCTCTGCTAATGTAATGTTTGCATACGGCTCAACGGGGTATAAAAAGCGATATAGTTCGTGACTAAGGACAACCACCCAATACGCCAATCCTTTATCAATCATTTCATTGCATAACTGCACAAACTCATCAAGAGATTGATAATATTCTTTTTCTTGTGCTTTAATTTCTTTTTCTGATGCTATCATTTTGATTTCACGCCTCAAATTCTTCTAAAAATAATTT
>JAEURG010000286.1 GCA_016789345.1 Anaerolineales bacterium | reverse complement strand
GTGTGGGTAATAGGTTTCTTCCTGCCATTTGGTTTGTGCTTGATACTGGGTATGTATTTATCTAATGAAAGCACACGCCAAGCCTTATTTTCTGACCCATTAAATTTTATTATGATTTTGGCTGTCATTCCAATTGTGATTTTTATCATAGCCTTGGGAATTTTCTTTGCCAACCGCCGTGCCAGTAAATTAGAAAATGCGGAGCTGAAAAGAGTTGAAGGAATTGTAAAGCATGACAAAGAGCATTCTAAATATGGCACCACCTATTATTTGATTGTAGACGATGTAGAATTTTTGTTTTCTGAAAATATCAATGAAATATTTCCCGAAGGCTCACACTTTCGGATTTATTATTGCGATGCCACACATTTTCAATTGATATTATCTTACGAAAAATTGAGTTAACTCGCAGGGTTAAATTCTTTCTGAACAAGTTCAATACCTGCCGTATTTATAAAGTTTATTGCATTTTCATCGGTTCGATACGCAACACTATACACAATTTTTATAATGCCTGCATTAATCAATGCTTTGGTGCATTGAATACAAGGCAAATGCGTCACATAACAAATTGCACCTTTTGTCGAAATGCCATGTAAAGCGGCTTGAATGATAGCATTTGTTTCAGCATGAATCGTCCGCACACAATGACCCTCTACCATTAAGTGACCAATCTCATCACAATGAGCCTGCCCCGCAGGTGAACCATTAAACCCCGTCGTCAAGATGCGTTTTTCTCTCACCAGCACGCAACCCCCACAGGCACGGTCACAAGTGCTTCGTTCTGAAACAGCAAAAGCAATTTTCATAAAATAAGAATCCCAATCAGGGCGCATAGAAACCTCTCTTTATCTCAATTTTACGCTTATTTTACAGCGAAGCCTTTTGTTTCGACTGGTGTTTTAAGCAAAAAGGAGTTTGTTGAAATGTCTGAAAATTTGAGAAAGTTATCGTTTTATGAAAGACCAAACGTTGAAAATGCAATTATCCCAATTGGCGAAGGTGTGCCGATTGGTTTAGAAGGTGTGTATAGTAAAGAATTAGGAATCGGTGGCGTATATGGCTCATGGGGACAAAGTTATAGCAATGCAAATTTACCTGCGTTTGTGGAAAAAAGAATTGGAGCCACGCTTCAATCTAACGACATCCTGAATCTCTCCGAATTAGGTTTTGACTTCCGACAGCACATTCAGGATTTAAGCGATGATGACCATTTGAAATTGGAATTAGAAGTTGGGGCGCGTTTGCTTCGCAGAGCAATAGAAGTATGTGGCTGGAAAGCAAATGAAGTAGATGGTGTTTTGATTGGGATGAGCGGGCCTGTTTCACATGATTACGTCTCACGCATTGCCCAAATGGCGGGCATTCCAGAATCGGCATTGAAAGTGAGTGTTCATAAAGCTTGTGATGGCTCAATGGGCGGTTTGCATTTGGCGTTGAATCCGCGTTTGGCAAAACAAGGCGACATGAATATTGCTGAAGAATTGCGCGGCAAAAAAGTTTTAGTAGGTGGCATCGAAGGATTAAGTCGCTTTACATCAGGTGTGAAAGATAAAAACGCGCTTCAATTGTTTGGGAATGGCATGGGTGTGTTGGGTGTGATTCCAAATGAAAATATGAAGTTCTTAGTTGGCAAAAGTTTTGAAAATTATGATGAAGAAGGCTTATTGGCAGTGAGAATGTATTATCCACATTCAGGTGATAGCGAATCATTAGTAGATGTAATTCAAGAAGATTCGAGTCACATCCGCATTTCAGGCTTGATGCACGAACCAGATGATGGTGCTTCAATTGAAATGGCTGGATTAATGGGCATGGTTAAATTGTTTGTGCGGACTGGCGTACAAGTTGTAGAAGATGTTTACAAAGATTATCACTCTTTGATGGATAAACTTGGTGAATCTGGCAAAGCGATTACGACTGGTGTAGTACATCATGCTAATTACAAAATTAATGCGTTGAAAGCCAAAAATTTATCCAAACTCGGAATTGAATTTCCAATGCCGTGGCTACTCCACGATTTTGGAAATGTCAGCGCGGCATCGAATGTAATTTCATTTTTGCGCCAATTGCCGAATATCAAACTCGGTGACCATATCATGTTCGATGGTTTTGGGGCAGGTACCTATTATGATGTGATGGCTGTTCAAATGGGAAATAGTTAAATCTAACAATAAAAAAAGACTTGGCATTTGCCAAGTCTTTTTTATTTAACATTTATTCTACAGTCACACTCTTTGCTAAATTTCTAGGCTGGTCAACATCTAATCCGCGAGTGGCGGCGATGTGATAAGCAAGCAACTGCAAAGGCAAAACTGTGATGATAGGGGAGAGCATCCATGGGCATTCTGGAATCCAAATGACATGGTCTGCCATATCTTTAACTAATTCATCACCTTCGGTAGCAATGGCTACCACCTTACCACCACGCGCTTTTGCTTGTTGAATTTGAGAAATCATTTTTTCATGCCATGGGTCTTTTGGCGCAATACAAATCACAGGCATTTCTTCATCTATCAAAGCAATCGGTCCATGTTTCATTTCACCAGCGGGATAACCTTCTGCATGAATGTATGAAATTTCTTTTAACTTTAATGCACCTTCATAAGCAATTGGCATGTTGATTCCGCGACCAAGATATAAACAGCCTTTAATGTCTTTTAGGGCTTGGGCAACTTTCTCAACTTGAGATTCAGCGTCTAGCGCACGCCCTGCAAGGTCAGGGACGAGGCGCAAATCAGAAACAAGTTGTTTGCGAGTCTTATCATCAATCACACCACGCATATCTGCAAGTAAAATCGCAAGCATATATTGGTCAACAAGTGGAGCAGTAAATGCTTTAGTAGATGCCACGCCAATTTCAGGTCCCGTTTGCATGGCTATGTATCCATCTGCAACACGCATGGCTTGTGAACCAACAGCATTGACGATGCTCCATACAATTCCACCTTTGCGTTTGCCTTCTTCCATAGCGGCGAGTGTGTCCGCAGTTTCGCCAGATTGTGAAATGGCAAGCACTACTGTATTTTCATCCACGATAGGATCACTGTATCGGAATTCAGAACCAATTACCACTTCCACAGGGATGCGAGCAATTTTTTCAATCAGATATTTTCCAACCATGCCTGCATACGCGGCAGTACCGCAAGCGGTGATGTAAATTCTTTGAATCTTTTTTGCCAATTCAGGAGTTAGTTTTAATTCAGGTAAACGAATCCGCCCTTCTTTGAAATCCACACGCCCAGCCAAAGTATCAGTCAGTGCGCGTACCTGCTCATGAATTTCTTTCTGCATAAAATGGCGATATTCACCTTTTTCAGCGGCTACGGCATCCCATGAAATTGTATGAATTTCAGGTTTAATTTCAACACCATCAAGTGTTTCAATTCGCACACTATCGCGAGTCACAATCGCCATTTGTTTTGACTCAAGAAAAATCACTCTGCGCGTGTGTTCCAAAATCGCAGGAATATCAGAAGCGATATAGTTTTCGTTTTCACCCAAACCAATTACCACACCGCCAGCATTGCCAATTCTTGCAGTAACAATTTTATCTGGTTCATCTGTTGACATTAACAAAACAACATTAGCACCTTCAATTTGCTTGAAAGTTCTTCGCGCCGCTTCTGTAAACGAAACTCCAGCGGCATGATGATGTTCTGCCAAATGCACAATTGTTTCAGTGTCAGTATCCGAATTAAATACAACACCTTCACTGCTTAATTCATCTTTCAATTCAAGAAAATTTTCTACAATGCCGTTGTGAACCACAACAGTTTTTCCTGAATTACCAACATGCGGATGCGAATTTCTTGCCGAAGGTGCACCATGCGTCGCCCAACGGGTATGCCCAATACCGGGCGCACCATTCAATGGGCTTTTATTTACCAAATCTACCAATTGCGATAACTTGCCCGCATCTTTTCGTACATCAATTTGCCCACCATTAATCACAGCAATACCTGCTGAGTCATAACCACGATATTCCAGCCGTTTCAAGCCGTTGAGAATAATCGGCGTCGCATCACGCGAGCCGAGATAACCGACGATTCCACACATAAGGGAGCCTCCAATTTTGATTTAAGATATGGATACAAAACCATGCGCCTCATTCTTAAATGACGCTTGATTCTGCACTTCAAATTTTCACCATCCTTTGCTGTTTGCTCTCACAATCACTTGTAAGATATTATTCGCAAAGTTTTTTCTTGGAGGGAAAGATATTGGATAATGGCATATCCAGAGGGCTTCCGCTGAACTTTCGATTTTTCTACCTCACCCCAACCCTCTCCTAATTAGGAGAGGGAGATAGTTAACTCCATTGTGAAATGGAGAACCCTCATCCTCGTCAACTTTGATTTTTTATATAACAATCAAAGTTCATGCGCTGTCTTTCCCGTTATTAAATTTTCCGTGAACCTCCTTTCTAAAATTATGTGCGGTATTATACCGTAAAAAAACACCAGCCATTTGGCTGGTGTTTTTTATTACTAGGTATCACCAATATCTGTCGGTGTGCGTGTTGGTGTTGGTGTATTAGTACGCGTTGGTGTCGGTGTAACAACCGTTGGTGTACGCGTTGGCGTATTGGTACGAGTTGGTGTGCGTGTTGGCGTATTAGATGGCGTTGGTGTAGTCGTTGCTGTAGGTGTATTTGTACGAGTTGGTGTGCGCGACGGCGTTAATGAAATTGTCGGTGTGCGTGTAATGGTTGGTGTTGGTGTGCGAGAGGCTGTAAGTGTAATTGTCGGTGTGCGCGATGGTGTAAACGTAAGTGTAGGTGTTGGGGTATATAGTGCTACTGAGTCAGACATTGTGCAGTTGCCCCAACCGGGGAAGGTAAAGGTTAAAGTCACGCTATAGAGCCCTGCGAAATTCGCATCACTGAAGTCGGCAATCCAATCGGTTCTGGTTCCGCTACCCGCAATCGGCAAGTCTGGAACGGAAGCGGGGGCATTCACTGGTGAGTTCACAATATTTGTGGCTGGGTTATAGTATTGTGCGCCAAATTGTGCATAGTCAAAGAATCTACCAGATAAAGGCGATGGTGACCAAGTTAACGTGGCATTTACTAAGTAAGCCGTTACAAAATTATCGTTTCGGACACGTGCTTCAAAATTATCTCCATTAAAGCGGGTACGGTCAATGTAAATAAGACTACAAGATGGTGCTGGTGTGTTCGTAGGTGTGCGTGTGTTAGTGGGTGTAAACGTCATTGTTGGTGTGCGCGTGTTTGTTGGCGTACGTGTAATAGTAGGTGTAAGTGTTAGCGTTGGTGTTAGTGTTAATGTAGGTGTAAGTGTATTAGTTGGTGAAGGCGTAATT
>JAEURG010000252.1 GCA_016789345.1 Anaerolineales bacterium | reverse complement strand
TTTTTGGCAGTTTTTTCTTTTCTTTTGGCATAAATACTCCACTTAAAATGGCGCGAAGATAATACTCGAAACAAGTATAATTGACTAGGTGTTTTTATTTTTAGGAATGATATGTTGAAAAATAACAAAATTTTACTCTTTACTATAACGTTGTTTTGGGTTTTCTTAAATTTTTTCTCGTGGCAGGCATGGTTTGAAAAATTTGAAACGTTCCGCTTTTTGTTTGCCATGCTTATTTACTTAACCCCAGGCATTCTTACATTTTTACTTTTGTCAGAAGATAAAACCATTTCGCTTCGTTTGCTGATGGGCGGATTTGCCATCAGTTTGTTTGCAACTGGGGCATTTGGCGTTATAGCGCGTGTCTTTCAATTAAATTTTACATTTATTATGTGGGCGTTCGCTTTATGGAGCATTATTATTTTTTATCTTTATTTTAACAAACCTCTTCAAATTCATTTTGATTTTGATAAACCAACTTGGTGGGAAGTCGTTTTGCTTTTTTTGACATTTTTGGCTGTGATGTATTTCGCTTCGCTCGTGCGTCAACCTGTGATTCACGATGACGCATTTACCTACAACGCATTATTGTTTTACTACCAACATGCACCGCAACTTAATTTTGATATGCCCGATGCTTTGAGCAATTTAGAAACGCCTCGTTTTTGGTTGGCGTTTTGGCCCCTTGCCGAAGCCATGATTTCTGACTTGAGCGCGATAGATGGCTTATTAATCGCAGGTTATTATTTGCCACCATTGTTAGCAGTTTTCTCATTTGTTGGTGTGTATGTTTTAGCGCGCACTTTAGGTCTTTCGCGTATATTGGCATGTATTGCAATCATTGCACAAGGATTTGGGTTAATGCGACTAACGTTAGCGAGTCAATCGGGCAGGTTGTTCTTTTCGCGCATGACCGAAGATAAAGTGGTTGCCGCTTTTGTGGTTTCATTAATTTTGCTTACGCTAGTAGTTGAATATCTATCAAGCCCAAATAACCGAAAACTTGTTTTAATGTGGCTTGTTGCTTGGGGAATGGCATTTACTCACCCTGTGCAATTTGGCATGATTTGTATGATTATCGGCGTGTATGGTTTGCCTGCAATATTCAAAAGCGAAATTCGTAGTAAATATATTATTATGGTTGCGTTGTTAGCGGTGATTGCAGTTGTTCCGTATTTCTCTCGTTTTGTAGAAGGGGAGACTGCGCAAACCTTAAGTTTCTCTTTGGAAGATATTGAAGAAAATGACGAATACTTCCGTTTGCGAAGTAATCGCATTGTTATCATCGAAGGTACGCAATTTTATGGGCTTGACCCGTATTTAGTGTCTGCTTTGCCGTATCGGATAGGCGCATTAGCCACGGTGGTCAGTTTGTTTTTCTTTTGGCGTGATAAAGCGGCTAGATATATTCTCACGGCTTTTTTGGTGTTAGGCATGGCATACCTTCCATACACAGGTTGGATGATTGGCATGTTTACCACGCCATATCAACTCTGGCGGCTGACCTGGCTCATGCCATTAGGAATTGCCTTTGCATTTCTGGTTTGGGTTGGTGTTGATTTTATATACAAGATAAAGTGGTTTGACTTGAAAAAAAATTGGTTAAACCCATTGATATATGCTTCTATAATTGGTTTTTTGTTTGCCTCCATTTTTTACGTTCGCTCATGGACGACAGAAAATTTATTTACAGGCAATATTGATGTGCATGACTTTTATACCAATTATGTGCGTACTGCCCAAAAAATGAATGAGTTAGAAATAGAAGAGAATGCTATTATCATCGGTGCGCCAGATGTGGCAACACATGGAATCATTCCTAGTTTGACATTGAAATATCAGCCACTTGTGTTTCGGGTTGAATCGGGCGGGAATAACACACAAGTTTGGAATTCACTCATTGGAGATGATATTGCACCCGATGTGCGCTTGGAGCGGTTGCAGGAAAATAATGTTCGCTACTTATTAGTAAAAGGTGATTTGGAATGGATTCAAATGCTTTTGAGTGAATACCCAGAGCATATTACTTTCATCTTCAAAGACCAACGGCTTTCATTATATAAATTGACTTATTAATAATTATTTTATATTTGTGTTTAACCGCCTCACAGCGTGAACCTGTGAGGCGGTTTGTTGTTGTGTATGAGTAAGGCAGTGTCAGCCAAGTAAAAAGTTGGAGATGCAGAATCAATTTTCCCCGTAGTTAAGAAGCGACTTGACGGTAAATCCGCTATCAGGTATATTCCTCGTCACTTTCGGAAGGCTGAGATATATCCTATGTATGAATTCGACAAAACAGATATAAAAATCGTCAATTTATTGCTGGAAGATGGCAGAATGTCTGCTTCGGAGATGTCTCGCCGTATGGGGGATATTTCTGAACGGGCGATTCGCTATCGTGTTGACCGAATGATTGATGAAGGTGTGATTCAAATCAGCGCGGTGGTGAGCCCTGAGGCGTTGGGGTTGAATATCAAAGCCGATGTGTGGTTGGAGGTGGAAGCCGATAAAGTTTTGGAAGTTGCGAAAAAAATGGCGGCGTTTGAAAATGTGACGTATGTGGCTTGTAGTATTGGTCAGAATGACATCAGTATTCAGGTGGTGGCGAAGGATACATCGGAAGTGTATTATTTTGTGACGGAGGTGATTCGTAAGGTGCCGGGCGTGAGAAAAACTACCACTTCAATTGTGCCAATTATTTTGAAAGATGTGTATCAATGGCGCGTGCCAGAACGAATTGCAAATGAGTTTTCGGAAAAGGAAATTATTTAAGACTTAAGCAAAACCCAAAGAACAGCCACGAATTGCGCGGATTTTTCACTGATTTTTTAATAATTCATGTAAATTAGTGTAATTCGTGGCAAAAGATTTTAGGAGAATTTATGTTTGGTTCAAAGACGCAAGCATTACAGACTCGTGCTCAAAAAGTTTTGCCGTTGGGGGTGAATTCTAATTTTCGTTTTTGGGGAGATGAAATTACTCCATATGTTCAAAAAGCCAAAGGTTCGTATCTTTGGGATGTAGATGGAAAAAAATATATTGATTATCGCATGGCGTTTGGTCCAATTATTTTGGGGCATGCTTACGATGAAGTAGATGCAAAGGTCATTGAAGAAATTCAAAAGGGGATTTTGTTTGCCATGACAGGTGAGCTTGAAATTGACGTGGCTGAGATGATTATTGAAATGTCTCCTGCTATTGAAATGGTTCGCATGGCTTGTTCGGGAACAGAAGCCACCATGCATGCCATTCGCACTGCTCGCGCCTATACTGGGCGCGATTTAATTTTAAAGTTTGAAGGTAATTATCACGGCTTTCATGACCATACTTTGTGGTCAACATACGCGCCTGTGGAAGCTTATGGAAATGCTCGTAGTCCAATTCCTGTGCCAGCCTCATCAGGCATTCCAAAATCGATGCGTGAGTTTATTATCACACTTCCTTTCAATGATGCCGAAGGTTTTGAACGTGTGATGAAATCTTACGGCGAACAAATTGCGGCAGTGATTTCAGAACCATGTCAAGGAAATTGCGCGGCGATTAATCCGCAAGATGGATTTTTGCAATTGATTCGCAAAAAGACTGAAGAATATGGCTGTGTTTTTATTTTAGATGAAGTCAAAACTGGATTCAGAATCGCAAACGGAGGTGCGCAAGAATATTATCGCCTCAAACCTGACCTTGTGACTTATGCGAAAGCCCTCGGCAATGGCTACCCTGTGGCTGCCTTTGGCGGTAAAAAAGAAATCATGTCTATCATTGGTCAAGGTGTGGCGCAAGGTGGCACGTATACAAATAACAAACCAGGCATTGCAGGCGCGTATGCCACATTGACATTATTAAAAACAAAACCGATTTTGAAAACGATTGCCGAACGCGGTCAAAAGTTGATGGATGGTTTGAAAGATATTTTTGAAGAAAATGATATTCCCGTTGTGATGACAGGTTACCCTGCTATGTTTTCATTTTCATTGAATATTGATGAAGTCAAAAGCCAACGAGATTGGGCGAAGAGTGACCAAAATCTTTATCTTGAATTAACAGAAAAAGCCATTGCTAAAGGAGTCATGCCAGACCATGATGCTCGTGAACCGTGGTTTATGTGCTATTCACACTCTGATGCAGATGTTGATGAGACGTTGAACGTCTATGCGGAAATTGTAAAAGAGGTGAAGAAGTGAAAATGGGAGATATTAGTAGAGCAAAAGTTGGAATACGGATACTTGGAGACGATTTAATTCCTGATGAAGTGACCAGCCTTTTACAATGCCAACCGATTGAGACAAGAACAAAGGGTGATGTATGTGGCAGTAAAGAACACCCACGAATAGCAACTACTGGATCGTGGCATCTTCATATTGATGAGGATGATGCTTCCATCCTTGAAGAAAAAGTTAATAAAATTTTAAATCAACTTACTGACGATCTTTCGATATGGGAACAAATTACAGATCGATTTGCGGCTGATATTTTTTGTGGTTTATTCCTTGAGGAATTTAATGAGGGATTTTCGCTAAGTCCTGAAATTATGGAAAAATTAAGTGATCGAAATTTGAAAATAGACTTTGATATTTATCTTCCGTAAACGCTGGAGTCCTAATGACTAACTTAACCTCAAAAGAAATTATTGACCTCAACAAAGAATACACCTTCTTCTCTTGGTCTAACCAAGGACAAGTCAATCCAATTCCAATGGATCGTGCAGAAGGTGTCTATTTCTGGGATACAGATGGAAAAAAATATCTGGATTTTGCATCTCAATTGGTGAATACAAATGTCGGACATCAACATCCTAAAGTAGTGAAGGCGATTCAAGACCAAGCCGCCAAATTGACATTTGCATCTCCAGGCATGGCAACTGAGCCAAGAGGGTTGCTCGGAAAAAAATTGTCAGAGATTACATCTGGTGACTTGAAAAAAACATTTTTCACCTTAGGCGGAGCCGAAGCGAATGAGAATGCAATCAAGATTGCTCGTCAATATACTGGCAGACATAAAATCCTTGCACGTTATCGTTCTTATCATGGTGCAACACACGGAGCAATTGCCTTAACTGGCGATTATCGCCGCTTGCCTGCTGAACCTGCTATTTCTGGAGTCGTTCACTTTCTTGACCCTTATTGCTATCGTTGTCCATTTGGCTGGACGAAGGATACTTGTCATCGCGAATGTATCAGCCATGTCGAAGAAGTGATTCAGCATGAAGGTCCTGACCAGATTGCGGCAATCATTCTTGAAGGTGTGACAGGTACAAATGGATTAATCATCCCGCCCGATGAATATTGGCCCCGTATGCGTGAAATCTGTGACAAATATGGAATCTTATTAATCTCAGATGAAGTGATGAGTGGATGGGGCAGAACTGGCGAATGGTTTGCTGTGGACAATTGGAAAGTAACGCCAGATATTATTACAACCGCAAAAGGAATTACATCTGGATATGTTCCGTTGGGTGCAGTGATTGTTCGCGAACTTATTGCGAAGCATTTTGATAGTCACATGTTATCTGCTGGATTAACTTATAACGGACATGCCCTCGCTTGTGCCGCCGCACTCGCAACCATTGAAGCTTACGAAGAAGATACGATTTTTGAAAATGCAAAAAAAGTTGGCAAACATTTAGGCAAACGACTCGAAGAATTGAAATCTAAACATCCATCGATTGGCGATGCACGTTATATTGGCATGTTTTCTGCAATTGAGTTGGTGAAGAATCGAGAAACCAAAGAACCAATGGATATTACTGCTTTGAAAAACTTTATGATTTCAAATGGCGTGTATGTTTTTAATTTCAAGAACATTTTGTTTATTGTCCCGCCGTTGGTAATCACAGAAGACCAATTAGATGAAGGTCTGAATTTGCTAGATGAAGGTTTGGCAGAGTTGATGGATAAACAAGTGGTTTAATACTCGAGAAGAAACTACGGAGGAAAAATGAATCTAATCGAAATATTTGGTGGTGTTTTATTGTCGGTAGTTAGTGGCATTATTTCATACTTTGCTGCTACAAGTAAAGCAAATAAAGACTTAACACAGTTGCGAGAACAAAATAAATTAGATATTGAAAAACTTATGAATCAACACAAAATGGATTTAGAAGCAGTAGCACAAAAACATCAAATGGACATAGAGAAAATGGAATTGGAACATAAGCACAAGGTTGAATTGATGCAAAAAGAAACAGAAAGTAAATTGGGTTCAGACCTTATGAGTCAAATGCTTACAGGAATGATGAAAACACCTGAGGTGCAAAAAGAGATACTAAAAGGTATGAGAAAGAAAAAATAATTACTATAATGAATATTTTTCAATTTTCTAATTAGGTAAAACTATGGAAATTCTTAACTACATAAATGGCTCATGGACAAAACCAAACGTCAAAGAATATTTAGATGTGATTAACCCTGCCACAGGTCAAGTGATTGCAAAGACTCCGCTTGGCACAAAAGCGGATGTCGAGTCAGCTGCGAAAGCAGCAAGTGATGCATTCCCTGAATGGCGCAGGACACCTGTCAACGACCGTGTGCAATATTTATTTAAGTTGCGAAATCTTTTGCGTGAGAATCACGATGAAATTGCAAAACTCATTACGAATGAATGTGGCAAAACATTTGAAGAAGCCAAAGCCGAAATGATTCGTGCATTTGAAAATGTCGAAGTGGCTTGTGGAATGCCTATGATGATGAAAGGCGATGTTGTTGAAGATATTGCCTCGGGTATTGATGAGTTGATGATTCGTCAACCAGTGGGTGTGTGTGCAACCATAGCGCCGTTTAATTTCCCTGGCATGATTCCGTTTTGGTATTTGCCTTATGCAATCGCGGCGGGCAACACGTACATCATCAAGCCTTCTGAAAAAGTTCCGATGACGATGCAATTCATTATGAAACTTATCGAGCAAGTAGGTTTTCCAAAAGGCGTGATCAATTTGGTCAATGGTTCCAAAGAAGTTGTCGATGCTATTCTCGAACATCCAAGTATTCGCGCGATCACTTTCGTTGGCTCAACCAATGTTGCAAAATATATTTATGCAACTGCCGCATCTCATGGTAAAAGAGTCCAAGCACAAGGTGGCGCGAAGAATCCTGTGATTATTCTTCCAGATGCGGATATGGATATGGCGACAAAGATCGTCGCCGATTCAGCCTTCGGGTGTGCTGGTCAACGTTGTTTGGCAGTTTCTTTCGCTGTCACAGTGGGCGATGCCAAGAATCAATTCACCGAATTAATTTGTGATGCGGCATCTTCTCGTGTTGTTGGTTACGGACTGAACTCAGGTGTGCAAATGGGACCTGTCATCAACATGGCGAGCAAGAGCAGAGTCGAGCAGTTGATAGGACTCGGTCAAAGTGAAGGAGCAACTGTCCCCGTAGATGGACGCGGTACTTTAATCAAAGGTTACGATGGCGGTTCATTTGTCAAACCGACGATTCTTGCAGACGTACCACGCGGAAGTGAAATCGCAAAGACGGAAATTTTTGGACCTGTGTTGAGTTTGATGCATGTCAATACGGTGGATGATGCGATTGAGTTGGTGAATAGTGGGCAATATGGAAATCAGGCGAGTTTGTTTACGTCGAGTGGAAATGCCGCGCGAAAGTTTAGATATGAAGCCGAAGCAGGCAATATCGGAATCAATATTGGTGTTGCCGCACCAATGGCATTCTTCCCATTTAGTGGTTGGAAAGATTCTTTCTTCGGCGATATGCATGGGCAAGGCATGGATGCTGTTGAATTTTTTACACAAAAGAAAATTGTGGTCGAGCGTTGGCCTAAAGAATGGACGAGGAAATTCTAGAAAATAGAGAACAGATAATTAGAGGGTAGTAGTATGTTGTGCAAGATACTGTTCTCTAATCATCTAATCTCTGTTCTCTTCAAATGAGGATTTTATGATTGATTACGAAGACGCATTAGATTATTCTGCCCGTTGGATGGACTTGATTCAAAAGACAGATTTCCCAACCAAAGAGTTGGCGCATGAAATCATTGATGAATCAAAAGATAATTTTGCTGAACACTACAACCGCAATTGGTTGGAGTATAGAAAATCTGTAACCGAATCAGGTGATTGGGCATCTGTTGAATGGACAGGTTCGGGTTCAGTTATCAAAGATGTGTTGGGTAGAGAATTTTTAGATTTTCTCGGTGGCTTCGGCATGATGGATTTAGGCTGGAGACATCCAACAGTGATAGAAACTGTTAAAGCACAATTGAATTGGTCACCCATGCCTTCACAGGAATTACTTGACCCATTGCGTGGTGTGTTAGCAAAATTGCTTGCATCAATTACACCCGGTGATTTGAAATACAGTTGGTTTGGTGCAAGTGGAACAGAAGCCAACGAAGCCGCCATGAAAATTGCAAAACTTTATACCGGCAAAACTGCATTTATTGTCGGTGTGCGTGCTTTTCATGGCAAAACAATGGGCTCATTGTCTTTAATGGGCAAATCAGATTTTCGTGCTCAAATGGGAGCAATGTATGGCGGGCAGGTCTATCATGTTCCATTTGGTGATGCAGATGCTGTGGAAAAACAACTTGAGATTTGT
>JAEURG010000249.1 GCA_016789345.1 Anaerolineales bacterium | reverse complement strand
CGCAGAAAAAAATGGACTTGCTCCCAAATTGCCTGTTGAAAATTTAATTTTCATCGAAGCTTTTGCACAAACTGGAAATGTAGAGAATGCTATCAAGTTATCAGAGCGGACAATTAAATCTCAACCAACATTATGCCCTGCTTTGAAGACCTTGTGGAATCGCGTGGGAAGTTCGGAAGCAAATCAATTGTTTGAAAAAGAGTGTAAGTGAGAAAACCGTCCCGCAGGTTTTTGCATATCATTTAGTTTTATTAACGAAACCTGCGGGACGATTAACTTGTTTCGCCATCAAAATATCAGGCTTGCCAATTCCGTTTGCATCGGGAATAACGCCGATAATTGTGTATCCCATTTTTTGATAAAACTCATACGGATGACATTTTATATTTTTGATATTAGTTATTTTTTCAAATAGATTTTCGTATAAATCAACATTTGAAAGTGAAGTCATATTATCTTCATCATCAGAACCAAGCAGAATGGTTATTCCGCCTCGTTCTCTGACCTGATTTTCGAAATCTTCTACAAGCATTTTGCCTATCCCCTGCTTTTGGATATTAGGTTGAATTGCCAACGGATGTAATTCCCAAACATTGCCATCATATTGTGAAAGACCGCCGATGATGCCAAGTAGATTATTTTTATCATCTACAGCAACACGGAGAATGTGGTCTTCTTCCATAATATCTTGAATTTCTTGCAAGCCATCTTCAAAGGTTTGCCATGCTTCGCTCCAGTGTTCACGAAAAGCATCTACCAGTAATTGAGCGGCTTGATTGATTAATTCTTGATTCTCTTTTTGCAATGAAATGATTTTCATTTGATGCCTCGTGCTTTTTGTTCAAGTGGCAATAATTCAGCATATATTTTTTCATGGATTGGTGTTGGGATATTAACTGTTTTTCCGATACGAATCACTGCGCCGATTTGATTATCTAATTCAGATGGGCGACCTTCCATGATATCTTTTTGCATAGAAGTTAACATGCCTGTTGGTGTCGCATCTATTCGCTTCATAATTCCATCAACCAAGTCACTTGCAATTGAAGCACTACGTGCACGAGCAACATTTTCTGTCTCATGCATTGCTTGAATGAGCATAGTTCTAAATTCTGGAATATCACGATATTGATTGATTGGCATGCGTGAGACTGCACCTACTCCACTCGTGCTAGAAATTAGAATGAATTTTTCCCACATAGCGGTATGAATATCAGCAGGGATTTCGACAGTCATGTTTTCTATCTTTGAAAATATTTTGTGAATCGCTTCAACTCGCTTTGTTTTGGTGTTATCTAACTCACCAAAGGAAATGATAGGTTGTACTCCCATGTGACGAATATGACCCGCGCCTTCAACAAATGTACTGATTCGACATAAACCGCCAAGAACATGTTCTTTTCCAAATGCGGAAACTAAAATATCAATATGTTCCATTCCATTTAAGAGAGGAAGAATTGCTGTATTCTCACCAATTAAAGGTCTGATTTGTTCGAGAGACGAATCTAATTGCCAGGCTTTGATAGCAAGGATGATTAAATCAACAGTGCCAATTGATTCCGTTGAGTCAGTGGCTTGGGCAGGATGAACAACAAAATCTCCATGGATGGAAGATATTTTCAATCCGTTTTGTTGAATGGCTTTGAGATGTTCACCTCTTGCTATGAATATAACATTCTCGCCTGCTTGGGCAAGTCTGCCGCCAAAATATCCGCCCACACCACCTGTACCGAAGATTGCTATTTTCATGGGTTCTCCAATTTCAAATTATTGATATAAACTTGGCTTATGAATACATTATCACACATACCCATTATCACTACCCAAAGGCTTGTCTTACGTCCTTATACATTAGATGACAAAGAATCTTTATTTCAGATTACGCAAGAAGAAAATATCTTTCGTTATTTTCCGACAAAAGCGGCATGGTCTATAGAAAAGGTTGAGAGATATATTAATCATCAAAATTCACATTGGGAAAAATTTAAGTATGGTCACTGGGCTGTGACAATACGTGAAACTGGTCAACTGATGGGTTGGGATGGTTTGGAATTTTTGCCTGATACAAACGAAACCGAAGTTGGTTATTTATTTAGCAAACAGTTTTGGAGCAAAGGCTATGCAACTGAAGCAACACAAGAAGCAGTTAAGTTTGGAATTGAAAATGGATTGAAAGAAATTATTGGTCTCACTGACCCTGACAATATTGCGTCGCAACGAGTGTTAGAAAGAAGTGGATTATCTTTCACTCGCAGACAATTTTATTTCGATATGGAAATGTTCAAGTTCAGCACACAGGTTTCCCCGTAGAAAGAAGCGAATAAAAAATCCGAGAATTTTTTTCTCGGATTTTTTATCATCAAGCAGGAAGTGGTTCTGCTTTTTTTAATTCATCATGGTCGGGTAACATGGTATCGGCTTTGGATATGGCGGGAACAAAATAGCCTGCCACGCCAACCAAAACACTTAACAAACCGCAGAAGAAAATTATCAACGCCATGCCTGCGCCCTCGCCTGTACCAACGAGCCAACCAAATGTTTGCGAAAGTGTGCTATCAATTCTCATTTGTGGTTCGAGTACAAAATCTGCAAGTGTGCCTGCAATGATTGGTGAAATTGGATTTGTAAACCAAGCAATTAAACGGCGTGCTGAAAAAACTCTGCCTTGCACATCGGGTGCAACTTTGGCTTGCCATATTGCTTGATTGGAACCATTCACTAATGGAACGACGATAGCAGATAAAGCGATTCCAAGAATCCAAACTGGCACGCCTCCTACTAGACCTAAAATTGCTATGCCAGCCCCGGAAATTATCCAACCTACTAACACGCCATGTGAGCGACGTTTGAAGCCACCCCATGCACTCATTATCACGCCACCAATCACAGCGGCGATTGCTCCAGCCGTTTGCACAGAACCGAAAATAATTTCGTTGTTGCCAGTGCGTGAGAGAATCATTGGGGCAACTAATGTAAATGAAATACCTGCAAATAAATTACCGACAAAGAAAATTAACTGTAAGCCAAGCAAACTTGGGCGGGCAAAAATATACTTGAATCCATACGCGGCTTCATGCCAAACATTGCCTTGACCCTTTGTACCTTCTTCAGTTTTTTCTGGTTGTGGGATATGCACCATCATCAACACACCGATGGCAAATAAAAATGTTAATACGTCAATGAACAAGATGCCCGTCAGTGCAATGAATGGAAGTAATGCCCCTGCTAACAATGGAGCAATGACTCCCGGACCCGCTTCTATCAAAGACATCATGCCGTTTGCGCGCCCGTATTGTTCTTTGGGAACCATAGTAGAAATTGCGGCAGAATATGCGGGCCATTGAAAGGCATTTCCTAAACCATTGATGACAGCGGCAATATATAAATGCCAAAAT
>JAEURG010000231.1 GCA_016789345.1 Anaerolineales bacterium | reverse complement strand
GGAGAGATTCCGCCTGCTTGTAAGCCTGTTAATTTTTCGGCTTCGTTTTGAGTGGGCAGAGACATTTTCTTTTCGCCGAGAAATGATGCCAGCGATTTCAAGTCCACGCTTCTGTCGCCGGGGATAACTGCCAGCACAGGTTTGCCTTTTTCTCTCACTGTGACAATGGTCTTAAAAACTTGCGCCTCTGGTACATTCAGAATTTGTGCGGCTTCAACTGCTCCAATTTTTTCGATGGGGAGTTCGTGAGCAGTGTATTTGATTTTTCTTGAGTCTAAAAAACGGGTTACATTATTTGTAGGCATGATGAAATTATACAAGTTTTTGAGTCCGCTTGAGCGGGCTTTGTATAAATAGCGCGGCGGATTTATCCCCGCGCGGGGTTGGGGCGAAGAAAAAAGTTGACGAAGCAGAATCAAGTATCCCTTAAGGAAGAAGCGAAGAGATTACTTCGTCGGACTTATGGTTTCGATACGGGCGAGAAAATCGCTCGCCCTACTCAACCAACCTCCTCCTCGCAATGACATGGACGGTGTTAAAATTATCTTATGAAATCTGCAACAGCGGCAATTCCACTTGAAAGGCTTTTGGAGCAACTTCCAGAAGCATATTCGGTTGCTGATAAAGAATTGGTGATGCGTGCTTATGCAGTGGCGGAAGAAGCGCATCGTGAGCAAAAGCGTCACTCGGGTGAGCCGTATATCAATCATTGTATTGCAGTGGCAAGTATTTTGGCGGAATTGAAAGTGCCAGCCGAAGTGATTGCGGCTGGTTTGTTGCATGATACGGTTGAAGATACAAAAGTGACCATGGCGGATATCCGCCGCGATTTTGGGGATACTGTTAAAGTTTTGGTTGATGGGGTCACGAAGTTAACGCATTTGCCGCGTGTTTCGCGTGGCGACCAACACCCTGAAACTGAAAATGGGAACGAAGAACCGATTACGCAACCCGCTTTGTTGGGGCGCAATGAAGATATTGTTTCTGAAACTTTACGAAAAACTTTTTTGGCAATGGGGGAAGATGTGCGTGTGGTGCTGATTAAGTTAGCAGACCGTTTGCATAATATGCGCACGTTAGGTCACATGCCTGAGCATAAGCGCAAAAGAATTGCACAAGAAACGCTAGATATTTTTGCGCCGTTGGCAAATCGCTTGGGGATTTGGCAATTGAAATGGGAATTAGAAGATTTAAGTTTTCGATATGTGAACCCAGAAAAATATAAAGAGATTGCCGAGCAACTTGCAGAACGTCGCCCTGATAGAGAGAAACAATTAGAAGAAATTAAAGATAGGTTGCTGAAACTGCTTGAAAAGAATAATATCAAAGCCGAAATTAGCGGGAGACCAAAACATATTTATTCGATTTTCAAAAAAATGCGAAGCAAAGACCGTTCTTTTAACATGCTGTACGACGTGCGAGCGGTGCGCTTGATTGTGCCAGATGTGCCATCATGCTATGCGGCATTGGGTTTGATTCATACTTCATGGCGACCGATTCAAGGCGAGTTTGATGATTATATTGCCGCTCCGAAAGATAATTTTTATCAATCGCTTCATACGGCAGTGATGTATGATGACAAACGCCCATTAGAAGTGCAAATCCGTACACACGAGATGCACTTGAGTGCTGAATACGGTATCGCGGCACATTGGCGATATAAAGAAGGTAGTAAAGTAACCGACAAAGATTTTGAAAAACGAATCAATTCATTACGTGCCATGATGGAATGGCGTGGCGATGTGAACGACGCGACCGAATTTGTTGAATCCATGCAAAGCGATGTGTTTCAAGATAGGGTGTACGTCTTCACACCGCGTGGCGATATTATAGATTTACCAGCAGGCTCCACACCAATTGATTTTGCTTATCATGTGCATACCGATATTGGTCATCGTTGTCGCGGAGCAAAGGTTAATGGAAAACTCGTACCGTTATATCAAGAGCTGAAGACCAGCGACCAAGTTGAAATTTTGACAGCGAAGCGTGGTGGTCCCAGCCGCGATTGGTTAAATACAAGTTTAGGTCTAGTGCGAACAGGGCGGGCGCGCTCAAAAATCAAAGTGTGGTTTAAGAAACAAGAAGATGAACAAAACTTATCGCAAGGGCGAGAAACCCTAGAACGAGAAATTCAACGGCTAGGCATAAAAGAAATCAATTACGAAAAACTAGCGCGAGACATTGGCTATAAAACCCCCGATGAATTATTTATTGCGCTTGGCTCCGCTGACTTATCCATTAGCAAAATCATCAAACAATTTTCACAAGATGAAGAAATCAAAGATATTTTAGAAGTTAACGCGCCAGCCACACAACCACGCAAAACAAAAAGTAATATTGAAGTCGTAGGGCTAAAAGACATGTTAGCCAGCATGGCAAAATGTTGCTCACCAATGCCAGGCGAAGAAATTATCGGTTTTGTCACACGCGGACGTGGCGTCACTGTTCACAGACAAGATTGCCCGAATGTTTTGAAATTAAAAAATGAAGACCACGAACGTTTTTTAAAAGTGGATTGGGGGCATGTTGAAAGAACTTACCCTGTGCCAATAAAAATCAAGGCGTATGATAGACAAGGTTTGATGGTGGATATTTCAAAATTACTTGCGGATGAAAACATCAACATTGCTAATGTTTCAGTTAATACCAGCCGTACCATCGCTGATTTGAATTTGGTGATTGAAGTACGCGATTTAACACAACTCAGCAGGGTATTAACCCGCATTGAAAATTTGCCAAATGTTTTAGAAGCACATCGGACGAATCCCGGTTAGGGTGTATAATCGCGGCGCTTTCATATGCTATCAGTCCATGAAGCGCGTGAGCGCATCCTCTCCCATTTTCAAACAACCGCAACAGAAAAAATTCCGCTGATTGCATGTGCCAATCGTGTACTAGCAATAGATATTATTTCAGATTCAGATTTTCCATTATTTGATAATTCTTCGATGGATGGATTCGCCATCCGAGCCGAAGATTCAAACTCAGCTTCATTGACTACACTTCAAGTTGTCGCTGACATCCCAGCAGGGTCTTCGCCCAAACTGATTCTTAAACAAGGTCAAGCCGCGCGGATAACGACCGGCGCGCAAATGCCACACGGCGCGGATGCTGTAATTCCCGTAGAAGATGTAAATGCAAATCATCACGTTGTCGGCTCAAAAATTCCAGAAAGCATTTCATTTACGAAAAAAATAAATGCAGGTGACTCAGTCCGCCCTAAAGGGTCAGATATTCACGTCGGTGAAATCGTTTTGCAAAAAGGGCGTATTCTCAAACCGCAAGATTTAGGTTTATTAGCAACATTGGGCATCGCAGAAGTTGAAGTTTATCAAAAACCAAAAGTTGCTTTGCTCTCTTCAGGTGATGAATTGTTAGAGGTAAACGCTCCGCTTGAAGATGGAAAAATTCGAGATTCAAACTCTTATACATTAGCAAGTTTGTTAGAGAATGCAAATGTAGAGGTGATTCGTTTAGGCGTGGCAAAAGATTCTAAAGAAGCGGTCACAAAATTATTTGACCAAGCCGTAGAACAAAAAGTAAATTTGATACTTTCATCCGCAGGTGTAAGCGTAGGCGCGTATGATTTTATTAAAGAAGTCATCGAATCCAATGGCAAGATGGATTTTTGGAAAGTGAACATGCGCCCCGGAAAACCTCTGGCGTTTGGCGAATATAAAGGAATCAATTTCATTGGTTTGCCGGGCAATCCCGTTTCGGCATTTGTGGGGTTTGAGGTTTTCGTCCGCCCTGCATTGGGGAAGATGAAAGGCTTCATGGAGCAGAATCAACTCAAAGTCAAAGTAAGAAGCGAAAAAGAAATCGAATCAGATGGCAGAGAAAGTTATCTGCGGGCGAAAATCCGTGAAGAAGATGGAGTCAAAATCGCCACTTTAACGGGTCATCAAGGCTCTGGCAATTTGCTATCTTTGGTACAAGCAGACGCTTTACTTATTATCCCCGCTGGTGTAAAATGCGTGCCTGCTGGTCAGGAAGTTGACGCTATTTTGTTATGAGGTTTTATGGATAACACCGATAAGTCGTTAGTACGTGCTTTGTATGTGCTTTTGATAATAGGGTTGGCAATTGGAATTTACATGACCGTTTATAAATATACGGGTAACGATGCCATGTGTTTGGGTTCGGGTGCATGTTCTAGTGTCACTTCTAGCCCATACTCTGTGGTTAACGGAATTGACGTGCCTGTGATTGGTACTGTGGGAAATATAGCCTTGCTGTTCATTTTGTTTTTTGAAAATCGAAATTCATTTTTGCAAAAAAATGGCACGCTAGTATTTTTTGCCATTGCGCTGGCTGGTTTTGCTTTTGTATTATGGCTCATCTATTTAGAAATTTTTGTCTTGAAAGCACTTTGTCCGTTTTGTGTTAGCGCGCAAACTGTGATGATATTAACTTTTATCATTGCGGTTACGCGTTTAGTTCGTAACCCTAACCTTTAGGAGGATGTTGAAATGCCGCGCATTAAATGTCATTACGCTGATTGTGTGTTTCTCGATGAAGGTTTTTGTTCCGCCGCCGCTGTTGAGTTTGACCCCGACACAGGCTGTGTCACTTACTCGCCTGCCGATGGTGCCGCCGCCAACGACGATGATTGGGATGAAGACGAAGACACCGAATGGGATGAAGAAGATGGCGATGATGAGGATGATGATTGGGAAGAAGAAGACGAGTTTTAACGCTTCATCACTAACTGATAATTAATTCTTAAACCTAAGCCTTCTCATACGAGGAGGCTTTTTGGTTGCTGAAAGCAAATAGCCAAAATGTACTATCCTCAAAAGAAGTAAAAAATGTTCTCGAAACAACATCCTTATTGATGTGTTATTTCTAGCAAGATAATATTTCATTCAAGGAGTTATAAAAACTATGCGACAAAGAAATTGGCGGTTGGTGATTGTGGGAATCTTTTTTATTGTGATTGCGTTTGCAATTTTCTTGTTTGTTCCATCGCTGGGAGCCTACTCCACAGACCCAGTTGAATTTACAAGGCTGGTTGGTCAGATTTCTCAATATATTATCGGCGTGAGTGTGGCTTTAATTATTTTTGGGTTAATTGGTACAAAGCCAAAACAATAAATTGAGTCTCTACAGGAGACAGTCACTTACGAAGTGACTGTCTCCTGTTTATTTGGGGTATGATTAAACTCTTCACTTACATCTAAAAACACAACTCTGTCATGGTAGGTACCCCGTTGGTCGAGTGCGCGAAGCGCGTATCGAGACCAAAAGATTTGCAATGACATAAAAAACTTGAAAGGGCTTTATGTCTCGTAATCGCATCATTATTGTCACCATTGGTATTATGCTCAGTCTATTCCTCGCTTCGATGGAAGCGACGGTTGTTGCAACTGCTATGCCGACTATTGTCGGTCAATTGGGCGGGTTGGAACAGTATTCATGGGTGTTCGCCGCGTATATGCTGGCTTCAACTACCACCGTACCTTTATATGGAAAACTTTCTGATTTATACGGCAGAAGAAAAATTTATATCATTGCAATGGGGTTATTTCTAGCAGGTTCAGTTTGGTGCGGCATTGCAAACAGCATGACCGAATTGATTATCGCACGCGGCTTGCAAGGAATCGGTGCAGGTGGCATTATGCCAATTGCATTTATCTTAATTGGTGAAATGTTTACGCTTGAACAACGCTCACGCATTCAAGGCGTATTTTCTGGTGTGTGGGGTGTCTCATCTATTATCGGTCCACTGCTCGGCGGGTTTATCGTAGAACAACTTTCATGGCATTGGGTATTCTTAATCAACATCTTTCCAGGCACAATCGCTGGGGCGTTGGTGATGTTTGGTTGGCACGAACAGGCTCAAGGTCAAGAAAGACGCGCAATAGATTATGCCGGAGCGGTTTTACTTTCAGCCGCTGTCATCGCGTTATTACTTGGCTTGGAATTTGAATCATCAAGTGGTTTGATATTAATTGGGGTATCCATCATTTTATTCATCGCGTTGTTATGGGTTGAACTTCGCGCATCCGACCCTGTAGTGCCACTTCATCTTTTCAAAGACCGTTTATTTTTTGCGACAATTTTTCACGGCATGTTAACGGGTTGGGCGTTATATGGTTTTATTTCATTCACACCATTATTTGTGCAATCGGTATTAAATACAAACGCCATGCAAGCAGGCATCACCATCACACCATTGTTATTAGGTTGGGTAGCGGGGAGCATCGTTGGCACACGCTTATTACTAAAAGTTGGTTATCTTAAATTAGCATGGCTCGGTACAATTTTAGTTGTCGCCGCATCATTTTGTATGGCAACCGTTTCAGCAAACACAGGGCAAACATGGATGATGATTTTCTTAGGTTTATTAGGCATCGGCATGGGCTTTTGCATTCCACCATTTTTGATTGCAGTACAAACAACTGTTGAAAGAAAATATCTCGGCACGGCAACATCATTTATGCAATTCAGCCGTTCGATGGGCGGAACATTAGGCGTGAGTGTGATGGGCGCCGCCCTAGCAACTCGACTCACATCGAATTTAACCGCTTCGGGTCTTGACCCAAACTTGGTGACTCAACTTTTAGAGCCTACTACATCCCAACTTTTGATTGACGAAGGCGTGCGACTCGCCGTTGCCAATGCAATCAATTTAGTTTTTGTGATTGGATTTATCGCCGCCGCACTTTCGTTAATTGCAGTGTTCATTGCTCCACGAATCAAATTGGAAGATAGACCACAAACAAGTCCAGTAAGCGCGGATTAAATAAAGTGGTTGGATATAATTCTTAGTTTGGCTATTGGTATATCGTTAAATCTGTTTCAAGTAAATGAGAAAAAAACTATGACAACAAACAACTTCTCAACTCCCACTCTTGGCTGGGTCGCCATCATAACAGGGGCTGCAGTTATCCTTGCAGTGATATTGCTTATTTTAATGTATACAGTAAACCCATCTTTTGGCAAAGTCAATGATGTATTCAATAGTGTGATTGGCATCTTAAGCATGATTCTGGCATGGGGAATGTATGCTGAACATCATGCTAAATCACCTCTGATGAGTCAAATTGCACTTGCTTTTGTAGCAGTTGGTGCGATTTTTACCATCATTGGATCAATACTAATTATTTATGACTTCACAGGCTTTCTGCTGGCTGGGTGGTATTCGAGTCTCGGGAACGCTTTAATCGGGTTATGGCTAGTGACATTTTGTTATGCCTTATTACCCAGTGATACATTGCCACAAAACTTGGTCATATTTGGGATTGTTACAGGAGCATTCATGGCAGTTGGCCTGCTCGGTATTCCAGGAATACTCGCAGGCATTGACAGCATGGAGTCTATGCCGTGGTATCTCTATGTTGCATTTTTTGGATGGCTCGGAACTTATATACTATTTCCCATCTGGACAATCTGGCTAGGACGAAATCTTCTCATAAAATGAGGTGAAACATGCGCTACATTGATATGCAGACTTGGTCTCGACGCAATCATTTTAAATTATTTAGTAGCTTTAATCA
Source organism: Anaerolineales bacterium (assembly GCA_016789345.1). Classification (GTDB taxonomy): domain Bacteria; phylum Chloroflexota; class Anaerolineae; order Anaerolineales; family Villigracilaceae; genus Villigracilis. The sequence goes on along the minus strand of JAEURG010000231.1, from coordinate 3,047 downwards.
CCCTCATTTCAGTATGTGTGTAAACGTTGATGTGACAGCATTTTATCCATTTGTGAAGCGCAATGGATATTCATTGACTGTATCTATGGTGTATGTAATCGCTCGGGCTTCAAATGCAATTCCAGAATTCAAGCAACGGATTCGAGGAGATCAAGTTGTAGAACACGAAATTGTCAACCCTGGTTTTTCAATATTGATTGACGAAGATATTTTCGGCTTTTGTCATGTTGAGTATGTTGAGGATTTTCCCGAGTTTGCAAGCAGGGCTGAAAAAAATATTGCGGATGTGAAAGCACATCGAGACCTAGCACTCAACACTCCTGAAGGGGATGATGCGTTGTATATGAGTCCCATCCCTTGGGTATCATTCACCAGTTTTAATCATCCCATGCAATTACACCCAGCCGATTCTATCCCCCGCTTTGCATGGGGAAAATATTTCAAAGAAGGCGATACATTAAAGATGCCACTAAGTGTTCAAGGGCATCATGCCGTTATGGATGGAATCCACATGGGCAGATATTATGAAACCGTGCAAGACTATCTACATCATCCAGAAGCTATACTAGGTGATTTGTAAAATTTCGAGGAAACACAAAACATGGATGAGTTCTGGAAAGAAGCGTTCAAGAACAAGCAGATTATGTGGGGAGAACAACCAACAATATCAGCAAGTGAAACTTTTGAGCATTTCAAAAGTCTAGGCTTTCAAAAAATCTTGATACCAGGATTTGGCTACGGAAGAAATGCGAAACCATTTCTTGATAGTGGATTTGAAGTTACTGGAATTGAAATCTCAAAAACAGCAATAGAACTGGCTTACCAACTACTCGGAAATGAAATCAAAGTCTTTCACGGCTCTATTAGCGACATGCCATTTGACCAAGACATTTACGATGGAATTTTCTGTCATGCACTGATTCACTTGTTGAAGTCAAATGAAAGGAAACAACTACTTACAAACTGCAATGCTCAGTTAAAAAGTGGTGGTGTCATGGTCTTTACAGCGATAACGAAGCACGCCAGCACATATGGCGTAGGCGAAAAATTGGGTAAAGACCTTTTCAAAACGAAAGATGGTGTAGAACTCTTCTTCTATGATGAAGAATCCATCAAAGAGGAATTTGAGCCATTTGGATTGGTTGAGGCAACCATAGTAGAAGAATCACCTGCAACAAAGTTTTGGAAGATTATGTGCAGAAAAACATAGAGACTTGTGCTATTATTTCCAAAATAGTATAACGTAAACTGTTTGGCGTTTTCTTGCAAAGTAAAAGTTAAAAGGAGTTTTTACCAATGAATAACAAGAATAATGAGCGGCTTTTTGGATATACATTTGCCAGTATTTATCCAATGTATATTCAAAAAGCAGAACGTAAAAATCGTACAAAAAAAGAAGTGGACCAAGTCATCTGTTGGCTGACTGGTTATACCCAAGCAGGTTTGCAACAGCAAATCAAGAAGGGAAATGATTTAAGAACCTTTTTTGCTCAAGCGCCTGCTATCAATCCAAATGCTTCGTTAATCACAGGCGTGGTGTGTGGAGTCCGTGTGCAAGAAATTGAAGACCCGCTTATGAAAAAAATCCGCTATATGGATAAACTGATTGATGAACTCGCCAAAGGAAAAGCGATGGAGAAGATTCTAAGGTCGGCTAATTAAAGAACTCGGAGGTTTATTAAACCTCCGAGTTCTTTTTATATTGTTATTTCAGTTGTGATGATATGTGTGGAAAAAAGTGTTTGCCTACACGCAGATTTACAACTTATCTTTAAACTGATTGATATACTATCTTTATGGATATTAAATTTTCTGGCAAAATTATTTTTTGGAAGGGACCCTCTCCATTTTTCTTTGTGCAAGTTCCAAAGAAACAAAGTCAGGAGATAAAATCCGTCTCGGCACTTGTGACGTATGGCTGGGGTGTGATTCCTGTTACAGTTCGCATCGGGAAAACAGAGTTCACCACTTCATTATTCCCAAAAGATGGCTTGTATCTTGTACCACTTAAAGTAGTTGTGCGTAAAAAAGAAAACCTTGAAGAGGGCGATACAGTCAAGATACAACTCAAACTAAATTTTTAAGCACACCACAAGACATTGTGTGGCGTTTCATATTTCCAAAACAAAATATAAGCAAATAAAAAATCTAATTTCAAAAAACAAGTTGAAGTCAGATAAAGAAGCGGTTATTCATCAAACAAAAACGTCGCTTCGGAATACAGTCTCACGCCTTTTTTTTTGACCCGTTCATCTATCCACTGTTGGAGATATTCTTGTTTATATTCAATCGGTTTTCCGCTGGATAATTCATGTAGTGGATAATTCAAATGCAAAGCGCGTGGCGAAACAGTGAAACGGGTAATGCCTGTTGGCAGTACAACTTGTTGACCAGCCAGTTTCAGCAAAGTACGGATTTTGAAATGCGGGAAAATGACAAGTGCAGTTAAATCTTTGTGAATGCCACGAAATGTATCAATTAAAGTTTGACTCGTTCTATCTAATGAAGCGCGAGTTTTATAAGCATTCACAATGGCATGTAAAGTTTTGATATGACTCGGCAAATCAGCAGGTTCTTCTAATAATAAATGCAACGCGCCATCTGGCAAACGGATGTTGACAGGCATGTATTTGGGCGCATCCATTGATTTTCTAGAATTAACTTTTACAAGTTTTGTGCCTTTAATTTTTTTCAAAGCACTCATCAATGTTTTGGGATTCATGCCCCACAAAATATGATTCCATGTTTGCAAATTGACATTCGGGTCATTGGGTTGCACCACTTGCGCCACAATATGCGGAAATTCCATTTCTAACAATGAGGTGACTCGATTCGCACCATCCAAAACCATATAACGATTTGAACCGTCAGTCAGTGGCATCACAATCGGCGGATTCCGCATAATCCCCGCCGCACGAAGTTTTTCAATTAATGGCAAACTTCTTTGCATGTCATGGTCTTCATGCAAAATGACGTTATCAATTGGCAAAATTTTTAGAGTTGGTAGAGTGGTTATCATTAAGAGTGAAATACCTTATAAATTAAGT
>JAEURG010000215.1 GCA_016789345.1 Anaerolineales bacterium | reverse complement strand
AGACTCGCCAAAGGTTTAGAAACCTCCATGCAACTTGTTCGCGGTGTGGATGCAAAAGTTCCACGTTGGCATGAATTGGATATTGATTATCAATGTTTGCGCGGTTTATCAAAAACATTACGCGACTCAAAATGGAATGTCACTGTCTCTGTTTGGCAAGATAAAGAAGTCATCGAAGTGCAAGCGGGATATGTAGAAGATAGTTATGGCGCGGCAGTAGATATTGGCTCAACAACAGTCGCTTTGTATTTGTGTAACTTACGAACTGGAGAAGTGCTTGCATCTGAATCTGAAATGAATCCGCAGATTGTGTATGGCGAAGATGTGATGTCTCGTATTCAATACACGATTGAATATCCAGATGGATTAGAGAAATTACATAAAGCCATTATTTCCACATTAAATAAATTACTGAAACAAGCCGCGCATACTGCAAAAATCAAAATGCACGAAATTTTGGAAATGGTCTTGGTTGGTAATTCAACCATGCACCATGTCTTGTTGAATTTGCATCCAAAAGATTTGGGACTGGCTCCATTTGTGCCAACGATTCATAAATCTATGGATATCAAAGCACGTGAGTTGGGTTTGCATATTAATTCATCGGGAAATATTCATGTACTTCCAACAATTGCATCTTTTGTAGGAGCAGATACAAGCGCAATGATTGTTGCTGAAGAACCTCATAAGCAAGATGAAAATTGGTTATTGATTGATGTTGGTACAAATGCAGAATTAATTTTAGGAAATCGCAAACGTTTGGTTTGTACTTCTACACCAACAGGTCCAGCACTAGAAGGTGCACATGTTGAATATGGGATGCGTGCGGCGGCTGGAGCAATGGAACGCATTGTCATTGATGAAAAGACACTTGAACCAAAATATAAAGTTATCGGTGTGGATGGTTGGAATACAGATCATGCCGAATTCAAAGGTCAAGTTAAAGGAATTTGTGGCTCCGCTATCATTGATGGAGTGGCGGAATTATTTCGGGCGGGAATAGTTGATTCTCGTGGCAAGTTCAAGCAAGGGCTAGAGTCGAAGCGGATTCGAAAGGGAGAAAGCGGCTGGGAGTATGTCATTGCTTGGGCGGAGGAAACATCTATAGGTCGCGACATCCCCATGACTCAACAAGATGTTCGTCAAATCCAATTGGCGAAAGCCGCATTGTTTACTGCATCGCGCACGTTGTTAAAACGTTTTGGTTTACAAGACCCCGATAAAGTGATTTTGGCGGGCGGGTTTGGAAGTTATATTGATAAAGAAAAAGCGATGTTGATTGGTTTGATCCCCGATTGTGATTTGGAAAATGTTTATGCGGTTGGAAATGCCGCTGGTGATGGCGCGCGCATTGCACTGTTGAATGTTGAAAAACGAAATGAGATTGATGAAGTGACTCGCAAAGTGGAACGATTTGAATTGCCCACTGACCCTGAGTTTCAAAATCAATTTATGTTGGCAACGAGTTTCCCGCACATGAGTGAGCCGTTTCCACACATTGCACATTTGATTCCGAATCGAGTAGCGGATCCGATGGCGAAAAATTTTATGCCGAAATAATTTTGTAGTGGCACGATATATCGTGCCACTACGGAGGATACATGAATAAATTTTTAGAACGATTAAACAGTGGTGAAATTTTAGTTGCAGATGGAGCAACAGGTTCCAATTTACAACAGATGGGGCTCAAACCTGGCAAGCCACCAGAGGATTTAATTATTGACGACCCCGACACACTTTTGAAACTCGCTTCTTCCTTTGCTCAAGCAGGGTCAGACATTATTTTGACTTGTACTTTCGGGGGAACCAGAATGCGCATGAAAGATTCTAAATATCAAGACAGAACTCCTGAAGTTAATATCCGCGCGGCTGAAATTGCACGAAAAGCCGCTTCATTAAATAATGGACTTGTGGCTGGGTCAATGGGACCTGTGGGTGCGATTCTTAAACCGTATGGTCCGCTTGAGTTTGAAGATGTGAAGGCGACATTTGCAGAACAAGCCAAAGCCTTAGCAGATGGTGGTGTAGATTTATTATTAATCGAAACCATGTTTTCATTTGAAGAAACAACTGCCGCATTTGAAGGCGCAAAGTCTGCAACAGATTTGCCGATTGTTGTTTCCTTTAGTTATGACAGAGGCACGCGCACGATGATGGGCGTGAAGCCAAAAGATGTGATGAAGAAATATACAGAAATGGGAGCAACTCTCGTCGGTGCAAATTGTGGAAGCACACTTGAAAAGATGGAAGAAGTTGTAAAAGAATATGCGGCGACTGTGCCAAACTTTCCATTATGGGTGAAGCCGAATGCTGGAGTTCCACACATGGATATTGAAACTGAACAAGGCGTGTATGACATGGGTCCAGAAGATATGGCAAATTTTTCAAAAAAGTATGTTGAGTTGGGAGCGAAAGTCGTTGGTGGTTGTTGTGGAAATACTCCAGAACATATTGCGGCGATTGTAAAGGCAGTGAAGTGATAAGAGAGTAGAGAACAGAGAGCAGTAATCATAAGTGGAATATAATTCTGTAAAGTCCCAAATTTCTTTGGCTAAAAACTTGTCACCTTGCAGAGGAATATGAGAATGTCAGATAAAAAAACTCTCAAACAATGGTGGAGTGGACAGAGCGTAACTATTAGGGCATCTATAATTGCAGGAATTTTTAGTTTAACAGTTGCACTTTGCGGTTGTGTCGGGGGAATACTTGCGGTTTCTGTAAATTATTACCTTCAAAATAGTTCTGCCGCATCTGTCAGATATACTTTACACATTAACAATGGGTTAGAGGTCATGCAAACTCCGCTTTTCTTTACTGAAATTAATGGCACAGAATTTGGGGTTGTATCAACAAAATGTGTAGTTATAGACTATGGTGGATCTAGTGAGCAATTCGATACATCATCAATGAAAGACGATGCTCAAGGAAAGAGCTACTCTTTCGACATTGTTACAGAGCGTCCATTAGTAATAACAAATGCAATAGTGCAAGTAAAAAGCTATAAGGCTCCTCCATTCGAAAATGAAATTTCGGAAATCAGTTTTTTTGACATTCCTGGAATGGGAGGAGTTCCCATCATCTATTTTCCAGTAAAGACAATAGATAGCTCAACGAAGGATATGATCATTAATCGAGATGAAGGTTCATTGAGACTTGACCCTGGTGACGCTGTTACACTTGTATTCCCTCTCGTATTTGCTGACCCTGGTATTTACGAGATAATTTTCATTGTGCAAGGACAACTGGATTTAAGTCAAAAAGTAGAGTTTGTTTCCGAACCTTATGAATATGCATGGTTATATGTGGAAAATCCTACAACACATCCTATCAAATCATCTTTCGGGCTTGCCGAGATGAAATGGTTAGGTGATTGTCAATAAGTGCTCAGATAAAAAAGCCGCCGAAAAAAGCGTGCACCCGTCTTCGCAGGGCGAACTGCCCGACGCTGGATACTTCGACATCTCAAACAGTTTTTTATAAAAATATTGCACATAATGCGCGAAAAAATTCTTGACTTACTCTCTGGTAAAAAGATTGGTGAACAACCTGCTTTTAGCGGGTTGATTCATATTACGGAAGAGGGACTTAAGCAAGAAGGTTTAGCTTTGCATGAAATTCATAAAGATGCGAAGAAGATGGCGAAAGCTGCGGCGAGTACATTTAAGCTGACAGGAATGCCGTCTGCGACCTTGCCATTGGATTTATGCTCCCCTGCTGAGATGTTAGGTGCAGAATTAAATTATTTTGAGGGTGGCGAGTTTATGTTTCCACAAGTGAAGAGGGTTTTATTTGAAAGTACAAAAGATATAACTGCAGAAAACATTGAGATTTTTGAGAAGGGGAGATTGAGTTTAATTTGTGAAGCAATTGGATTAGTAAAAGAAGATATTGGAAAAGATGTCGTGATTTCGGGGATGATTCCAGGTCCATATACATTGCTTTTATATATTTGTAATCCGAAGAACTTGTTTATTGAGATGAAGAAAGAACCACAAGCAGTTTTAGATGCACTCTTTCATCTTTCTTCTTTCTTAGCAAATATTGCAGATGAATACAAAAAAGCAGGGGCGGACTTTATTACGATTCACGACATGGGCGGGTCACCGGGTTTTATTGGTCCTGCAAAATATGAACAATTTGTTTTGCCTGCTGAAAAATTATTGATTGAAAGATTATCCAAGCCGATTGTTTTGTCAGTATGTGGGAATGTGACCAATGGTTTACATTTGCTGAGTCAAACGGGAGCGGATGCAATTTCCATTGACCAGACTGTGGATTTGGTCACAGCTCGTTCCGCTTTGAAAGATACATTGCTATTGGGAAATCTTGATCCCGTAGAAACAATTTGGCGGGGAGATAAAGGTCAAATAGCAGAAGCAACTGTCCGCGCGAAAGAGGCGGGGGTGGATGCTATCTGGCCGGGCTGTGATTTAGTCATCCAAACGCCGCTTGAAAATATCAAAACGATGACAGAGACATCCTAAAGAATGGTTGCTATTGACGATTTTTTATCCAGTATGTAAACTGAAACGATGGCGAAGAAA
>JAEURG010000174.1 GCA_016789345.1 Anaerolineales bacterium | reverse complement strand
GAGTCCATTTTATTCTCCTGGCAAAGAATATGCCTTATCTTAAACGAAAACTTGATTTTTTAACAGGGTACAACAGTCACAAATTACAAATCTCAGGTCGTAAAACACTTGACATTTTTTGACCTATGACTTTTGACTCTTCGACAATACTTCATGGCAACAACCTCTTCATCCAATTCTTTATCGCATCAAAATTGACCTGCGACTCGTTTCTGTTTCTTCGTTTTTTGTTTCCGCTTGAAATCACCACTTGATGGTCGTGCATGGCAATTGCCCATTTCAATAAACCAATACTGGTTGAATACATTGGTGAATTTAATTTATCAACCAAGCCTTTCAAATTTTGTGGTTGTGCAGTTCGGACGGGCATTCCTAACACTTCGCTGGCAACTTTGCTAATGCCCGGCAATGCGGATGTTCCACCAGTTAACACCATACCTGCTGGTAGTAAACCATCATAACCAGAACGTTTAATCTCTTGCAAAATTAATCCGAATGTTTCTTCTACTCTCGCTTCGATGATATGTGCCAAATCTTGACGATTGATGCGTACATCTTTATCTTCACCAAATGGGCGGATTAAGAAATACTCTTCGCTTCCAATCTCTGACCTAACGGCATGACCTTGTTGCTTCTTCACTTCTTCTGCCTGAGAAAGATTCAAGCGAAGTCCATGTGAAATATCTTGCGTGATGTGATTGCCACCGACTGCTAAAACCATCGTATGCCATACATCACCATCAACATAAATGGCTAAATCGGTTGTGCCGCCACCAATATCACAAACGGCTACACCTGCTTGACGTTCTTGTTCTGTCAATACCACTTCTGCCGAAGCAAGTGGATTCAAAACAAATTGCTGAATCTCAACACCTGCCGCACTTACGCTTTGACGAATGTTATCTACTGTTGCACTTGCGGCAGTGATGATGTGAGTCTCCACTTCAAGTTTGAAGCCGTGCATACCAACGGGAGTCTTAATCCCTTCTTGACCATCTACTGAAATGCCACGTTGAATGACATGCACAATTTCACGGTCATGTGGAATGGCAATGGCTTGGGCTTGGTCTAAAGCATGTGCAAGGTCGTGAATGCTGATGATTCCTCCGGGAATGCCTGTTGCACCACGACTGTTTACAGAAGAAACATGCGCACCAGCCAAACTGACCAATGCGGTTGTAATCTCTAAACTGGATGTGCTTTCTGCTTTTTCTACAGAACGTTTAATGGCTTGAGACGCGGCGGCTAAATCAACCACAATGCCTTTACGAATCCCAGCCGAAGGTTCAATGCCTACGCCAAGAATGCGAACATTGCCATCATCTTCCACTCGTCCAACGAGTGTACAGACTTTGGTTGTGCCTACGTCTATGCCTACTACAATTTCTTCCATAATATTTATTTCACCAATTATTCGTCTACGGTTATGCTTTCATCGGTTGTACTTTCAATAACGGGGATTTCTGCCGAACGATAATACGGAGCATCTGCATGTGCAACGCTGATGTAACTCGGAATCTTTCTACTGGCGATTAATGAATCAACTAATGATTGATACACACGAATCTTCAAAGGCATATCATGTGCGGACGTTCCGAATGATGCAGTCCAGCCGCGTGGGTCTTGCCAGAATAAACCGTCAGCCAAAGAAAATGTCAAAGTGGAGCCAGCAGGCAAAAGCGGGTAAAGAAGCGTGATTGCATCTACTAAATCTTTTTGCATATATGGAGTCGGATTATTTTCTACAGCAACTCCAGCAGGCGGTGTATCAATGGCATTGACGAATATTAAATTTTCCGCAATTCCACGCGGACGAAATGCCACACCTGTTGAATCAATCCAAGTGTAACCTTCGTTTTGTTGCCACAAGATGACAGGCACGCGCTCACTTACTGTGACGTAAACATGATTCGGCAAGTATACATTCACTTGCACTGAAAGCAATTCTGGATAATTCATTAATATATTTTTTTGCACTTCTTCTGGTTGCACGAAAAAAATGGATTGATTTATGACACCACTAACGGCATTGATTTCTTCACGCGTGATGCGATTGTTGCCAAGCACTGTGGCTTGCGGAACATAAAAGTATGGAAGTGTAAACAATAAATAAATTGAAATGCCTAATACCAATGCAATCACCAAAGAAGTTAATCGCCAATTGGCATTGATGCGGAAATTTGGCAATGTGATTTTTGGTTTTGGAAAGTGCATTTCGGGCAAACCAAGTGACAAATTAAAACGGCGTTTTTGTTTTTGCTTGGTTGGCGAATAGACATTCATCGGAATGGTAGATGTGCGTGAAGAAACCTTCACCATCGGTTTGGTGGCTTGTTGTGCAATTTGAGTCATTTCTTTTGCGGCGCGTTCATTGCGGCGTTGACGCACAATTTCGGCGCGGGTTAATTCACGTTTGTTACTCATGCAGTTCTCCGACGTTCTGTGTTATCTCTTTGTTTTTTTCTCTCTAAAGCCAGTTCGATTAATTTATCTACCAATTCGGCGTAGGATAATCCGCTGGCTTGCCATAATTTTGGATACATACTAATTGAAGTAAAACCTGGCAACGTGTTTAATTCGTTTATATAAATTTTTCCTGAACCAACTTCAACAAAAAAATCTGCGCGTGCCATGCCTGCACAATCAATTGCTTTGTAAGCACGAATGGCATATTCACGAATTTTTTCTGTGATTTCATTCGGCAATTGTGAAGGGATGATTAATCCAGAAGTGCCATCTACATATTTTGATTCATAAGAATAAAACTCGCGGCTGGGCAATACTTCACCACACACCGAGGCTTGCACATCTTCATTGCCTAAGACGCTTACTTCCACTTCGCGCACGTTACCAACGCCTCTTTCAATTAAGATGCGTCTGTCATAACGAGCGGCATCCATCAAACCTTCAGCCAAATCAGAACGTGAATTGCATTTGCTGATTCCAACTGATGAGCCTAAGTTTGCAGGTTTAGTAAAGAATGGATACTCACCCATCGCTTCTACTTTTGCAATTACATCGTTCATGTTATTTTCAATTTCGTTTCTTAACACCAAAATCGAATCCACAATTGGAATATTGTTGGCACGCATTACATCTTTGAAAATGGCTTTATCCATACCTACGGATGAACCAGCAACACCCGCACCAACGTAAGCAACATCAGCAAGTTCAAACAAACCTTGAATTGTGCCATCTTCGCCGAATGGTCCGTGTAAAACAGGGAAGAAAACATCAATCGCAGATAATGTTTCCAATTTTTCACCAGTTTTGGTTGAACGAACCATAAACACGGATTGACGCGAAGCAGGTTCAGTTGGCGGAATGACTCGATTCAAATCTTTGAGGTCATTTTTTTCAAAGGCTTCTAAAACATTTTCGCCTGTTAACCAATTGCCATCTAATGTGATGCCGATTTGGAAAACTTCATAGCGTTGCGAATCTAAAACAGAAAGCACAGAACGCGCAGACATCAGTGAAACATCATGTTCACCTGAACGACCTCCAAATAACACTGCAACTTTAAGTTTCTTCGTCATCATCATTTTCTAAAAGCCAACTAACTCAACTTCTAATTCCAAATCAACATTAAATTTTTGTTTGACAGTTTTTTGAGCCAACTGAATCAAAGCGAGAACGTCACTTGCTTTCGTCTCACCGTGATTGACAAAAAAATTTCCATGTACCGTGCTGATTTCAGCATTGCCGATGCGCGTGCCTTTTAAACCTGCCTCTTCAATTAATCGTCCTGCAAAATCATTTTCAGGATTCTTAAACATCGAACCCATACTTGCACCTGGCGGTTGTGTTAACTTTCGGCGTTCACTGAATTCATTAATTTTAACAGACACTTCTTCTTTCGTTGAATTTTTTAATCCCAACAAAGCTGAAAGGACAACCATTTTAATTTCATTGCGTTTCATCACACTACTACGATAACTATATTTCATTTGTTCAACAGAATATTTTTCAATTCCATTTTCAGTGATTACTTCTGCCCAAATTAAATTATGAGATATATCACCATCATACGCGCCAGCATTGCCATACACTGCCCCGCCCACTGTGCCGGGAACCGTACATGCCCATTCCAAACCTGATAAGGCTTTATCAATACATCTTCTTGATAAATTGCTGATGACAACCCCCGCTTCACACCAGACTTGAGGCTGGGTGCCCAACTCAAACTTCACTTCCTTTGCACGATTCAAAATCACGACTCCACGAAAACCATCATCACTGACTAAAACATTGGAGCCGCCACCAAGAATTGTGTAAGGAATGTTGTTATCCCAAATTAATTGGATTGCATTCGCAAGTTCGTCTTTTGATTTAACAGTAACCAAAACATCCGCAGGTCCGCCAATGCGTGCGGAAGTATATGGTGCGAGAGATACATTCTCTTGCACGGCATTCCCAAATTGCGGGCGTAATATTTCAAGTGCGGAATTTAATTTGGTCATAAACATAATTTCTTGTTTTATATTTCTTTCAACAACTCTGTATTTAATTTGTCCGCATCACCAGCGGATAAGACAAGTACAACATCATTTGAGCGCAAATGTTTCAGCAAATAATCTTTTGTTTCATTCAACGAACCGCTATAACGAGCAGAAGCATGAGGCATCAGACTAACCACTTCTGCGGATGAAAAATCCTGCTGAGGCTCGCGTGAAGCGTAGATTTCAGTCACCAATACTTCATCAGCATCAGAAAAAGCGCGGGAAAAATCCATCATCAAAGTTTTTGTGCGTGAATAGGTATGCGGTTGCCAGACAGCCCAAATGCGCGAGGTTGGATAACGAGCCTTTGCACCTGCCAACGTAGCGCGAATTTCAGTGGGATGATGAGCATAGTCATCAATAAAAATAATTCCATTCTTTTCACCGCGAATTTCAAAACGGCGACCCGTTCCAGTAAATTCACTTAATGCTTTTGAGGCTTCATCAAGTGGAAGACCAAGCATCGCCGCAACAGATAACGCCGCGAGTGCATTGCGAACATTATGCTCACCTGGCACTTGCAAAGAAACATTCATGGTTGTAGATAAGTCTAAATTTGTTGTTGCAGAAAAATCAAAACCACCACGCGAATTTGATTTTATTGTGCGGGCTTGCAACCATTGCGGACTATTGATTGTCATTTCACCTTGCACACTGTAAGATAAAACATTCAAACCTTTGCGACGTGCATGACTTAATAATGAAACAGCGCCTTCATCTTCGGCACAAGCAATCAATGTGCCATCTTCGGGTAATAAATCTACAAAACTTTGAAAAGCGGAATACATGTCTTCAAACTTCGGGAAATAATCTGGATGGTCGTGTTCAAGGTTTGTGACGACTGCAATTTGCGGTTTCAAACCTAAAAACATTCTGTCATATTCATCGGCTTCAATCACAAACACATCACCTTCACCAGCATGGGCATTGACTTTCAAATTATTCAACGTGCTACCCACAATAAAAGATGGGTCGCGTTTCATTGAGTACAACATCCAAGCAATCATGGCAGTCGTTGTTGTTTTTCCATGAGTACCAGCCACTGCCACGCCAACTTTTTTTTCCATCAATTGACCAAGAAAATCAGAACGCTTATAGACTGGGATGCCAGCCTTCTTCGCCGCTTCGACTTCGGGGTTATCTGCTTTTACTGCGGATGACATTATCACCATTTCAGCATTGCCAATATTGCGCGGGTGATGCCCGATATAAATCGTTACGCCTTGATTTTGTAAATCTAACGCAAATTGACTCGGCGTTTGGTCAGAGCCTGTTACTTCATATCCGCTTTCTTTAAGTAAACGCGCGATGGCAGAAAGCCCTGAACCTCCGATGCCGATGAAGTGAACTCTTGTCATAGTT
>JAEURG010000158.1 GCA_016789345.1 Anaerolineales bacterium | reverse complement strand
GCGCGTTGACCGGCACGCGCCCGACTCATTTCAAATCCCTGCAAAGGAATGAAGACATATGCAATCATTAAAACGATTCAGTTGGACTGACGTATTTATGTGGGTGGTCGGGGCGGCACTTTTGACCCTGATTGTTGTAGGTTCGTATCTCACTTTGCAACAAGGCAAATATACAACCGTCCAGTGGTTTGACCTTGCTGTGTTTGGCTTGGCGCAGGGAAGTGTTTATGCCCTCATCGCACTTGGATACACATTAGTATATGGCATCTTGCGCATGATTAATTTTGCGCACAGTGAAATTTTCATGAGTGGCGCATACATTGGTTATTTTGTTGCTACCAGTATGCAACGCTCTGGGTTCTTACGAGAAAACCCCGTTCTTGGAATTGTATTTATTTTTCTCACAGCAATGACCACTTCGGCAATTCTCGCCATCTTATTGGAAAGAATTGCTTATCGTCCTCTTCGTGGTGCACCACGCCTCGTACCGCTCATCACAGCCATTGGTGCATCTTACTTTTTACAATATTTATTTCGTGGTTTATTCGGCACACAAAACCGCGCTTATCCTGAAATTGATTTCATCAAGGGTGCCATTCCACTTTTTGGTAGTTTCCAAATTCAAAAAATTCAGGTGATTGTCATCATCGCCGCCGCGCTTATGATGGCGGCACTTGCCTTCTTTGTTCAATACACAAAAACTGGCAAAGCCATGCGTGCAGTTTCTGAAGATAAAAGTGTAGCCGCCCTCATGGGTATAGATGTAGATAAAATCATCGTGCGCACATTTGTCATTGGCGCTTCACTCGCTGGGGCGGCAGGTGTTTTATACTGCTTCATGTTCCGTATCGTGACGTTTTATATGGGTTTTATTCCAGGTCTCAAAGCATTTACTGCCGCTGTGTTAGGTGGAATTGGCAACCCGCCCGGTGCCATGCTTGGCGGACTCTTCCTCGGAATTTTCGAATCGCTTGGTCCCACCCTCTTCCTAGATGGTCTTGGCATCCCTGCTCCTTATCAACTTAAAGACGTGATTGCATTCACTATGCTAGTCATGATTCTCATCTTCCGCCCGACAGGTATTTTAGGCGAGCGGTTAAGCAAAACGAAAGCCTAAAGGAGTTGCCAATGTCAACACAAAATCGCTTCGATTGGCTAAAAGCCATTCAACTTGGGGCAATAGCTGGTATTACTGGCATACTCATTGCGTTAGTAGGCATGTTGCAACAATTTGACTCACGCGATATTATCGCCGGTAGCCTCTCTATGGGCTGGACGATGCTCTTCCTGACTGTGATAGTAGCATCGTATTTTTCAGCAGCGCGCCAGCCCTCAAAACTGCTCGGCATCGCTGGTAGTTTCCTCACTGGTTTGGTTTTCGCTTTAATCATGAGCCTACTAACTTATGCAGTAGATGCGTTTGATTTGCGTCAAACCCTTGTAAATGCCTCACCTGCTTTAGTAAAAATATTAACCTTTGAAGATGGAGTCCCCGCAGGCTTAGTAGAATTAGTAGTAACAGTAACCCTAGCAGGCGTGTTTGGAGGCGTGGTTTACATCCTGCCACAAAGAATCCGTAAGGCAGTATCCTTGGGTTTGACGGTTATGGTGTTCCTCGGATTAATGCAACAAATCATCCAAGTGACATTATCAAATTTCCCACAAGTGAATTCTGCCGTTGCATGGATGTTTGGGCGAGGCATTGAAAAAGGGCTTTCGTTCAATGGTGCCATTGTGGTGTTTTTGGTGGTCACACTTAGTAATTTTCTTTGGGAATCGAATTCTTCTAAAGTTAATTCACAAATTCAGAAAATGCCAGAAACTAGACAGCGTTCGCTTCGCATCTTAGGGTACGGCTTATTACTGTTGCTTGTTCTTTATCTACCCGTTTTGCTTGGGCTTTACTTGACCGAAGTCGTTAATGTGACTGGATTGTTCATCTTGATGGGTTTGGGGTTAAACATCGTGGTCGGTTTTGCAGGCTTACTGGATTTAGGCTATGTTGCTTTTTATGCAATCGGTGCTTATACAGTCGGCGTGCTTACCAGTCTTTCTGGTCAATTGAGCACAGCATTTGAGTGGAATTTCTGGTGGGCTTTACCAGTTTGTATTTTCATCTGTGTCATGGCTGGTGTAGCCTTAGGTATCCCTGTGCTAAACATACGTGGAGACTACTTAGCCATTGTAACTCTTGGGTTTGGTGAAATCATCCGCATTTTAGCACTATCAGATTTCTTAAAACCACACATCGGCGGTTCGCAAGGGATTGTTACCATTCCACCTCCTGAGTTTTTAGGGGTGCTGTTGAACAAACCACAGACATTGTATTATCTGATTGTAGCAGGTTGTATTTTGGCGTTGTTTATCAGCCAACGCTTACGCGATTCACGGCTTGGCAGGTCTTGGAAAGCCATGCGTGAAGATGAAGATGTGGCACAAGCCATGGGCATTAACTTGGTCGCCACAAAGTTATTAGCGTTCGCAACCGGTGCGGCATTCTCAGGTTTGAGCGGTACGATTTTGGCTATCAAACTTGGGACGATTTATCCGCATAGTTTTTCTTTGTTGATTTCAATCAACGTGCTTGCTTTGATTATTGTCGGTGGTATGGGTAGCATTCCTGGTGTGTTTGTTGGTGGACTATTACTAGCAGGTTTGCCTGAACTCTTACGCGAATTTTCAGAATACCGTCTTTTGATTTACGGCGCACTGTTAGTGGTAATGATGCAAGTTCGTCCGGAAGGCTTCTGGCCCGAAGAAACGCATAAGCGGGAATTCCATGAAGACCTGATAGAACCTACACCTCAACAGGAGGCAGTGTAATGGCTTCTGTACTTTCTGCTAGCAACGTTACCAAACAATTTGGCGGTCTTACTGCGGTAAATACTTTGAATCTAGAAGTTGCTGAAAATTCAATTTCAAGTGTGATTGGTCCAAATGGTGCTGGTAAAACAACTTTCTTTAACTGCGTCACTGGTTTTTACACACCTGAACATGGTGAAATCAAATATAAAAACAACCGTATTGATGGTTTACGCCCAGACCAAGTGACTCAAATGGGTATTTCACGCACCTATCAAAATATCCGATTATTTTCCAATCTAACCGCGCTTGAAAATATCATGGTCGGTTATGAGCCGCACCTAAAAACTGGCTGGCTTGATGCAGTTCTTCGTACAAAACGCTATCACGATGACGAAAAAGCCGCACACGATGAAGCGATAAAATTGTTACGCTTTGTTGGGTTAGCAGGCTCCGGTGACTTAATCGCCCGCAACTTGCCGTATGGCGCTCAACGCAGGCTTGAAATTGCTCGTGCATTGGCAAGCAAACCCGGTTTGCTCTTGTTAGATGAACCAACAGCAGGCATGAATCCAAATGAAACCGGCGAAATGATGCACTTCATTCGAGATTTGCGTGACAGTTTAGGAATCACAATTTTGTTGATTGAACATGACATGCGCCTCGTGATGGGTATTAGTGAACAAATCACCGTGCTAGATTTTGGTGAAAAGATTGCCGAAGGTGGTCCAAAAGAAATTCAAAGCAATCCGCGTGTGATTGAAGCATATCTTGGACGCGGTGCCGCCACTGAAGGCATGGCAACTGCTTCAGAAAATAAATCCCGGTAGGCAGGTAAAGATGGCTTTATTAGAACTTGACAACATACACACATATTATGGCAACATTCATGCCCTTAAGGGAATTTCACTAAACATTGAAAAAGGTGAAATCGTCACCTTGATTGGCGCAAATGGTGCTGGCAAAACCACTACCCTACGCACCATTTCTGGGTTGTTGAAACCGCGTGAAGGCACAGTAAAACTAAACGGTGAAGACCTAGCAAACTATAAATCACATGAAGTGGTTTATAAGGGCATCTCAATGGTACCCGAAGGAAGAGGTGTGTTTGCTCGCCTTACCGTCACAGAAAATTTGGAGATGGGTGCTTATAGCCGTTCAGACAAAGTGGAAATCCAAAACAATATGGAAAGAGTTTTCACGCTCTTCCCACGTTTGAAAGAACGTCGCACACAAGTAGCAGGCACATTATCCGGCGGCGAGCAACAGATGGTAGCCACCGGGCGCGCACTCATGGCAAGCCCAAGCATTCTGCTGATGGATGAACCATCCATGGGTCTTGCACCTGTATTAGTTGAATTGATTTTTGACATCATTCAACAAATCAACAAAGAAGGTACGACCATTTTGTTAGTAGAACAAAACGCGTTGATGGCATTAGGTATTGCAAATCGCGGTTATGTTTTGCAAACAGGTCAAATTGTGTTGAGCGATAGTGCCGAAAACTTGAAAAAGAATCCGACAGTGCAAAAAGCTTATTTGGGAATAGACTAAGTCAAAAAAGATTGACAAAAGCGCAGAGGAAAATAAAATATCCTCTGCGCTTTTTTGATACAACAAACGAGGTCACATGATAATACTCAATGCCCAAGATGTAAAAACAACTCTCCCGATGAAAGAAGCGATAGAAGCGATGAAAACCGCTTACGCCTCTTTATCTAACGGGACGGCTGATGTGCCGCAACGGATACATTTATCTATCCCCAGCCATGACGCGATTAGTTTATTCATGCCTGCATACATGAAAACAGAATCAGATGAAGCATTGGCTATAAAAGTTGTTTCATTGTTTCCAAAAAATCCATCACGTGGACTTGCATACATTCAAGCGGCAGTGTTAGTGATTGAATCAGATACGGGGCGAGCAATTGCGTTGTTGGAAGGCAGTACATTGACAGCAATTCGCACAGGTGCAGGAAGTGGAGCCGCAATTGATTTATTAGCCAGAAAAGATAGCAAAGTATTAGCAATTTTTGGAGCGGGTCCGCAAGGCAAAACACAATTCGAAGCGGCATGTGCTGTAAGAAATATTGAAAAAATTTTTATTTACAACCCAACACAATCAAAGTCTGAAAAATTTGTTGAAGAAATGTCTACAATAAATAAAAATATTCATGTTGCAAAAACTCCAAAAGAAGCAATTGAAAGCGCAGATATTATTTGTACTGCTACAGGTTCTAAACAAGCTGTGTTCGATGATAAAGATGTAAAGGCTGGCACACATATTTCTGCCATTGGCGCATACACACCTGAAATGCAAGAACTGCCCATTGAAACTGTTGCTCGCTCAAAAATCGTGGTTGATTCATTTGAAACAGTGATGAGTGAAGCAGGTGATATTGTCAAAGCGATGAAAGCAAATTTAATTTCTGAAAAAAATATCCATGCCGAATTGGGTGAAATTGTTTTAGGTAAAAAAGTTGGTAGAGAATCGGAAGATGAAATTTCATTTTTCAAATCTGTGGGCAATGCCGTGCAAGATGCAGTTGCGGCGCAAGTGGCGTTGAAAAATGCGAAGAAGATGAAGATTGGTCAAGAAATAGAGTTTTAATAACTGTGGTTTAATTTGTTAAACACAAAGGACACTAAGGTCACGAAGGAAGTGATTTTAAAAATTTATTCCCTTTGTGTACTTTGTGTCCTTCGTGTTTAAAAGAGAAAAATGACATCAGCAGAAATCATCACCATTGGAACAGAAATATTGCTCGGCGAAATTGTAGATACGAACACACGCTACATTGCCAAAACTTTGCGCGGATTGGGTGTAGATCTATATCGCACAATCACAATTGGAGATAATGTAGATAGAATCGCGAGTGCAATTCATAACTCTATGGAACGTGCAAATATTGTCATTACAACAGGCGGACTTGGACCAACTATTGATGACCCAACTCGTGATGCAGTTGCAAAAGCAATCGGAGTTGAAACAGAATTTCGTGAAGATTTATGGCAACAAGTTGTTGAAACCATTGCACGTTATGGTCGCAAGCCATCTGAAAATCAAAAACGGCAAGCGTATGTTCCGCAAGGCGCTATCGGATTAAAAAATCCTGTTGGCACTGCGCCATGTTTTATTGTTGAAAAAGAAAATAGTGTTGTCATTTCTTTACCAGGAGTTCCTGCTGAAATGGAACACATCTTGCATGAGTCGGTCGTCCCCTATTTACAAAAAAAGTTTAATCTGGATGAAGTCATCAAAGTTCGTTTGTTACATTGTGCTGGTTTGGGTGAAGGTTTGATTGATGAAAAAATTGCAGACCTTGAAACACTCAGTAACCCAACCGTTGGGCTTGCGGCACATACTGGCGTTGTGGATATTCGCATCACAGCCAAAGCAAAAAATGAAAACGAAGCAAATCAAATGATGGATGAAATTGAATCACAAGTTCGTGAACGGCTTGGCTCCATTGTTTTTGGTGTAGATGAAGATACACTTGAAGAAGTGACATTAAATCTTTTAGCAAAAAAAGGATTAACATTAAC
>JAEURG010000127.1 GCA_016789345.1 Anaerolineales bacterium | reverse complement strand
TATCAATCCACTTTCCACTCGCTACTTTCTACTTTCTAACTAACCTTTCAACAATTCCGTCGCTTCTGGCTCTGTCTCAACAGGTGTAGCCAGCGGAGGCAACTCGATAATTGAATTCAAACCGAAATGTTGTAAAAATTCTGGCGTAGTGGAATATAAAATCGGTCTGCCTGGTCCTTCCGCTCTACCTGATTCTTGAATAAGACCTTTGCTCAACAAACTCTTCAACATCGCATCACTGTTCACACCACGCACCGAATCCACATGCGGACGAGTAACAGGTTGTTGATACGCAATAATGGCTAAAGTTTCTAATGCCGCTCTACTTAAATGAGTGATCGCTTCTAAACCTAAAAATGTTTCCACCAAGCCAGCCAACTCAGCCGCGGTGGTCAATTGCACACGCCCAGCATTTCTTTGTAAACGCAATCCGCGCGTTTGCAAAGATTCTTCAAGTTCTTTTAATCCACGCTCCACCACAGAAGTTGTTACATCTAATGCTTGTGCTAATTGATTAACCGCCACAGGTTCGGCTGAAACAAACAACATCGCCTCAATCTTTGCCGAAAGACTCAAATCTGTTTCTAAAATTGTCTGAGATTCGCTCATGCTATAATTACTCCGCTAAAAATTTGTAAAACGAAAGAGAACCATGAAAAAACAAAATTTAACCTTCACTATTTTTATCGTATCACTTGTGCTTGCCTCTATGGCTTGTGCCATCTCGGCTGGCGGACCCGATTACCCAGAACAAACCGTTCCTGTTTCACAAGACGAAGCACTCAACATGCAAAACATTATCGAACAAGCCATAATATCTGGTGCCGAAACTGGCATCATCACCGTACAACTTACCGAAGCACAACTCACATCGTTCATGGCTGAACGGCTAGCAAAACAAGCCAACCCGCCATTTACCGACCCACAAGTTTTATTGCGTAACGGTCAAATGCTTATGTATGGCAAAATCACACGCGGTTGGTTCACAGCCAATATGTTAATCACCATGAACGTCACTGTTGACCCTGTCACTGGCGGTCCCAAAATCGAAATTGCCTCTGCCGATTTCGGTCCCTTCCCTGCACCCGAAGGAATTAATCAAGCCATGAGTGCAGTTATCGAAGAAGCCTTCACGGGTTCATTTGGTCCCGTTGCAGTCGGCTTTCGTTTAGAAACTATTACCATTGCTGATGGAATCATGACACTCACAGGACGAATCAAATAATTGGATTGGGATTATACCCGACATGCCCCGCTTCAAGCCGCGCCTCAACTTGATTCTGTTTCATCTGCTTTTTATTTGGCTGATAGTTGCTTGCCGTTCACCACAACTTGGTGAAGATGTAACGATTAACATCACAGTTGATTCACAAACCTATGCGGTTGATGTACCCGCAGGCAGTACAGTCTCGCAAGCATTGCAAACAGCAGGCATTACAGTCGGTAATTTAGATAAAACCGAACCACCTTTTTATACAATCATCAATGAAGGCGACTTAATTGTCATCACGCGTGTACAAGAAATTTTTGATACCGAACAAGTCATCGTTCCATTTGAACGTCAAATCGTCCGCAACGAAACCTTACCCGATGGCGAAACACGTTTGGTGCAAGCGGGAGTCAATGGTTTAGAAGAAGTAACCACAAGAAGAATTTTGGAAGATGGTGTTGAAGTGAGCAAAACGACTGTTAAAACAGTTGTCATCACTGAAGCGTTACCAGAAATTGTGATGGTCGGTGCGCAAGCATCATTTGCTCCGCTCAATATCCCCGGCACAATTGCATATCTGGCTGGCGGCAATGCATGGATTATAGAAGGCTCAACCGCCAATCGTAGAGTCATCGTCAGCACTGGTGATTTAGATGGCAGAATATTCACCTT
The DNA here is from genome assembly GCA_016789345.1 of Anaerolineales bacterium. GTDB lineage: Bacteria > Chloroflexota > Anaerolineae > Anaerolineales > Villigracilaceae > Villigracilis. Next base: position 2,849 of record JAEURG010000127.1, on the reverse strand, counting down.
GTCACCGAATGGTGAATATTTAGTTTACACAAGAAAATCAAACAAACCAACAGATGAAGAAATTAATACCTTGTGGGCAGTCCGCACAAAAAATTTAGACCCCAAGCCTTTTTCATTAGGAGCAAAAAATGTCGTCCATTTTGCGGCTTGGATTCCCGGAACAAATTCAGTTGCCTATTCTACAGTAGAACCACGCAGTACCGCACCGGGTTGGCAAGCCAATAATGATTTATATCGCGTCAGCATTACCAATACTGCTTCGCCGCGTAAATTACTATCCGCAAATAGTGGCGGAGTATATGGTTGGTGGGGCATGTCTTTTGCCTACGCACCAGATGGTCGTTTGGCTTACGTCAGACCCGATGGCATTGGCTTGGTTGACCAAGATGGTGGCTACCTCAAACCGTTGCTTGATATTACGCCTCTCAACACCCATAGTGATTGGGCATGGATTCCGCCGTTGGTTTGGGGGGCAGATGGAAATAGTTTATATTTTGTCAGCCATGCGCCAGCACCAGCACCCATTACCAGCGAGGAGTCGCCTTATTTTGACCTCTCAGCCCTCTCGTTCAGTAATGAAGCGAATGTAACACTTGTCAACTCAACAGGTATGTTTGCTTATCCATCTGTTTCACCGATTCAAAATAATGGTCAAGAAAAATCATTTCAAATTGCGTATTTACAATCTATTTTCGTTGAACAAAGCGATACGAGCCGCTATCGTTTAATCGTAATGGATAGAGATGGCTCAAATCGCAGGTTATTATTTCCACCAGCAGATACAAATGGCATTGAGCCACAAATCCCTGCTTGGGCACCTGCGGCATTGAGCGGGCAAACTGGTAATTTTATTGCAATTGTACATCAGGGGAATTTGTGGTTAATTGATAGTGGTAGTGGCAATAGTTACCAAGTAACAGGTGATGGTTTAATAAGTGAAATTGATTGGAAATAAAAAGGTAATATTTTATATTTAAAGGATAAATACAACAAATGCGAATTTTAATTACAGGTGCGGCAGGGTTTTTAGGTTCACATCTCTGTGACCATTTACTAGCAGATGGGCATGAAGTAATTGGCATGGATAATTTTGTAACAGGCAACCCCGAAAATATTGCGCACTTAGCAGGCAATGAAAAATTTTCTTTTTTTAAGCGTGATATTTCAAATTATATTTTTGTGCCAGGCAAAGTAGATGCGATTTTACATTTCGCTTCGCCTGCTAGCCCAAACCCGCAATCCAAATCAGGTTATTTTAATTTGCCGATTCAAACCATGAAAGCAGGTGCTTTAGGAACGCATAACTGTTTAGGTGTAGCGAGAATTAACCACTCTCGCTTTTTGCTGGCTTCTACTAGCGAAATTTATGGCGACCCTGAAGTACACCCTCAAGCCGAAACTTATTCAGGCAATGTTGACCCTGTTGGTGAACGCGCCGTATATGATGAAGCCAAACGCTTTGCAGAGTCATTAACAATGGCATATCATCGTTTTCATGGCGTGAATACAAGCATTGTACGGATTTTCAATACCTATGGTCCGCGCATGGATTTGGAAGATGGACGTGCTTTACCCAATTTATTAAAGCAAGCATTATTAAGTGAGCCATTAACTGTTTACGGAGATGGGAGTCAAACCCGTTCTTTTTGCTATGTAGATGATTTGATAGATGGGATTGTGAAGTTACTGTATTCTGACGAACATTATCCTGTTAATATTGGCAACCCCGTTGAAATGACCATTCTACAATTTGCTGAGGCAATTAACAAAATTACAGGCAATAAAGCAGGTATTGTCTATAAAGATGCTCGTTCTGCCCGCGACCCACAAAGAAGACAACCTGATATTTCTCGTGCCAAACAAGTTTTGAATTGGCAACCCCAAGTAGATTTAGAGGAAGGCATTCGCAAGACCATTCCATTTTTCAAAAAACAATTAGGGCTTGCATAATGCTAGGTGAACGGAAAGAACAAAAACGATTCGTCAAATTTGCTTTGGTGGGTGCTTTAGGCGCAATCATTGACTTTGTTGTAATGAACATGCTCGCGCATTGGGCAAGTTTGCCTTTGGTGTTTGCTGGCACTATCTCGTTTATGGTTGCAGTTATCAACAACTTTACATGGAATCGTTTTTGGACATACCCCGAATCACGCTCACGCCCATTATTCAACCAACTTGGTATGTTTTTTGTAGTGAACGCCGCAGGGGTAGCCATTCGCATTCCAACCTTGCATTATCTTGAGCCACCTGTACTAAAATTTGTTCAAAATACATTTCACTTAACGTATATCAGCGCCGAAGTGTATGCGAGAAATTTAACCCTTGCCGCCGCTGTGGGCGTTGTCATGCTTTGGAATTATTTTATTAACCGTTATTGGACGTATAATGATATAGATGAAGAGCAGGTAAGACCATGAGTAATCCGATTATTCCTATTTACACCACCAAAGGTGATGCAGAAGCATTTCTGCAATATCCTCATTTATTTAATCGCAACGGCGAATGGATTGGGTTCGTCACCCCAAAGCGCGAAGTGTATTCCGTGCTTGGTGAATATGTAGGCACATTAACCAATGACCCGCGCATTGTCCGTAAACGTGCAACATCCACTTTAAAACCAAAACTCAAAACCCCACCAAAACCTGCAAAAATTCGGACACCCAGTAATATTCCACTTGCGCCGATGATGCCAGAATTAACTCACTCACTCATTGATGTTTTACAAGATTTACCAGAAAGATTACATACCACCGACTCCGGTGACTCACGAGAAGATATGGATTAATCAATGGCGGAAAAATTAAAAACTTCAAAAGCTTCACGCATTACGCTCGCCCAACTCATGCAAC
>JAEURG010000119.1 GCA_016789345.1 Anaerolineales bacterium | reverse complement strand
GCCTTAATAAGACAAACCCCAAAGGCAATTTCGCGGTTCCTTTTCCCTCAAAAAATTTGCGGTGATATAATTTATAAAAAATAAGATAGAGGTATTTCTATAATGGATATTAATCCAGTCATTTTTAGTTTCAAATTATTTACTTGGAATGTCACCCTCACATGGTACGGTTTGATTGTGATGAGTGGTGTTTTAGTGGGTGCATGGTTTGCAGAGCGTGAAGTACGCCGTCGTGGTGAAAATGGGGAAGTATTACTTGATGCAATGATATGGCCCGTTGTCATCGGTATTATCGGTGCAAGATTATGGTATGTAGTGAATGCAACTCTTGGTGGTAATACATCTTTTACACAAGACCCGCTGTCTATCATCCGCCCGCCAATTGCAGGCTTACATTTTTTTGGTGGCTTATTATTTGGTGCGATTGCTTTAGTTATTTATCTCAAACGCAATGGTTATGATGTGTGGCTATTTTTAGATGCAGTTGCCCCGGTCACATTATTAGGGCAAGCAGTAGGTAGGTGGGGAAATTACATCAATCAAGAATTATATGGTCCGCCAACGACTCTGCCGTGGGGCATTCCCATTGGAGCCGGTCACCGCCTCCCTGCTTACGCCGACCTGTCTCAGTTCCCTGTAAATACTACTCGCTTCCACCCGACTTTCGCTTACGAAATGATTCTCAATGTGTTGGCATTTCTTTTTATTCTTTGGTATATCCGCAAAGATGAAAATGAAAAACCTGGCACAGCCGTTAGCCTGTGGTTAATTTGTGCTGGATTCATTCGTGTATTTATTGAATTCTTCCGCCCAGACCAACCCCGCATTGGCGACTCGTTTGTTTCATACACAATGGTAGTGGCATTTCTAATGGGTGTGACTGGTGTAGTTTTATTCTTAGCCCGCAATGGAAAATTACAAATCGCCGCTTTAGAAAATTGGGCAGAAGAATATAAAGTCAAAAAAGTGGAAAAGAAAACCACCCCATTACCTCGTAAGAAACATTTCGTTGAAGATACATCCGATATGGATGACCAAGAAGAAATTAAGTCACCGAAGCGAAAATCTACTGTAAAGAAACCTGTTGCGAAAAAACTCACAGCAAAGAAGACAACTACAAAACGAAAGACAACCAAGTAATAAAAAATCCCCAGAAATTTCTGGGGATTTTTATCGTCTAACTTACATATCCAACTCAATTTGCTGAACTGGAACCAAATCTTCTCTGGTGTCAAAATTGAATCTTTCAAAAATATCTTTATAAATTTCTAAAATTTGTTCTCTTGTAAAGCCCATTTCTTCGAGTGAATAATTATGGTCGCTTTTGAAAGCCAAAGTTTCTTTTACAGCTTGGTCAATGATGATGGGTAAGCCGGGTTGGTCAGGATAACCAAATTGCTCATAAAAACCGCGAATCACTGCTTCGGGGCGTTGAATCAAATCATCGTAACTCACAATCAAGTGTCGCGGAGAAGGATGCGAATCTAAATATTTAAGCGGGTGACGATACCAATGTTGAGTCATATCTACAACTTCATCAATGTACAAATATCCATCACCAGGGTCAGTGAATTGACGGCGGGCATAATTAATCCATGAAACTGTGGAAGGCAACATATCTAACGGATTGCGAGCGAGATATAAAATGCGGGCATCAGGAAAAAATTCTGCCAATGTTTCAATCTTCGGGCTAAAGGCAGGATTTTTGGCTACAAAATATTTTTTACCTTTATTGGCATACATGTGCCTTTGCAACATAGACTTATAAAAAGTCATAATCCGTTTTTTATGCTCAGGCGCAAGGGCTTCATCAAAATGTTGATAATTTGGAAATTCATTTGCAAAAGGGAATAGGAAAAATACAAAATATCCATCCCAAATATGCAAATGAATATTTTCATCTTCTTCTGGTTTGAAAAATGAAATCGGATGAATTTTTATTTTTCCCAATGTGGCTTTATCAAACGCATATAACCATTTATGTAAAATGCCGCCCAAAAACTTTTTATCAAAACGAGAAATGAGTTGTGTAATTTTCTTTTGTGTCACTGATGGGGTTAAGTAAATATCCCACGTGGTTAAACTGGTAAATGTTTCTTCATCACGTGAAAGCAAACGTTGTAAAAATGTTGAACCACTTCTTAAGTTACCTAAAATAAACAAGGGTTTTTCAACCACATGCGTTTTATGGGCAGGGAATAAAATATCGTCTAGCCAAAAGAAAAACCAGTGCATCAATGCACCGAGGGGCCAAACGCTGTAAAAAAGGATTAAGAAAAAAAGTCGTTTTCGAGTGAGGCGGGCTGGAGTGTTTTTGTTGTCAAAAAAAGAGCGATAGAATGTTCGCCAGAAAAGCCGAAAGTTATATCTCATTCAGTGCGGGATCCTTCAATTTTAATTAGATGTATTCTATCAGTAAATCACCATTTGATGAAAACCCGCTTCTTGACTAGGGGATGCTTGATTCTGTTTCCTGAAATATTCTTTTGGGCGAGATAACCTCGCCCCTACAATCATCATGTGATGTAAAATTCATTTATAAACGGAGGCACTATGCCAAAAGATTTGTTAACTTACACAGCAACACAAGAATATTTAACTTCCCTCGTCCCACCACGAGAAAAAGAAATGCAAGACATGGAAGCTTATGCAGAAAAACATAATTTCCCTATCATTGGCGCAACTTGCGGATATTACATCTATCAACTAGCACGGATGATAAACGCCAAATCCATTTTTGAACTCGGCTCTGGGTATGGATATTCAACTGCTTGGTTTGCCAAAGCCTTGAGGGAAAATGGTGGCGGCGTTGTGCATCACACGGTGTGGGATGAGAATCTGTCGCAGATGGCGAAACAACATTTAGTCAAGTTAGGAAGCGATGATTTAGTTAAGTTTCACATGTCAGAAGCAGTCGAAGCCTTGAAGAAAACAGATGGTCCATTTGACATCATCTTCAATGACATTGATAAAGAACAATATCCTGCATCTTTGCCTGTGATCAAATCCAAATTGCGAAGTGGTGGTTTGTTGATTATTGATAATATGCTTTGGCACGGCGATATTTTTAATAAAGATGATGTAAGACCTGCAACCGAAGGCGTGCGTGAATTTACAAAACAAATTACAAATGATTCTGATTGGATTGTTTCACTCGTCCCGATGCGTGATGGCATGATTGTGGCATATAAAAAATAATATGACAAACTTCAACATCATTCCCGATAGAAGAAAAATTACTAACATCACCAAATGGACTTGGTTTCCAAAAGATGTTCTGCCGATGTGGGTAGCAGATATGGATTTTCCTGCGCCAAAACCGATATTAGATTCATTAGACAAATTATTAAAACATGGTGTGCTGGGATATGAATTGCCCGGCAAAGTTTTGTATGAAACCGTGGCAAAACGTATGAATGATTTATATGGATGGAAAGTAAGTTCTGAGGCTGTGATTGCAATCCCCGGCGTGGTGAGCGGACTTAACATCGCCGCAAGTATATTTTGCACAGACAAAAAAGGCGTGGCAATGCAAGTGCCAGTCTATAACGAATTTCATGCAGTAAAAGATAATAACAGTGTTCCACAAGTGGATATTCCATTTAGAAAAAAAGTGAAAGGAAATATTATCTCTTACGAAATTGATTGGATACTATTTGAAAAACAAATAAAAAAATCAAAAATATTTATGCTATGCAATCCGCATAACCCGCTGGGAATTAATTTCAGCCGCCGAGATTTGGCTCGCATGGCTGAAATTTGCCTGAGACATAAAGTAATCATTGTGGCAGATGAAATCCATTCTGAATTGTTGCTTGATAAAAATAAATTTACACCGATAGCAAAACTTTCAAAAGAAATTGAGAAAAATACGATTTCTTTAATTGCGCCATCTAAAGCATTTAATGTGCCTGGATTTTTTTGCGCCTTTGCGATTATCCCCAATAAAGAATTGCGAGATGTATTTCAAAAAGAAGTACAACGCTTACGTTTGCATGTGGGCAGTCCTGGGCTTCATGCCGCACAAGTCGCCTTTTCAGGAAAATGTGACAGTTGGCTGAAAGAATTAAATCGTTATTTAACTGTAAATAGAGATTTTCTTGTGGATTATGTAACTGAAAATATGCCTAACGTCCGTTTAACAATTCCAGATGCAACGTATTTAGGCTGGTTAGATTTTACAGAAACCAAAATAGAAAAACCATTTGAATTTTTTCTAGAAAATGCCAAAGTAGCATTAAGTGATGGGAAAATTTTCGGCAAAGGTGGCGAAGGTCATTTGCGGATTAATTTAGGTACATCCAGAGCGACTTTGAAAGAAGGGTTGGAGAGGATGAGTAAGGCGATGAAATCTATTAAATAAAAAAACGGATGAGTTTATCTCATCCGTTAAAAAATATTTTTATGTAATAGGGTGACGAAGCGAAATAACACCTTTCCTTTCGTAGGAAAACGTCTGGAAATTTTTACCAGCTTATGGCGTTCCGCTCTTTCCCTCGTCAATTATTTCAGGTGGTGTATCCATCGCAACCTCCTTTTCAAATTATTGACATCATCATACATCAAAAAAAA
>JAEURG010000049.1 GCA_016789345.1 Anaerolineales bacterium | reverse complement strand
ATGGTCAAGTAGAATTATTTTGGATGGGTGTGAGTTTATTGCCAACTATCCCAGATTTTTGGCTATGGTTTTATTTGACGATTGCCGTCTCTAGCACAATGATGCCCTCTGAATCAGATAGACATGCTTGGCTTCCGTTGGGGATTTGGATTGGCGTTTTGTTCGCGCTTGCTCTTGTTTCAGGTTTTGGAACATGGATGTTAGACAATCTTGCTCCATTTTTTGATAACTTGTTAAACTCTGTCGCTTTATTGTTTGGATTAAGCAATTTGGTTCATATTGTTTTGCTTTTCCCATTTTTTGTTTTTCATCGGTTGTTAGTGTATATAATGAAGGTAGATGTGAAATAATTACTTTTTCTTACCAATTGCCAACATCTTATTTCGTATCGGAAATATTACAAAAAATATATGCACAAGTGGTAATAAAATTTTGACTAAAACATCAGACCTGAAAAACTTTTTTAGATAAAATGAATATGGAAAAGAAAGTTCATGGAAAGTTTCCAATTCCAAAACTTCTAAGCCAACGGATTCAAACAATCCCTTCATCTCATCAAGTGACAAAATTTGTTTATGTCCAAAAGGTTTGGATGAATACATGGCGTTCAAAAAAGTGGGGAATCTTCCGCCTGAAATTTTGTAAGTAAATTCACCAAAGCGGTGATAAAAGGCATCACGGCATGGCGTGTCAATTAATAAAATGCCGTTTGGTTTCAAAACTTTTACTGCATGTTTCAATGTAGTAAGCGGATAGTTGACATGCTCAATCACATCCCATAATGTCACCACATCAAAAGTATTAATAAAACTTTCCCAATATGAATCTTCAATTGGGCGTTTGGTAATATCTAAGCCGTGTTTGGTTTGGGCATAATAAGCACGCGAATCGCTTAATTCAATACCAATCACTTTTGCGCCTTCTGCTTTCATCTTAGATAAAAATAATCCGCCACCACAACCGATGTCTAAAACACGTTTGTCTTTTATATCCAAATGCCGTTTTATCGCATTCACTTGATTTTCAATTCTTTCAGGATTCGATTGCAAAGACTTTTCGATGTATTTAATTTCTTCATCAGTTAATCCACTACCATCAATGATGGGGGAAATCTCTGTCACAGCGTCAAGCGCATCTACATAATGAAAGCCATTCGGTGAAACAAATACGTTCGCGCCAGATAATTTATATTTGGGCTTGCCATCGGTTTTGTGTTTTAACTCGTCAAGATTTTCCATTCAACTTTTCCATAATCTTAGAAATGCTTTGCGTATAGTCAATTGACTCGTTGGAGACATCAATTCTTAAAACTTTTTCTTGATTGATAGATTCTAACCACTGGCTGATAAATTTTTCTAGCAAATCCGCATCTTTACTAGACGCAATATTGATTCTGTTTCTAGTAGCCAATCTCTGGCGGATAATTTTTTCTTCGGCGTGTAACATCACAATTAACTCTGGTGGGGGCAATGTTGAACGAATTAGGTTGTAAAGCCGTCGGCATAAATCAAAGTCGAGGTCTGAGAGCCAAGCATGAGCATGGAAGAGGCGCGTAAAACCATGAAAGTCTAAATCTAAACCGCCATCCATCACGGCGGGTTTATCAAGTTGGCGCAGTTCTTTTTCTTGCTCGGCTTTATGGATTAAATAATCTAACTGATTTGCAAGTGCATATTTTATATCTTGCTTGAATAATTTTTGAAACGGTCTTTCATCATGTGTTTCATAAGCAACGGCAAAATCATATTTTTTACAAAGGGCTTGCATGAGCGTTGTTTTGCCAACACCACTGGCGCCGATGATAACAATTAATGGTTTCATGTTGTTCAAGTATAATTGAAGTGCTAGAACATTTTATTCTTTTGGAGCATGGCATGGCTGGCAAAATTTTTATGAGTTATTCGCGGCGCGAACTGGGGTTTGTAGATGATGTAGTCAGTAAGTTAGAAGAAAAAAAATATGATGTTTGGCTGGATTATCGTGTGTTGATTCCTGGCTCGCCGTGGAAAGAACAAATTGATAAAGGCTTGAACGAATCCGATACAGTTTTGTTGGTGGTATCGAAAGCCGCGCTGGCTTCTAAATATGTGGCGTTAGAGTGGAAACATTTTTTGGATATGAAAAAACGCCTCATTCTTTTGATATTCGAAGCGGTCGATTTGCCACCTGAATTAGAAAAATTTGAATGGGTAGATTTTCGTGGTAGTTATAAAAAAGGTTTGAATGAATTATTTTCTCAATTAGAAAAACCAATTCAAGAAGAACATCCTGTTCCTGAGTCAGGATTCAAAATGCCTTTGGTCGTATGGGCGACGATTGCATTAAGTGTTGCTGTGGCATTTATTTCACTTGGCGCGTTTTGGACAGTTTTTATCCCGCTTATCTTAATTCCTTTACCATATCAAATTTTCAAACGTAGTTTTGACTTTATGCGTGTGCAAGCGGCGTTGTTCGCATTACCAATCGCTTTATCACTTGCGGCACTTGTTTATATAGAAAACATAGATTTTATAGACGCTTTAATCGAAGGTTTTCAATTTGGATTTTTAGGATGGGTGTTACTTGCTGTGTTACGGTCTGCTCCGCTTCAACGCTGGGGGAAACCTGAAGCCACCGTGCCGAAATTTGCTAACCCCTATAACCCTAACATTATGAATCCTGAGCCTGTGCCATTTTTTATTGACCATGCTCCCGAAGACTCAAAAATTGCAGATGAAATGTCAACGATGTTAAAAAAATATGGTCATCCGCAAGCAGATAGTATTCAAAATGCAAAGGCAGTCATGGCTTTAATCTCACGCTTCAAGTCTGATACAGAAGCGGACCCAGTCAAACAAGTGGTTTTCCCAGTGATGATTCAAGGGAACGATAATATTTCTAAAAAATTATCAAATGTGCAATGGATTGATTTTCGCCCAGGCGTAAAGGGATTAAATCGCTTATCTCAACTTTTACCCAACCCGACTGCTTTGCTCAAAGCGCTAGGAATGCGCCCTGTCAGTTCATTATCTGTTTACCCACCCATGATAACAACCTTGCTATATTTTACTGTGCTACTTACTGCGGTAAACTTCGGTGCAGTGATAGATTATCTTTTCTTTTCAGGCATCACTGATTTTATTGATGCTGAATCTTTACCATTTATTATAAGTATTATGGTTGGTAGCCTTGCTTTATTTGCTGGGCTTTCCTTCTTCATGGTGAGAGGATTAATCACGCGTGCTGGCTTCTTTTCAAATTTCAAATTCTTTGTAGTTGGCTTAGTGATTCAAGGCTTGCTCATGTTTGGGATTGTGCAGTTCGATAACTACATTTATGATATTTTATTAGATGAGGTCGGAATAGACGCAGGCTTTACCTTTACTTATTTTGGAACAGGGATTTATATCGGCGGTTTGATATTATTGGCAATTGTATATTTTAGAAACCGATTAGATATGAAGCGTTGGTTTCCTTCTAAGAAAAAATAATTTATGACTGAGCCTATTGTTCTCACTTCTGATAGCCCAATTTTGAAGACATTAAATTTCAAGCCGTATCGCAATACTTCGATTCGGCGCGTGAAACCGTTTTTACCAAACCCAAATGAACCTCAAACAATGGAAGTGAAAACCCCATGGGGAGCAACACTCACCGCTAATAAAGGGGATATGCTTATCAGTGAGATTGATGCGCCGGATGATGTTTGGCCCATCGACCCAGAAATTTTTGATAAAACTTATATGATTACCGAGCCCGGCATTTGTATAAAACGAGCAGTGGTGATGTTAGTTCCTCTTATAGAAATCACAAACGGTGATGAAGACCAAAAGGTGACGATTGAAACTTTGGAAGGACCTGAAACCGTACGGGCTGGAGACTTTCATCTAGCCAAAGGGATACGCGGAGAAATTTGGGCGTATCCAAATGACAAGGTTAAAGAAAAAATGAGACTCGTAGAGTGATTACGCGAGTCTCATTTTTATCTATGAAAACCTTATTTTTTCGGGTGAACTTTTTTCATCAATAGTTTTGCATCGGAAGGCTTCAGGGTTGAAATGGGGTCACGCATTAGGCTTTCCAGCGCATTGTCAATTACATTGTAAATGTATTTTGACGGGTTGATAAATTCAATCACACCTCCTACATCACGCATCAACTCAATCATGTGTCTTGCTAAACGTACATCTCTGTCACGAGTGTTTACAGTTTCATTTGCAACCGCAATGAGGCGGACGTTTTCTATCCCGCCACGTCCAAGTGCTGAGTACAATGCCCAACGATTATTGCGCTCATATAAATCATCACCTTCTTTAGGTTGACCAAGTGCTTCTACATGATTGATTTCATCAACCAGCGGGTGATTGCGGACTTTATAGAAGCGGTCTACCCAGCCTTCTCCAGCAGGTGAAATAAATTCGCGCACATAAGCCGACTCTGCCAATGGTAAATAGGCTTTGACTTTTAAACCTAATTCAATACATACTTCTGCAAAAATGATTTCACTTCCAGCAGAAAGCCCACTTAAGAAGCCGCGGTCGTTTGAATTGGGATTGATTTTTTCTAATTTTTTCTTTATCTCTTGACGTAATTCATTTTCTTTTTCAGGCGGCAGGGTTTTCTTTTCCTTACCGCTGTAATCTACCATATAGCCTGTAAATAAAATCGCGCGTCCGCTTAATTGTTTTCCTTTTGCTTTCTTTTCGTCTGAAGAAATTTGTTGGTCACCACTATCTACGCGTTCAATTTCTTCTCTGATTAATTGAACAGCGGCGTTTACAAATTTTGTCCTCATGCCTAAATCTCTTAAGATTTCTAATTGGGCTAATGAAGAATACAGGAAAAATAAATTTCGTCTTGATGCAGTGATGGACTTGCGATAAGTTCGCACAATCGTGTCTAGGTCGTTGGTTGTGAGCAATTTCAACTCAGCATAAGAAATCAACGTCCAATAATCGGTTTTGTCAGACTCAACCTGCATTTTGCTTTCTAAACCAAACACCAACGTGTTACGCAGACTAGTTAATTGTTTGCGAATGCGGGTAATATCTGGGTCTATAGATTTCCCTTTGCCAAATTTATCGGCAAGGTGCAAAACTATCATTGAAAGTGTGAACGCATTAATGCCTGGATAATAGTCGTTCAAGTCAATTTGAAAGCCTTTCATATAAATATCAATAGACTTAATTAACCAGTGATATGAATCGAAGGCTTGTTTGAGGCGTTTATTTTTATCGCGAACTGGCTTCCATGCCGAAGTCCACATTTCTTTATAAATTCGCCCTAAATAAGTAATAGATTTGCTGTCGTTTGGAAAATCAGCGAGTATATTTTCAATCTTAATAATCGCTTCATCTACTCGCCCAATGCGGTTGAGATGAAACGCTTCTTCACGCCGAAATTCTAAATTTGCTGAATTGGCTTCGATTCCTTTTCGATATTGTGTTAAGGCTAATTCGTTTCTTCCTAAATTTGCTAACGCACGCCCAACTTCGTTAATCGCTTCTTCTCGAATGAGTGGGTTGCGAATCTCTTCTGTTAGCAAAAGAATATCGCCAATATGTTTTTGTCTTTGAGCAATATTTACTTTTTCACGCCATTCATTATATTCACGCCAAAAGCCTGTTGCCAATGGCGTGTGTAGGCTTTTTCTATCTGGCTCTTTCAAGCCTGTTAGTAAGTTATAAATCGGGCTATGCACTGCATCTTTGTCTGATGCCCAAGTATCTCTCACCATACGCGAGATGGCTTTAATATCACTGCGGATGAAGGCAGGGTCTGGGATTCCTTCTGGCGTGATGTGATATGGAAGCGTGCGCACGTTGAAGATGTCAAATGGCATATACGCACGCCCTGCTTGAATGTGCACTACACCTCTTTTTCTAAGGGCATGCCTGATTCCCAACTCATAAAAGGCATTTGCATTGTCAATGCTTAAATCACAAATGACCATGTCTGCCAACAGAAGTTCTTGGAACATATCTGTCAGAATATCACCAGCAGATGTTTCTTCATCTGCTCGAAACGCTTCAAAGCCTGCTTCTTCAAGGGCTGGCTTAATCAAAGTTTGATAGATGGCATTGAAATCATACGGTTGATTATCTGCGCCTTTCTTTTTTCCGAAAGGCATGACGACAAAGGCATGAGGCTGAGGTTCAGGATGAAGTCCTTTCGATTCTTTTTGGGCTCGAATCAATGTCTCATTTTGAGAAACAGGCCTCACATCAGCAACCGAAGCGGCTTTTGTCGGTTCAGGTGTTTCTGCCTCCGTTTTTACAACGACCACAGGCTTTGCTTCTGATAAAGCCGCATTCGATACGGTCTCTGGCGTTGTGTTGGTACCATTCGTCTCTTCTTTTTGGGGAACAACATTGACATTTGTTTCAGTCATTGGGACTCCTTCAAAAACAAATTAGCCTTTAATTTCATTTGTTTTTGGGTAACGAGAAATTAAATCGTTCAACACACCTTGTGGGGTTTGACCGCTAATTTCTACTTCTTCATATTCTTCCGCAATGGATTGCAATGATGTTGATAAGCCTAATCTTTCGGCAATGTTGCCTGCAAGGGTTTGAATGGCTTGTCGCATGGCGGCTAATTCTGCTTGCACCACATCCGAACTCGCTTCTTCGGCTAACTTGCCAAGGGCGTTATCAAATGTTTCTTGTAACTCTTCCGAAGCCTCATCCATTTTTTGTTTTGTAAAGCGGATGATTGAATCTTCTCTATTTTGTTTTGAACGCTTATCCGATTCGCGTTGTTCTTGAATGACGCGGTTTATCAAACTTGCTTCTTCATCTAAGCCAGATTCTTTCAATGCTTCTTGCATGGCTTTGATGTATTCAACATTTCTACTCCACAAAATTTCTTCGGTGGAATTAACCATTCGATACACTTCGCTTTGCGTTCGTTCCTCTGCGTCAAGATTTTTCCAATGGTCAGAAATAATGGAAAGTTCCATGATGATTTTGCTATAGTTTCGTACTACCAAATCAAGATTCTTTAATTGTTGCCAGCCTAAAAATGCGCTGGTAAACGATGCAGTTAATGCAACCCAAATGGCTAAGCCACTATCTCCAAAAGCCGCCAACGCAGCACCTAAGCCTGCAGAAATGTAAATTAATCTTTGCAGGTTTTTTCTTTCGCGTTGTTTTTGGTTAACTTTCTTAATATGCCAATTTAATTCATTTTCTAAACGGAATTTGAAATACTCGTCGCCAGATAAATCGTGAAAGCCTGTCTCGCCATTTGGGTCTTTGGTATTGAATCTGGATGGCGGAGGCACTTCTTCTTTATAAGTTTCCATCACCAATTCACCGTTCATGCCACTAAACACCGAACGTTGAATTTTTGCTAATTTTTTTTCAAGCCATTCACGGCGGCGAGGATTATCTCTTAAGATAGTTCGATATAAATAAATATGCTTTAGGATTTCTTCCGCGCCGGCTCTGGCTACCAACCAATCGCCACTGGAGAAAAACTCATTGGTATATGCAGCCAGCCCTGAGGCAATAATAGGCGATAACACCAAAAGAATTTTTAAGATGATAGCAATAATCGGATTAAGATTTTCTTGATATAAAGTAGAAAGAATCGCAAACAACGTGGCGAGGATTCCTAACGCGGCTATCCATTTTCTTAAATTATTATATGCAGATGTGCGTTTTACAGAGGTGGCATCGTATTGCGCGAATTTTCTCCATGCAACTTCTAAAATGGGGGTGATGTTTTGATTTTCCATTTGATTGATTCCTCTGTCTTTAGCGTGCTACAAACCACGCGGCAATGTAACCTTCGTGCGAAGCATCTTTTACTTTAATCCATTGGTCATTTTTTCCGATTTTTGATTCGCCACCTGTTTCGGTGATGGTGAATTCATAACCAATTGGCACACGTTTGATTAAGGTCGCATCGTTGACTAGGGGCTGGTTGCGTAATGAAACCGCCTCGGCAGTTGTTTTAACTTTTACAGGTCCGCTGGACGATGAAGTTGTGTTGCTAGCTTGCGCCGTAGAACCGCCAGCATATTTGACGTACCAAGCCGCAACAAAACCTTCTTTTCCATTTGAGTCTTTTACTTTAATCCATTGGTTTTGCACACCAACTTTTGGAATGGCTTGCTCGGCAGGCTCTAAGCTGATGAGTTGTTCAGTGGCATTGACATAACGAATAATATTATCGCTTGCAACCACAGGTTTAGTGCGTAATGTAATTTGTGTAGTGGGGTTGAGTGCCAATGCCCCCGCAGGCACAGGTGCTGGAGATGGAGAATTACTTGGTTTTGGAGATGTACTGGGTGTGGGTGAGGTAGAAGGCGTAGGTGACGTAGCAGGCGTGGATGAGGAAGAGGCGGTGATTTTTTTATCAGAAACATACCATGCCGCCACAAATCCCTGTTGACCTGTTGGGTCTTGCACTTGAATCCATTGCCCTTGTTTGCCGATTTTTGCTTGGGCTTTTGCTTTTTCTTCAAGTGAAATTAATTCGGTATTTTTCAACAAACGCTTCCACAAATAACCAGTGACTGAACCCTCAGCGCGCAAGGCTAAATCATCTTCGGCGGCATACACTACAAATTTTTCGGCAGGTAGTGGAAGTTTAGTTTGTTTGGGTGGTTCGGGCTGGGCAATGCTGTAATTTTCAAACCATAGCACGGCACTAATTTCGGTGGCGAGTTTTGCGCCGTTGAATTTGTAACGTGTTGTTAGTAAAACTTCTTTATCAGGTGCATCGCCACCATATTTATAAGGGTCGTAAATAGAATAATCATTGCCCTTTTTTTCTTTTACTAAAACAAAGTGAGTTTGTAAACCAGCTTGTTTGTTCCAATCCACTTGTAAGATGACAGGTTTGCCCGCCGCCACTGCCGCATCAATATAAGAAATGGGGGCTGGTGTGGTTTCGCAATTTTGCATATCTTTATAGGCACAATTTGCCCACACATACGGCAACACACTTGGTATAAAAAGCGCCCCCTGAAAACCGCCAGCTTTTTTCATTTTGTCGTTGACGGTGACAGGGGTTTCGTTATAGCCAATGCCGTTAAGCATCATGGTGACGGACGTAAGGAGACAGCCCCATGAGCCGATGGTTTCTTTTGAATTTCCGAGAGGAGTGTTCTTCCAAGTATCGTCGTTCTGGTATAAGTTTTTTGTGACGAACATACAGCCGCGCCTCCTGCTAAGTTGAGTTAGTAGATAGAGGTATTTTACTCTATTTCAACTTAGCGCGGATTTGCAGTTTTTTAAGGTTTTTAAGAAAGACGCTTTCTATAACAAAGTGACAGTCACCTAAAAGGTGACTGTCACTTTGTTTGCTTACTTATAATACTTTCCCACCAGCAATTTCAACTTTTTCATCGTCTTGCTTGGTATGGCTTTGGGGTTTGTAATCAATGCGCTTGATAAAGCATGTTCGCAATTGCATTTTCTTTCGGGCAAATCGCGTACTAAATTGCGAATCGCATCTTGCGCGATTTCGGTATTTTTATTCAAGGTTTGAATCACCATCTCAACCGTCACAGGCGATTCGCTAACGTGCCACACATCATAGTCCGTGACGTGTGCCATCACAGAATAGCACATCTCGGCTTCTTTGGCTAAGAATGCTTCGGGTGAGGCAGTCATGCCAATAATGGACATGCCCCAACTGCGGTATAAATTCGATTCGGCTTTGGTTGAAAAACGAGGTCCTTCGATAGTAATAAAGTTCCCGCCGCGATGAACAGTTCCCCCCGTAGGTCGAAGCGAGGCTTCAACATGGTTAGATAAGTCATCACAAAATGGGTCAGCCACGCTGATGTGCGCTACAAATCCATCACCAAAAAATGAACGCCTTCTATCTTTTGTAAAATCAAACAGATTATCAGGGATGACAATATCGCCCGGTGCATAATCTTCACGCAATGAGCCACAAGCACTAATGCTGATGATTCTTTCTACGCCTAAAGATTTGAGCGCGTAAATATTTGCTAAATATGGAACTTCGGTAGGGGTGATGTAATGACCAATGCCATGCCGTGCTAAAAAGGCAACGCGTTTGCCTTCCAGTGTGCCGATGGTGATGGGCGAGCTTGGTTTTCCGAAAGGTGTTTTCACTGAAAGTTCTTCAGTTTTTTTCAACCCTTTCATTTGGTATAAACCAGAGCCACCAATGATTGCGATGTTTGCTTTAGCCATGTTTTTTCTCAACTCGTTGTGTGGGTTCGATGATTACATTTTCAGAAAGGCTGATGTTGAGGCTGACACTGCCGCATGTAATTTCATCCCCTGATGTTATCACGGTTGGCATAGAAATTGGCGTGCTGTTCAAAAAAGTGCCGTTGGTTGAGGCGAGGTCTTCTAACCACCATTGCCCATGATGATACGTCATGCGGGCGTGGCGGGCTGAAACAGTATCATCAAGCAATGGGACATCACTGCCGGGGTCACGCCCTAAGATGATTTCAGCCTGAGCAAAATGACGCAGACTCATTGAACCGCTTCCTTGTTTGACCATCAAGCTGATTCCGGGAACTCGCCGGGTTGCTAAGGTGAAGCCTTGTCTTTGCACTTCACGATACAAAGAATACAATGCCCACGCTAGAAAAGCATATAAGGCAATTGCTGTAATTATCCGCAATGCCAATACAATCGAGGCGCTCATTATTTTTTAGGTAATCTGGCAGTGGAATGTTCTTTAAGAATGGCAGTGGGTCTATCTACACCGCCTTCTTTGAATGGGCTGGTGTCTTTCAAATCTGGGCGTGGTGGTGGGTTATCTTGCCCGAAAATTAATGCTACACCAGCCAGTGAAATTACATCACCGGGGTATAAAACACTTTGGCTAGTGCGTTGACCATTTACAAATGTTCCGCCGGTCGAGTTCAAATCAAACACTACAAAGCGTCCTTTAATCGAACGTAATTGGGCATGGTTGCGTGAGACGCGCGGGTCATCAATAATTAGTTGATTATCCAGCCTGCGCCCGATATTGACGACGTTAACGGTCAACGGAAATACTTTCACGCCTTCAACAATCAAGAAGGCATTTTCAGGAATCCGTTCATTATCTTCTTGATTTTCATTTTCAACTGGTGATGGGGTTGCATTAGTTTCTGACATAGCCTCTACCCTATGTGACGCTACCACCTCAGCGTCGTTGAGTGGAATTTTCTCGTCTGTAGAAATGGTTACCGTGGGTGCTATTGTAAAGCGTAGCCCTGCTTCATGTGCCACAGACATCACAGAATGCAATACTACTGCAAGCAATTTTTGGTCTTGCCATTGTTTGGCAGTATCCGGGTGCATGATTAATGTGAAAACATCAGGGGTAGTGGAGGCATACGCGGTAGTCAGCGTGTTGTGTTGTATGGCGGCGGCTAACTTTTGGATAATGACAACTTCTATTTTTCGTCCGGGTAAAACGCTCAACAAATCCACTTCAATCAAATTTTGTAATCGTGCTTCTAGCTCTTTCAAATTCATCATTCGCACCACTGGCATTATAGAGCGTGCCTGCCAATTCTGCAAGCCGTGAAAAGAGGATAAAAAGTTAGGTTTTAAACGACCACAAAGTCACTAAGTCTCAAAGACTTAAAAGATTTTAGTGGCTTTGTGATTTCGTGTCATTGTGGTTAAACCACAAAATTACCTACTCCCAAAAGTGGGTTGCCAAATATCATAATGATAAATAACTACAGCCTAATTTTAGAGGGACTGCTTACAATTCGGGCAAGTTTTTGTACCCACTTTAACAACAAATCCACAATGTTTACAAGTATTCGGTTGCAAATTTCCAAGCGGTGCTCCACAAGCCACACATGATGGGTCACCGACCTTGTTTGCAACATGGCAATACTCACAAGTGGTGCGCTTCAAGTTTTCAGAAAGTTCAGCCGAAGCGCCCGCCGAGCGTGCCGCTTTTGAAATCACATTCCAAACACGTTCTCGAATCGTCAAGTTTTCAATATCTTGAGCAATATCATCTAAACGCCCCAACAAACTAAATGGATTCTTCAACGCTGATAAGGCACTCACGCCCAAACTTGCCGCTACACCCAGCCAGGCTTGCTGACCAAACTCAATCATTACGCCTTCATCAATTGTTTGAATCGTCACCGTCATCGCAGTCTGCCCACCAGACATAGCATCCGGGCGCGTACTCACTTGCACTACCAATCTATCATGTTGCCCTAACGTTTGTGCGCGAAAATTACCGCGATTAAATTCACCTAACAACGCATTCGCAATATCTAAAGGTTTTATTTTTCCATGAAAAATTTTGCGTTCCATAACTCGATTATAATCGCCTTTGCGATTCTCCTTGGAATATATACGAAATGATAAATAACAGGTTTCAATTCTTAAAATCTATTTTGTTTTTAATTGTGCTTACTGGATTTTTATCCGCTTCAAATCTGACCTTCGTCTTGGCACAAGCACCGACAGATACGCCTGCGCCAACAACAGGTTTATTTATTACTGTCATCACTGATGAACCGCAAATTAATGTGCGGTTGGGTCCTAGTTCAACCATTTATCCGATTGTTGGAACTTTACTAAAAGGTGCAACCGCTCCTGCATTAGGCAGGTCACAAGGCGGTGATTGGATTCAAATTGAATTTCCATCTGCGCCAGGCGGTAAAGGTTGGGTGTATTCTCCGCTTGTGCAAGTTTCGCCGCCCGGAAATTTATCCATTGCCGAGCCACCCCCAACTCCTCCGCAACCTGCCACTTCCACTATTGACCCTACGCTCGCGGCGCAATTTGTAGTTGAACCTACCAGCACACGCTTGCCGACGTTTACACCTCATCCATCATTACCCCCAATGGCAACATTTGCTACAAAATCAACCATTGCGAATGATTCTGTTCCATTGGCAACCATTATTATTGCTTTTGCAATTTTGGGCTTTGTTGGTTTTCTGCTTTCACTTATTCGAAGATAACATGCCAAGAAAAAAAATAATATTTTTTATTTCTTTCTTTTGTATATTTGTTGGCATTGGAATGTTATTTCCATTATCCATAAATGGTAATGTTTTAGCGCAACAGCCGACGGGCTCTGTGCCGACTGTTACTGGTACGCCTGCTGGTGTGGTTGTGCGTGTACGCATTGACCAAACCAATGAACTTGTACCTGTATATGCAGGACCTAGTTCATATTTATATCCTCAAGTAGGTGTGATTTTGATGGGGCAGGAGATTCCTGCTTATGGAATTTCAGAAGATGGCCAGTGGATTCAAATTTACTATGCGGGCATACCTGAGTCTATTGCTTGGGTATATGGTCCGTATGTAGAAACTATCAAGTTTGGAAGGTTGCCTGTTTTGCTTCCGCCGAATACCCCAACACCAGTATCCACGCCTACGCTTGACCCAACATTGGTGGCGGCGTTTATTCCGCAGACTACCCCCACGCGCTTGCCGACTTTTACCCTTGCGCCTGAAATTGTTGCGGCGACATTTTTGCCTAGTCAGCAGGTAAATCGTGTGCCAGTGGGGTTGTTAATTCTAAGTTTGGGCTTTATTGGTGGGTTGGGTGTGTTAATCTCTTTCTTGCGGGGAAGATAAAATTTCTTGAAACAGAAACAACTACAAGTTAAGTAAGAAGCGAAAAAAAAGAGAGCAGATGTGAGTCTGCTCTCTAATTATCTAATTCCTTAGTTATGGCATCCGCACGAACCATCACCACATCCGCCAGAACTGGCTTTGCTATCATGCCCGCCACAAGCGCAACTGCCTTCTTTTTTGGCGTTGGGGCTATCTACTGCGAAACCTGCACCACGTTGTGGGTCGTTGACAAAATCAACAGTGGCGTTGCGAAGGTAGTCAATAGATACTTCATCTACAACAACTTTGATGCCATTGGATTCAAATGTGGTATCAACATCACGAAAGTTGTTATCAAGTGCCATGCCGAAGTTTACGCCACAGCACCCACCACCTGCAACATAGACGCGCAATGCATAACCATCCAAATTGCGTTGGGTGAGAATATCTTTAACAGCTTGTGTTGCGGCTGGGGTAAGTGTAAATAGTTGGGTGTTAATTTCTTGGAGCATTCTTTCTCCTTATCAAATAGATAAATTTTGATGTATCTTATCAGGTTTGGTTTGGGTTGTCAAACTTTTATTAATGCGTACTCATTTCTTGACACATTCATCTTGCGACTGTAAAATCCCCGTGCTTTTATCGGCGCAAGCCGATATTCTTTTTTCCTATTGGAGGAGTGTAGTGTCATGAAATTTGAACTAATTTTAACGTCTGTAACAGATTCTTTACCTTTGTTGTGGTGGTTTGGTCCGATTGGTGCTTTGGCGGCACTTGGTACTGCTTATTATTTGTATAAAGCCATGATGCGTGAAGCAGAAGGCACAGACAATATGATTGAAATTGCTCAAGCAGTACGCGAAGGGGCAATGGCTTATTTGCGAGCACAATATCGTTATGTTGGGCTTGTATTTGCGGGATTATTTGTAGTATTTTTAGTCCTTTCGTTACTTGGAGCGCAAAATTCATTTGTGATGATTGCTTTTATCACTGCTGGGCTTTCATCTGGTATTGCAGGTTTTATTGGTATGAGAACGGCTACTAATGCCTCTGCTCGTACTGCCAACGCCGCACGTAAAAGCCTTAATGATGGTTTGCTCGTCGCTTTTCGTGGCGGGGCAGTGATGGGATTGGGTGTTGTGGGCATGTCTTTGTTAGATATGTCTTTCTGGTTTCTCGTTCTTTACTTTGGTTTTGGTCAGGGTATGGGAGCAGTGTCTGTTCAAAACATTACTACCATCATGCTGAGTGCGGCTGTGGGTGCTTCGACGATGGCTTTGTTTGGGCGTGTTGGAGGCGGCATCTACACCAAAGCGGCTGATGTCGGCGCAGACCTTGTTGGAAAGGTAGAAGCAGGCATCCCTGAAGATGACCCGCGTAACCCTGCCACCATTGCTGACAATGTCGGCGACAATGTAGGCGATGTGGCTGGTATGGGCGCGGACTTATATGAATCTTATTCCGCTTCTATTTTAGCGGCGGCGGCGCTTGGTGTGGCTGGCGCAGTTGCGGCAGGGCTTGGCATTGGCGAGCAACTTAAGTATATTGCCGCACCTGTGATGTTGGCTGGGTTAGGCGCAATTATTTCCATCGTTGCCATTTTCACTGTCAATGCCCGTGAAAATGCCACCATGAAAGAATTGATTTTTGCTTTTGAACGTTCTATTTGGATTGGCGCCGGTGTAATTGCTCTTGCTTCATACTTTTTGCTTGGCTTGTTGGATTTAGCAAACCATCAAAACTGGCAAGTGTGGCTTACTTTGGTAATTGGTTTGGTGGTTGGTATTCTTATTGGTCGCATTACTGAGTATTACACATCGGGCGAATACAAACCTACACAAAATATTGCTGAACAAAGCAATACAGGACCTGGC
This sequence comes from Anaerolineales bacterium, assembly GCA_016789345.1. Classification (GTDB taxonomy): domain Bacteria; phylum Chloroflexota; class Anaerolineae; order Anaerolineales; family Villigracilaceae; genus Villigracilis. The sequence continues at coordinate 21,988 of JAEURG010000049.1, read as the reverse complement.
ACGGTTATCATCAGCGGTTTGGCAGTTGGTATGAGTTCTACTGCATTGCCTGTGGTTGTTATCGTAATTGGGTCTGCACTTTCTTTTTATATTTCTGGCGGTTTTTCTAACGCACTCAACGGTTTGTTTGGTGTGGCAATGGCTTCAGTGGGTATGCTTTCTACTTTGGGGATTACGCTTGCTACTGATGCCTATGGTCCGATTGCTGATAACGCAGGCGGAAATGCGGAAATGTCTGGTCTTGGACCTGACGTCCGCAAACGAACTGACCAATTAGATGCTTTAGGGAATACCACTGCCGCAACAGGTAAAGGCTTTGCGATTGGTTCAGCCGCATTGACTGGTTTGGCATTACTGGCTAGTTATGTTGAACAAATGCGTGTGAGCTTGATTGGGCGTGGTGTTACAACCTTAGGCGGGTTTGATGTGCAAACCATGCAGATGCGTGACTTTATGATTGCTTTTGATATTAACCCGCTTAATCCTCTCTTCTTGTTGGGTACTTTCATCGGTGGGATGATTGCATTCTACTTTTGTGCTCTCACCATGAGTGCTGTGGGGCGTGCCGCTAACGAAATGGTTGTAGAGGTTCGCCGCCAATTCCGCGAAATCCCCGGTATTATGGAAGGCAAAGCCAAGCCAGATTATGCTACTTGTGTCGAAATCAGTACTCGCTCTGCATTACGAGAAATGGTTGTTCCATCTATGTTGGCTATTGTGGTACCTGTATTGGTAGGTATAGTAATGGGTGTGGCAGGTGTATTAGGTTTGTTAGCAGGTGGTTTAGCAACAGCACTCTCGCTTGCATTGATGATGTCTAATGCAGGCGGCGCATGGGATAATGCCAAAAAATATATTGAAGAAGGGCATCATGGTGGCAAGGGTTCACCCGCTCACAAAGCCGCAGTAGTAGGCGATACTGTTGGCGACCCATTCAAAGATACATCTGGACCCTCTCTAAACATCCTTATCAAGTTAATGTCTATGGTTTCCGTAGTTTTTGCAGGGTTAACCGTAGCGTTTGCAAATGGTCAGGGTTTATTGATAATGATTTTGAGTCGCTAGATTTTAGTTAGACTCTAAAGAACTCCTGCGAGAGAGGAATCCCTTATATATGTATGCTATGCAAGGACTTGATTTTGTAGAGCAAGTTGCCATTTGGGCTGTGTTTTTTGTGGCTGTTGGCAGTTTGTTCTATGCATTTTATCTACGCTCGTTAATCTTGCAAAAAGATAAAGGCACAGAAAAAATGCAAGAAGTATGGGGTGCAATTCGTGATGGGGCAGATGCTTATTTGACGAGCCAATCCAAAAGCATTTTCCCGCTTATTGCTGTATTGACAGTTGTTTTATTTGCTTCGGTATATGTAGTACCGCCGACTCCAGAAGCACTTGAACAATTCAGCCAATATGATGATGCAACTGTTACCTTAATCATAGGTTTTGCACGCGCCATTGCGTTTGTGATGGGTGCTTTTGCGTCTATGATGGTAGGGCAATATGGGATGCGTATTGCCGTAGAAGCCAACGTTCGTGTGGTTTCGGCTTCTAAACGCTCCTTTGGCGAATCATTAGATATTGCTTACCGTGCTGGTTCTGTGACGGGTATGCTCACCAATGGCTTAGGTTTGCTTGGTGGAGCAGTTATTTTCATGGTCATGGGTATCGCCGCGCCAGATGCTTTATTAGGTTTTGGTTTCGGTGGTACATTGCTTGCGCTTTTCATGCGTGTGGGTGGTGGTATCTTCACCAAAGCGGCAGATGTCGGCGCAGACTTGGTTGGGAAAGTAGAAGCAGGTATCCCTGAGGATGACCCGCGTAATCCAGCAGTAATCGCTGACCTCGTTGGTGACAACGTCGGCGATTGTGCAGGTATGGCGGCGGATATCTTCGAATCATCCGAAGTGACAATTGTTTCTAGTTTGATACTTGGTCTTGCTCTTTGGCATGCTACAGGTGGACAACAATTTGAATGGATTATCTTCCCATTGGTTGTGCGCGGTATTGGCGTGCTTGCTTCCATGTTTGGTACAAACTTTGTAAAGAGTGGACAAAACAGCAAAAGTGGCAACGCCATGCAAGCCATTTTCAATGGTTTGATTGCTTCCGCTATTTTCTCTACAGTTTTGTTCACTGCCGCTGGTTATGTGTACTTACAAGAAATTGCTGGCGGTTGGTGGAGAATTCCAGCAGTAGTATTCATTGGCGTAGTGCTTGCAATTGTCATTGACCGCCTGACTGATTATTTCACTGGCTCCGATGCTCCTCCAGTAGAAGAAATTAAAAAATCAGCAGATACTGGTCCCGCAACTTTAATTTTGAGCGGTATCTCCAGTGGATTTGAATCTTCTGTTTGGTCAGTGGTTGTGATTGCTATAACCATTCTTTCCTCGATTTTCATATTTGGAGAATTTGGTGCTACTTACGTTTTGTATGGCGTTTCGATGACTGGTATCGGCATGTTGACTCTTACCGGTAATATTGTTGCGATGGATTCATTTGGTCCAATTTCAGATAATGCTAATGGCATTGGTGAAATGGCATGGTCTGGCAAAACAGATAAAGCCACCAAAGATGCGCAAAAGATTATGGCTGACCTCGATGCAGTCGGTAATACTACAAAAGCAATTACCAAAGGTGTAGCGATTGGTTCTGCTGTAATTGCGGCTGTTTCATTATTTGGTTCATTCCTTGTGGATGTTTCTCGCGCTCAAGTAAGTTTGGGCGTTTCTGCCGACCAATTAATTTCTGCCGTTGGTATCCGCGTAGATGACCCACGCGTATTCGTTGGTATGTTAATTGGTGGTGCATTGCCGTGGTTGTTCTCATCTTTTGCTATTCAAGCAGTTACTCGTGCCGCTTCTTTAATCGTGTTAGAAGTTCGCCGACAATTCAAACTTGGCGTGTTATCAGGTAAAGTCAAACCAGATTACAAGCAAGCAGTTAACATTTCCACAACTGCCGCGCAAAAAGAATTAGTCACTTTGGCTTTACTTGGTGTCATTACCCCAATTCTCATTGGTCTTACACTTCAAGTAGAAGCACTTGGTGGTTTCTTGGCAGGTATCATCGTTTCTGGTCAATTGTTGGCAGTGTTCCTCAACAACTCTGGTGGTGCATGGGATAATGCCAAGAAGTTAATCGAGGACGAACCCAAAGACCCCAAAAATAATCTTGGAAAAGGTTCAGAGCGTCACAAGGCTGGTGTAGTGGGTGATACCGTCGGTGACCCATTCAAAGACACTGCTGGTCCTGCTCTCAACCCGATGATTAAAGTCGTCAATCTTGTGGCTGTGATTATCGCCCCAATCGTTGTGCAATACGAATCAGGCGCCTCACTCGTCGTTTGGGCTGTTTCAATCGCCCTCATCGGAATCCTCGCTTGGGCAATCATGCGCTCCAAAGCCCCCGCCGAGTCTATGACGGCGGAAGTGGGCGGAAGTAAGAAGAAAAGTAGTAAGAAGAAGTAAAATAAAAAAGACCTGCAAAGAAGCAGGTCTTTTTTATTTAATGGTAATATCCATTAAATAAAAAGAAATATTTGATGGAGAAAATTTTATTAAATGCCTAGAATTTTTTCACAACTTATTACGAATCAGAAAATTTCACTTGCACTTATTTGGATATTGTTATGGATAATCCCTTGGGGAAAATGGCTATTTCTTGAAACGAATCTATATATCACTTTTGTTTTAGGTTTTTTGTGTTTAGGGGTAGCATTGATATTACTTATTACCCCTGGTGCATTGTTATATATTTCTCTTAGCAAAAAAAGCGACGAATTTTTTTATTTGGGAATAGTTCCTGTGGGTTTTGCCTTTTCAGTCACGTTAATTGGATTAATTGGATTATTGGGGAGATATTTTGGCTTTTCTTTTGATACAGTTAAGTTTTTGTTTTTCTTAATGGGCTTTATTTTGATACTCAATCCATTAAGCAAGAATACAATAAAATTATCTGAAATAATTGCATTTACACAAAACTTATTTTTGAATCCTATTTTGATAGTTGCAATTTGTTTAGCATTTGCATTAACAATATCCGATTTGCTTTTTTTTATTGATGATTTAACATATCTAGCATATCTCACCAATTGGCAACATGCCCAACAACTAGGTTTTCAAAATATCATCCATGAACCTGTAGTCATCGAACTAGAACGCTTTTGGCTAGCCATGTACCCAATGGGGCAGGCAATTTTGTCCGATTTGAGTGGCGTTCCCGGTATTTTGCTTTTTAGTAATTATCTTGAATTATTGTTTGTTCCTTTAGCAGTAGTTACGGCTTATTGGTTTGCTTGCCAACTTGGTTTTTCTCGTAATGCCGCTGCCATTTCTGTATTAATCCAAGTTTCACTATATGCTTGGTTGATTGGAGATGAATGGCCCATCGGCACATGGTTTTATCAATCTATGGCAGAGGATAAGGTTTCTGCTGTATTTTTTCTTGCACCAGTATTTTTTGTGTATGTCATTAAATATACTGAGTCAGCATCTTGGAAATATTTAATGCTTGCCTTTTTTTCTGGGCTTGCGATTACTTTAACACATCCCGTCTCTCTATTTTTTTCTTGCGTACTTGCGTTGTGGCTGGCAATTCTTAGTTTTCTTTTTAGAAAAGAAAACTTAAATCAATTAATAATAGTCGCAGTTCTCGTTATTATTTTGATGTCGCCGTATTTATTGATTCGCTTGATTGACTTTTCATCACAAGCGGGATTTGTGGCGGGTACGGCTCAATCGGGTGGTGGGGCATATCAAATTGACCGATATACCAATGTTATAAGTAATACTTTTTATGGAATGAATCCCCGCATGTTATTGTTTGTTGACCTTGAATTAGGTGGCGTTTTTAACGCTTTCCGTTTTTTCCCAGTTGTTATTGGATTACTCACCTTAATAGTTTCTTTTACCCAGTTAAGGAAAGGGAAATTGTATTGGTATGTGTTTTCTTCAGCGTTATTAGTCCTTTTAGTTGCTATTCCTTACACAGGCTGGATATTTGGTTACTTTACAGACGCTCGTTTGATTTATCGCGCTTCATGGTTTGCACCATTGGGTTTGGGAAGCGTTATCATTTTGCAATCTATTTCTAGTCGCTTGAAAAATTTCAAAATATACTCAAAAAGAAATAATTTAATTTTACTTTTTTGCTTTCTGTTTACTTTGCCTGTGTTTGCTTTTATGAACCTGCCACGCATCCCGAAATTTTTTGAGGTTTTAGACCGTAACATTCAATTGGCAAACATTGGCTCTGAGATTGATTTACTGTCTGAACATCAAGTTGTTTCTATTGGTTTGGATTATGTTGAAACGATGTTGCTACCTGGTGTTTCAGCAAAAACAATGTTGATTTCGTTTCGTGAAGAAAAATTAGATAATGGACATAATCATTACTTGACTGAAGCGGAGATTGAAGAACGAATTTATGCAAGTGGCGTGATTAGGTCACTTGCGACGGATGAAGAAACAAATCAAGAAAGATGTGCTTTTATTAATAAATACAATGTGGAGTTTGTAATTGCAGATAATACAAATGCCAATTTGTATTTGGAGTTGATTCGCAAATGTGGGATAGTGGCTGAAAAAAAATATCAGACAAAAGACAAAACGCTTTTGCAGATTCAGGTAGCAGGTCAAGAATGAAGCGGGGTTTTTATCAAGATGGTAGAATTTGATTCATGAATCCATATCAGGAAATATCAAATGTATAAAGGTAAAACAGTGGCTGTGGTTGTGCCTGTATATAATGAGGAAAAGTTAATTAGGCGGGTAATTGAAACCATGCCTTCTTTTGTGGATACGATTGTGGTGGTGGATGATTGTAGTAAAGATAATACACCGAATGTGGTTCGTGAATATATTGAAAAAAAACCTGATGGGGTGGTGCTGATTGAGCATGAAAAAAATCAAGGCGTAGGTGGGGCAATTGCAACTGGATATAAATGGTGCCGTTATGAAAACATTGATGCAACTGTTGTGATGGCAGGTGATGCACAAATGGACCCTAATGATTTGCCCGCATTGTTAGACCCCGTAGTTGATGATGAAGTGGATTATTCAAAAGGGAATCGTTTGGTTTCGGGTGATGCCTGGCGAACGATGCCGCGTGTGCGTTATTTAGGCAATGCCATGCTTTCGCTTCTGACGAAGATTGCATCTGGGTACTGGCATGTGGCAGATTCTCAAACGGGATACACGGTTGCGAATTTGAAAGTGTTGCAAACCATTAATTTAGATAAAATTTACAAACGATATGGTATGCCCAATGACATGCTCGTAAAGTTGAATGTTTATAATTTTCGGGTATGTGATGTGGAGGTGAAACCAATTTATGGTATTGGCGAAAAATCTGGTATTCGCCCAATTCGCATGATTCCAAAATTGGCTTGGCAATTGTTTAAGTTCTTTATGTATCGTATGGTGCAAAAATATATCATTCGAGATTTTCATCCGCTGGTATTTTTTTATTTATCAGGGTTTGTGATGTTTTTTAGCGGATTAATATTTGGTCTGTATTTACTTTTTTATCGTATCTTTGTGGGTCCAGTCGAGGCGACTAGTACGATTATGGCTGTGTTTTTATTTATTACGGGTATGCAATCTTTATTTTTTGCCATGTGGTTTGACATGGACTATAACAAAAGCCCATCTGTGCGAGGTAGATAAGGAGATTTTATGTTTGAAGGTAAAAAGATATTAATCACAGGTGGTGCTGGTTTTATTGGCGCAACAATTATTGGTAGATTGGTTCAAAAAAATAAAATTGTTGTTTACGATAATTTGAGCCGTAACTCTTTAAAAGATAGAAGCTTTCATAACCATAAAAATTTGACCATGATTAATGGGGATGTATTGGATTATGAAAATCTTGCTAAAGCTATGCAAGGTTGTGAAATTATTGTACATTGCGCGGCAATTGCAGGCATTGATACTGTCATTAAACGCCCAGTGCATACCATGCGAGTCAATATGGTTGGTTCTGCCAATGTGTTAGAAGCGGCGGCAAATTTATCGAAATGTGAAAGAGTGGTTTGTTTTTCTACCAGTGAGGTGTTTGGTCAATATGCTTTTCGTGTTTCGGAGACAGATAATACAGTGATGGGCAAAGTGGGTGAAGCGCGTTGGACGTATGCGGTCAGTAAGTTAGCAGAAGAGCATTTGGCAATTTCATATCATAAAGAAAAAGGTTTACCTACGACAGTGGTGAGACCTTTTAATATTTATGGACCTGGTCAGGTGGGGGAAGGGGCGATGAGTATTTTTATCCAAAAAGCATTGAAGAATCAGCCAATTCAAGTGCATGGAGATGGCACACAAATCCGTGCTTGGTGCTATGTGGATGATATGGTGGATGGGACTTTGTTGGTAATGAAACATCCAAAAGCAATTGGCGAATCGTTTAATATTGGAAATCAGGAAGCTGTAGTCACGATTTACGGTTTGGCGAAAATGGTTAAGCAAGCATTGGGGTCAAAGTCAAAAATTACGTTCAGCGGAAAAAGCACAGTAGATGTTGAATTGCGCGTGCCTGCCGTCAAAAAAGCCCGCGAACTGCTTGGTTTTGAAGCGAAGGTCAGTTTGGAGGATGGCATTAAGCAAACTGCAAAGTATTACAAAAAGTATTCGTGATAATATAAACTTTATAAAATGATACCGATTATCAAACCTTATTTAGATGAAAAAGAACTTGAGCAAATTTCACAAGTGCTTTCTTCTGGTTTTTTAACTCAGGGACCAAAAACGCTTGAGTTTGAAAAAATCGTTGCCGAGCATATTGGCAGTAAACACGCCTTCGCAATGAGCTCATGTACTACCGCTTTACATTTGGCTTTGGTCGTTTTAGATATTAAACCAGATGATGAAGTGCTTGTCGCAGATTTTACATTCCCTGCTACTGCCAATGTAGTAGTACAGTTGGGCGCGAAACCTGTTTTAGTGGATATTGATTTAGATACATTCACAATCAACCTGCAAGATTTAGAAAACAAGATTACAAAAAAAACAAAAGCGGTCATTCCTGTAGATGCGTTTGGATGTTCAGCAGATTATGATGAAATTCTAAAAATAACAAACAAATATAATCTGCCTGTTATTGAAGATGCCGCCACAACAATTGGTACAACATATTATGAAAGATATTGTGGCAACTTAACCACAATGGGGTGTTTTAGTTTTCATCCGCGTAAAGTTATTACCACGGGTGAGGGTGGCATGATTACAACCAATGATGATGACCTCGCTGAAAAAATTAAATTATTGCGTAGCCATGGTGGCGTGAAAAAGGGTGCATGGTTTGAATATGAAGCCGCTGGTTTCAATTATCGTTTGAGTGATGTGTTAGGTGCAATTGGTGTGGCTCAAATGCACAAACTTTCGTATTTGATTAATCGCAAACGCGAATTGGCTGACGAACTTTCTCAAAGACTTGCAAATATTCCACACGTCCAATTGCCAACGAATCCCAAATGGGGCGGGCATATTTATCAATCCTATGTGATTTTGTTAGATGAAAAAATCAATCGCAATAAGGTGATTGAGGCAATGAAGTCACAAGGCGTTGAAACAACCATTGGCACTTATGCTTTACATGACCAACCATTTTTTCAGAAACAATTTGGATATAAAACAGGACAATTGACTAATTCACATATAGCCTTCACTCAAAGTGTGACATTGCCACTTTATCCACAAATGACCGCCTCAGACCTTGACCGTGTAGCGGATACGCTAAAGGTAGCTATAGCCTCAGCTTGAGCATTTGAATTATGGCAAAACGAATCGTTATCCTTGGTACAGGTGGAAATTGTATTGATATTTTAGATACGCTTCTCGAAATTAATCGTTTTATGAGCGAGGCAATATATGAATGTATTGGTTTTTTAGACGACAACCCTGCAAAATTAAATCAATCGTTTCATGGCGTGAGCGTTTTAGGCAATTTGCAAATAGCAAGAGAAATAGAAGACTGTTCTTTTGTTTTTGGAATTGGAAGCGCCTCTAACTTTTGGAAGCGAAAAGATATTCTCTCAAAACTTGAAATTGAAGATAATAGATTTGAAACCATTATTCATCCTACTGCAAGTGTTTCTCAATGGGCAAATATAGAGCGGGGAACTGTTATTTTTCAAAACGCAGTAATTACTTCTAATGCCAAAATTGGTAAACATGTAATGATTTTGCCAAATAGCGTCGTCAGCCACGATGATGTGATTGGCGATTTTACTTGCATTGCAGGCGGCGCAAGTATTTCGGGCAATGTCAAAATTGGAGAAAGTTGCTACATTGGCGCAAATGTTTCTATTAAAGAAGGACTTGAAATAGAAAAGCATTGCTTAATAGGCATGGGTAGTGTTGTGCTTGATAGTGTGCCTGAAAATAGTGTGATGGTTGGTAATCCCGCAAAATTTTTGAGAAATGTAAGTTAGGTGATGAAATGAAGCGATGTTCTCGTTGTTTATATGATGAAACAGTTCCAAATATTTCTTTTGATGAAAAAGGGGTTTGTAACTATTGCCATGTGCATAACCAATTAGAAGCAGAATATCCAACAGGTGAGGCGGGTCGTCTGAAACTTGAAACAATTGCCAGTCAGATAAGAAGCGAGAGTCGCAATAAACCTTATGATGTGATTGTAGGAGTCAGCGGTGGTGCTGATTCATCTTATATGATTTATCTGGCAAAACAATTGGGCTTACGTCCATTGGCTGTTCATTTTGATAATACATGGGACTCAACGGTTGCGGTTGAAAATATTCAAAATGTTTTACAAAAATTAGATGTTGATTTATATACGTATGTGGTGGATAACAAAGAATATGATGATATTTATCGTTCCTTTTTGAAATCAGGTGTACCTGATGTTGAAGCACCAACAGATATTGGACTTGCGGCCGTGTTAAATATGGCGGCTGAAAAGTATAAAATTAAATATGTATTTGAGGGTCATTCATTTCGAACTGAAGGTGTTGCACCATTGGGTTGGGTTTATATGGATGGTAAATATATTCAAAGCGTGCAAAAACAATATGGCACCATGCCATTGAAAACTTATCCAAATATGTTAATGCCAAAGTTTATTCAATGGTCTGCATTGTTGGGGCTAAAAAAAATTCGTCCGCTGTATTATATTAATTATGTTAAGAAAGAAGCGATGGCAATGCTTACACAAAATTTAGGTTGGGAATGGTATGGTGGTCATCATCTTGAAAATCGTTTTACTGCTTTTTGGCACACATATTTTATGCCCAAAAGATTCAATGTGGATACACGTTTGTTGGGTCATGCTGCTTTGGTTCGTTCTGGTCAAATCACGCGCGAGCAAGGCTTGGACTTAATCAATGCACCACAACCTTATGATGCTGAGCTTGTTGAAATGGTGAAAAAGCGACTTGGCTTTACGGACGAAGAATTTGAAAACATTATGAATGCTCCCAAAAAGACCTATCGTGATTTCAAAACATACAAAAAAACATTTGAACGAATGCGTCCGTTTTGGTATTTGATGTATAAACTCAATCGTGTGCCAAAAAGTTTTTATATGAAATTTTGTTTTCCAGACCCATTAGATATAAAATATAAATGAAAATTTTTATCGGGTTAACTGATGTTGCTAATATTACAGATAATTATGCAAAAGGATTTCGTGCCTTAGGACATGAAGTCTTTACAGTGGTGTGGAGTAAAAGCCGCTTCTATCCTGACGTTGAATATGATCTTGTTATTGATGCAGGGTCATTCGCTTCAAGTGGATTCAAAAGATACTTGGGCATTTTTATTAACTTACTGAAAATTGTAAAAGGCTTGAAGTGCGATTTATTTATTTTGTACGCGCCTGCTGTTTTACCAACTTATTTATACTATCCAATTCTTAAGTTGCTAGGCAAAAAAATAATCACCGCTTTTTGGGGCAGTGATGTTCGTTATTGGTACGCCTTTGCTCAAGAAATGAAACAATTAGGTGCAGAAGATGAAGTATTCCCATTTTTTGATTACGCCCGTACTCGTTCTGGAGGCAGTTATTGGGATAAAACACGAACAATAAAAACTGCCGAAAAATATTCCGATTTTATTATTTCGCAACCTGATTGCGCTCAATTGCAAACAAAACCTTATATGCGTTGTAATTTACCGATTGATTTATCTCAATTCGAGTTTAAGATTCACGGCAGAGAAAAGCCGTTAATCCTTCATGCGCCCAGCGTTCCAGAAGCCAAAGGGACAGATATTGTAATGAAAGTAATTGATGAATTGAAAGAAGATGGTTTGCAATTTGATTTTCGTTTGATTCAAAATATGCCAAATGCTGAACTACGAGCATTACTTGCTGAGTCCGATATTGTGGTGGATGAATTGTATGCCGCCACCGTAGGCGGACTCTCTGCCGAAGCCATGGCAAGTGGCAATGCAGTTTTAGTCAGATATATGGAAGATTATTGCAGGGTTCCCAAAGGTTGCCCTGCGGTTAATACGAATAAATTTACATTGAAAGAAAATTTACGAGAAATGATTGTCAATGTTGAAAAAAGAAAACAAATTGCTAACTTAGGTCGTCCGTATGTTGAAATAGCAAATAGCCATATAAATATCTGTAAAACTTTGTTAGAGTGGGTAGAAAATAAAAATAATCTGAAATACGACTTTCATCCTGAATTTTATAAAACTTTTTCTATCCCTGCCGATATTTTAGAAAATGAGAAAAAGGAGGCAAGCAAAAAACGAAATGATTTTTACAAAATGCTTTTATTCGGCAGGAAACCAAAAACATGAAAAGCCCTTGGCTAGAAAATATAAAGAAATGGCGAAATATTCTTTCCCCAATCATTGGGGTAGGAGTATTGTTTCTTTTTGGTTATTGGCTTTGGAATTATCGCCTGATTATTTTTACCTCATTAAAACAAATTGGTTTCACGCAGGTAATCATCACAATATTGTTGATGTTGCTAGCTATGGTGTTAACTGTTTTGGTGTTAGTGATTTTAGTCCGTGACAAAGGCTATACCTTTACTTTCGCAGATGGCTACCATACCTTGAACCTCTCTCAACTTGCATCAATGATTCCTGGTGGCGTATGGGGCTTTGCTGGATTCGCAGGCTTTTTGTGGTCTCGAGGCGTATCCAAAATTGATTCAGCAATTATTATTTTTCTCAATACCTTAATCATGCTTTCAGCATGTGCGGTCGTAGGGCTTTCAGGTTTAATTTCAATTCTCGGCTGGGGATATGCAGTTTTATGTTTTATTCCGTTCATTTTTTTAATTTTTGCAAGAAACCGCTTAGAAGAATTTAGAAAAATATATTTCCCTGAAAGTTCCACCTTGCCTTCTGTAAAAACTTTATTGCAAGCGGCTGGATTAGGAATTTTAGTTTGGTTAATCACTGCATTTTGTTTTGCATGGATGTTATTTTCAGCAAGCGTTAATTCGCTCATTCCAATTCAAGTTGCGGTCGGGGCATACGCCGCAGGATATTTAGGCGGTTATCTCACATTCCTTGTGCCTTCAGGTTTGGGCGTGAGCGAAGGCTTAACGACTTTGATATTAAGTTCTTATATGAAAGCCGAAAACATATTGGCAGTGGCTATCTCTTTTCGCATTCTTCACACGCTAATAATTTGGGCAAATATTATTGTGTCTGTATTCTTAACTTCAAAAAGAAAAAAAGATGATTAGAAAAACACTCACCCAAACTGAATGGATAATACTGATTCTTGGAATTGCTTTCGTAGGTGGAGTTTTCATCCGCTTCTTTCCTACGCTCGCGGTTGGTTTCCCCATCAACGACGGTGGTATGTTCCTCAGCATGATTCGGGATTTATCTTCTAGCAATTACTTAATCCCAAAATTTACTTCTTACAATCAATTACAAATTCCGTTTGCTTACCCGCCGTTTGGGTTTTATTTTGCTAGAATAATTTCAGATATTTTCAATATTTCTGAAATTAACTTGTTGCGTTTTATTCCACCATTTGTTAATTCATTATCTATTTTTGCATTTTATTTATTATCTTCTGAATTACTCAAATCAAAATTACTCGGCGCATTATCCTCTGTTTTTTATGCCCTAACCCCAGGCGCATTCGGTTGGTTTGTGATGGGCGGCGGGCTGACTCGTAGTTTCGGCTCATTGTTTTTGTTACTTTCAGTTTACTTTGTATATCGTCTGTTTCAAAGTGGAGAGATAAAACTTATAGCGTGGCCAATAATTTGTTGTGCTGTAACAGTTCTCAGTCATCCAGAAGCGGGGATTCATACTGCGGCAACCTGTATCTTATTGTGGATAATCTTTGGGCGCACACGTCAATCTTTTATTCAATCAATCTTTGTTGCATTTGGCGTTTTATTATTTACATCCCCTTGGTGGCTGACTGTGATTTCATATCATGGATTAAGTCCATTTTTATCTGCATCACACACAGGCTCGTTTGGCGTCCCATTTTTTGTTGGAATAACAAAAGCAATTGTGGGCGAAGGCTTGATACCTGTTTTGGTTGTACTAAAAATAATTGGATTGATTTGGGCAATTTATAAAAAACGATATTTTCTTTTGATTTGGGTTTTCTTGCCATACATCATTGAACCACGCAGTGCACCCAGCGTGACTTTTTATCCACTAACAATGTTGATTGCATTAGCATTTGCCGAAGCAATTCCTTTTTTCTTTTCACGTTTGCAAAAAATAAATGTAGAAGAACTATATAAAAATAAAATTTATAATTTTATTTTTCTTTTTGTTTTAGTAATTTTGTTTATTGATTCGAGTTTGTATGGCTTTCGGCTAATTGGAAACAGTTTGAAACCCGCTGAAATCGAATCAATGATGTGGATAAAAGAAAATGTAGATTCTGATGCAAAAATTATTTCAATTACAGGAAACCCTAGCCCTGAAATTGACCCATTCATTGAATGGCTTCCTGCTTTAAGCGAACGAAGAAATCAATCTACTATTCAAGGTTATGAATGGTTGCTGGGTGAAAATTTTTTTGAAAGATATTCTGATTTAGCAGAATTACAGAATTGTGAAACCGTAACTTGCGTTGAAGAATGGTCTTTGAGAACCGACTTGGATTATGAATTTGTTGTTATTAATCAAATTGAAGAGAATGATTCAGTTAATTTATCTTTTGCAAACTCAGAAAATTATGAACAAATTTATAAGAATCAGGAAGTTGCAATTTATCAAAGATAAAATATTATTTTGTAAATTTCTTTTGCCACTCAAACAACTTATTCAACGCCTCAATAGGGGATAAGCCATTAATATCTAAATCTTTCAATTCATCTAATAAAGGACTCGACTCAGGAAACAACTTTGCTTGCTGTGCCGCGTGTGGGTCAATCTTCACTGCTCGACCAGAAGTTTTTTCTAATTGTTCCATAATTTCATTGGCACGACTAATTACAGGTGAAGGTAAACCTGCGAGTTGAGCAACATGAATTCCATACGAACGGTCTGCGCCACCCGAAATAATTTTATGCAAGAACACAACTTTATTATCTGCTTCACTAACAGCCACGTTGTAATTTCGCACGCCTGGTAATAAATCTGCAAGTTGAGTCAATTCGTGATAATGTGTCGCGAATAAAGTCTTTGCACGCAATTGCGGATGATTATGAATATATTCAATCATTCCCCAAGCAATGGACAAACCATCATACGTTGAAGTGCCGCGTCCAATTTCATCCAAAATCAATAATGAACGTGATGTAGCATGATGCAAAATATTTGCCGCTTCCACCATCTCAACCATAAACGTAGATTGACCCGCATGAATTTCATCTTGTGCGCCAATGCGTGTGAAAATTCTATCCACCAGCCCAATCTTTGCAGAAGCGGCGGGCACAAACGAACCCATTTGCGCCATCAACACAATCAACGCGGCTTGTCTTAAGTAAGTTGATTTGCCCGCCATGTTTGGTCCCGTGATGACTCGCACCACTTCACCTTTTTCAAAGGTGACATCATTTGGGATGTATCTTTCATTTTTTAGAAGATGTTCAACGACTGGATGCCTGCCTTCGTGGATTTCTAATTCGCTTCCTTCATGGACTTCAGGCTTGGTATATGCACCCAAAGCCGCCACTTCACCCAAAGCGGATAGCACATCCAATTCAGCAATTGCTCGCGCAGTAGATAAAATTTGATTCGCGGCTTTTGATAACTCCGCACAAACTTCTTTGAATAAACGAGTTTCAATTTCTTTGATTCGTTCTTCTGCATTCAACACTAATGTTTCATATTCTTTCATCTCTGGTGTGATGAATCGTTCAGCATTGACCAATGTTTGTTTACGGATGTAATGTTCTGGCGCCTTCTCTGCTGCGCCGCGTGAGATTTCAATGTAATAACCAAAGACTTTGTTGTAACCAACTTTGAGAGTTTTCAACCCTGTTTTTTCTCTTTCAACCGATTCGAGATTCGCAATCCAATCTCGTGCATGTTTAGAGGCTTCGATAATCGAATCTAATTCTTGAGAATAACCAGCGCGAATCACGCCTGTATTTTGTAACGTGGCAGGTGGGTCATCGTCAATTGCATTTTGCAAAAGCGACAACTCATTTTCGCAAACAGACCACCGACTGCTGACTGCTGACTGCTGACCGCTGACCGCTTTAACTTTCGGCAATTCTGCAAATGTATTTCTCATCCCTACTAAATCACGTGGCTGTGCCTGCCCTGCAATCACTCGATTGATTAATCTTTCTAAATCTAAAATTGGTTTTAGGGAAGCACGCAGTTCTGCACGAATCATACCGTTCTTGAAAAAATATTCAACGCCGTTTTGTCTTTGCTTGATTTTTTCTACATTCAATAATGGCTGGCTGACCCATTGATGAATTAATCGTTTGCCCATTGGTGTAATGGTTTCATCCAACACACCAAGCAATGAACCTTTTCTTTCACCTCGAAGTGTTTCATCTAATTCCAAATTTCTGCGCGTGGATGAATCTAAAGTCATAAACTCGTTCAGACTGTATGAACGAAGCGAGGTTAAGAGATTTAATGCATCGGGCTGGGTTTCTTTGAGATATTGAATGATTGCCCCTGCGGCTCTAACCGCTAAACTATTTGCTTTTAATCCAAAGCCATCTAATGTGGATGACTTGAATTGAGTCAATAAAATATCAGTGCATTTACCAGGTTCAAACTTCCATGCAGGGATTTTGGTTAGGTGCCCAATGATTCCTTCTGGTAAGACTTGATTATCAGCATATAAAATTTCTGCGGGGTGTAATCTTGTTAATTCGGCGCGTAAGGCTTCGAGCGGAAGTTCGGTGACGGCGAATTCTCCAGTAGTGACATCTGTATAAGAAACAGAAGCAACTATCCCTGAGTTTGAAGCGGATGAGTCTAATATCACAGCGGCGAGATAGTTATTTGAGTCACCTGGTAATAATGCAGGTTCAGTTACAGTCCCAGGAGTCACAACGCGAACTACTTTGCGTGGAAAAATTCCTTTGCTGGGTAGTTCGCCAATTTGCTCGCAAATCGCAACATGATGACCTTTTTCAATTAATCGCGCGAGATAATTTTCAACAGCATGATATGGAATGCCTGCCAATGGAACGCGCACACCTTTGCCAATGGGTTTGGATGTTAAAACAATGTCGAGGTCGCGCGCTGTGATTTCTGCATCTTCATCAAATGTTTCATAAAAATCGCCAAGCCGAAAAAATAAAATCGTATCGGGGTATTCTTTTTTGATTTCTAAATATTGTTTGCGAACTGGTGTGAGGTCTTCAGTAGACATTTTCTAATTTTACTATGAGGCTGTATAATTTAATGATGCAAATGAAAATTGAATTGTTTGGTTCGGTACGGTTGTATAAAAATGAGAAGCCAATAAATATTTCTCGTAAAAAAACAAAGAGTTTGTTGGCATTTTTGATATTGAATCCAAACCGCCATGCTCGCGAACGGTTGATTACTTTGTTTTGGAGCGACTCTTCTGAAACGGATGCAAGGCGTGCTTTGCGCGTTTCATTAACAGAGATACGAGCCGTATTTGGTGATTCGATTTTTATTGCAGAACAAGATTGGATACAATTAAATCCTTCAACTTCAATATGGGTAGATGTAGTTGAATTTCAAAAAATTTCTAAGTGGACATCTGAAAACAATATTTCTGAATTACAAAAATACATTAAATTATATTCTGGCGATTTTATGCAAGAATATTATGATGAGTGGGTTGTAAATTTGCGTGAGAAATATTTGACAATGTATGTGAGTGGGTTGTTACAAGGTGCTAATGCTTGCAGAACAGCAGGGGATTATAAAAGTGCAATTGATTTTTCTCAGCAAGTACTTCAAGTTGAACCTGTTAATGAAACTGCTTATCAACATATTCTAGTTTGTTTGACAGCACAAGGAGAGATTGATACGGCAATTAAGCAATATGAAAAACTAAAGCAAAAACTATTTTCTGAATTTGATTCTTTGCCCTCTCCTGAAATTCAGAAATTATATGAAACTTTACAAAAACAAAAGGCAGATTCTTCTGCACTGCATCATCTTACAAATATTCCACAAGCAACCACTAGTTTTGTAGGTAGGCAAGATGAAATAGAAAAAATAAAACAAAATTTTGAAAGCTATATACACCAATCCTTCTTTCTTAATCTCAAAGGACCAGGTGGCGTTGGAAAGAGTCGCTTGGCTTTAGAAACTGCTCGTCAGTTGCTTCGTTTTTATCCTGATGGGGTATGGTGGGTGGATTTGGCTCAAATTTCAGAGTCAAGGTATGTTGCTAACACAGTTGCCCGAATTACAGGAGTAAAAGAAAAGCCAAACCAAGAAATTAGCGAAACAATTGCGACTGTTTTTCAAAATAAGAAAGCTTTGCTTATCTTGGATAATTGTGAGCATGTATTAAATGGTTGTGCAACATTACTAGAAACTTTGTTGAGAACTTGTCATCAAATTCATGTTTTATCTACTAGCCGTGAGCCATTGAACATTACCAAAGAACACATTTTTGTGCTTCATGCTATGCCTTTACCAAAAGATAATACAGCAAATACTCGCACTTTAATAAATAATGAAGCGGTTAAATTGTTTGTGGAACGAGCCTCGTTCAAAGCCACAGGTTTTCAGACCACAGAGAGAAACTTAATTAGCATTGCAGAGATATGTAAAAAACTAGATGGTTTTCCATTGGCGATTGAGTTAATCGCTACTCAAGCACAGGATAAAAAACTAGAAGAGATTAAAAACGAAATTGTAAAATTTGAAAAAAAGAAAAAACAATTGACTTTGCAAAACACCATTCAGTGGAGTTATGATTTATTAAATGAAACAGAACAAGCCTTGTTTCGGCGTTTGTCTGTTTTTGCAGGGTATTGGACAGAAGAACAAGCCATTCAAATCGCTGGTGGCTATATAGACTCTGCAAATCAGTTATACCCACAAACGAGCCAAAATCAAAAATATGTTTTGCCAATTTCCGCTCAAACCGTGATTCGTACTACTTTATTATCTTTGGTAGCGAAATCATTAATCAGTATCCAAAGCCGAAATGACAATATGCAATTTCTTATGTTGGATACGATTCGTCAATTTGCGTTCCAAAAATTAAAGGAAAAACGAGAATATCCACAATCTAGTTTGCTTCATGCACAATATTACTTGAATCATTTAAATCAATTATGGGGCAACATGTATACCTCCACTGAAAAACAAACTTTAGATACCATCGAATCAAATTACGATAATATTCGTTTGGCACTGTCTTATGCATTAAAAAATAAAGACATCACTTGGACAAAAGGAAACCTTGCTAGTTTAGGTCGCTTTTGGGTAATTCGCAGTCGCTATCGTGAAGGGCGGGAATGGTTTACAAAAATCTTAAAGCATCCAAATTTACAAAAAAAGGATACACCGCGTGCAACTGCTTTTAATAATGTTGCCTTAATCGCTTGGGATCAAGGCGACCATAAACAGGCTCGAGCTTGGCATGAGAATGCAATGCAAATTCAAAAAAAGATTGGTGACAAATCAAGCCTTTCTTTAACGCTCAATAACTATGGCAACACTTATTACAATGAGGGTCAATACAAAAAAGCATTACCCTATTATGAAGAAAGTTTAAAACTTGCTCGCCTAACAAAAAATGAACGCGCATTAAACTTGGTGTTAAACAACCTCTCCGCCGTGTTGATGGACTTAAATGATATGAAACGTGCTGAAAAACTATTATTAGAATCCTTGAAGTTGCGAAAAAAATCGGGCGATAAACGTGGATTGGGGCATGCGATTAATAACTTAGGGGATCTTAATGCTATGCGCGGTAACTTAACTAAAGCCAGAAAATATTTTTTTCAAGGCTTGCAGTTACAAATTGAAGTTGGAGACCAAGCAGGTTACTTAAATCCAATATTGAATTTGGCAAATTTATTTGTTATTAAAAAAATAAAACTTAATGATGTTCCTCAGTTACTTGGTTTCGTGGAGGCGAAAAGCCAAGAGATCGGAAAAAAATTAAGCCATGAAGCAGTGCAAGCAATTGAAGAAATAAAAAAATCCAACATTGAATTAATTGGTGAACCAAAATTTACACAAAAATATAATCAAGGTAAAAAATTGGACATTCAACAAATCGTGAGCATGGTGAAAAACGAATAAATTTTGTACCACTTTTGTAGCGGGTGGAATTTAATATGGTGGGAAATAAAAGGAGAAAAAAATGAAAACAAAAACCAAACTTTATAGTATTGTCCTTGCACTTGTCCTGAGCATGTTTTGGACTGTGCCCGTTTTTGCAGATGAATCAACACCACCTGCAGAACCAACCCCTGAAGTGATTGTGACTGAAGGAGATATAACAACAGAACAAACTGTGGATGAAGAACCGCTTCAGACTCAGCCCAAAGTTGATTCTGTTTCTGAAACAGAGTCAATGCCTGATGAAGAAGAAACAACTCCAGCAGAATTGCTAGAACAATTACCAGAAGATGTTGAAGTGTTGGTAATTGATTCAGAAGGCGAGCCCATGCCACTGGTCAGTGAAGAGGCGAGTGAAGTCATCCTCACGAAAGACCCGATATGGTGTCCTGCGGGTGTTGCTCCTAAAGCTGGGGTGGGTGGTTGTTCTAACTCATATGGCAGTTTAGCAGATTTGATTAATGATATTTATGCTGGCAACTACATCCCCGCTGGAAAAAACAGCGTGATATGGATAGAACAAGGCACTGATGCTTCTTTATTCACAGCCATTGCTATTGATGGTGACCATGCTAATTTTGTAGCGGCATCTGCATTTAGCCTTACTTTAAAAGGTGGCTGGGTCTATAACCTAACAGGTGCAACAACTATTAATCAATCTAACCCAACTGAATTAAATGTTCCGCTCAGTATTTATAACTGGGAAGGGGCAATTACATTAAGTGATATTGAAATTAGTGCTCAAACATCAAATGCGGGTTCAGACTATGCACTATACATTGAGACCACAAAAAATATTCAATTAGACCGTGTTGTACTTGAAGATAACGAAAACACAAATGGTGGTGCGAATTATCGTACGGGTGCTTATTTGGATAATACTTCTGGCACGGGCAGCGTCATCATCAATAATAGTGTTTTTAATAACAATGAGGCAACTGGTTTAACTGTTTACTCGAAAGGTGCTATTACAATTAATGGGATTATTGCCAACAGTAACAACCTCGGCGATGGTGTATCTCTTAATAATGTTTTAGTAACTGGCGGTGCACCGATTTCGATTAAAGGCTTTAAGCAATTCAATGGTAATAACGGCTCAGGTTTAAGTATTGCTTCTACAGGTGTAGTGACTATTTCTAATATTGTTGCAAATGCTAACCTTAATTATGGAGTGAGTATTAATAATGTTACTAGTTCTACGAAAGCAGGTGTCACTATTGGTGGCGTCAATTACTTTAACAACAATGGCATTGATGGGCTTTCTGTACTTTCTGCTGGTGCTATCACGGCTTCCAATCTTAACGCCTCTGGAAATACAAATAATGGTGCCAGTTTAGATAATTGTAGTTATGATGGTGGGAACAATTGGTGCCAAGCGACAGCGTCTAAGCCTGTAACCGTTTCTGGAACTAATATTTTCAGTAATAATGGCGGCGAAGGGCTAAGCGTTCAATCATTTGGTGCCGTTACCCTTAATAACATTACATCCAACTATAACTTTGAAGCATTATATGTTGACAATAGTTTCGGAAACTTGAATGCTCTCAATAATGCAGGTGGCATAACATTAAAAGGTTATGGAAAATTCACAGGTAGTGACCATGGACCCTCTTTTTCCTCTTATGGCAATATTAGCTTAACTAATTTATTAGTGGCATTGCATACTCAAGAAGGTGGATTATCTATTGATGCTGAAAAACCTGGAGCAGGGGTTTCAAACGTAACCATTACAGGAACAAATTTTGTTACAAGTACAGATGGTGGCGTGTATATTTATGCAGACGGAAAGGTAAGCATCAGTAACCTGAACGTCACAAACAGTGAAGGCGAAGCATATATTGAAGGTGTGTCGGGTGTAACACTTACAGGTGTGAATAATTTTAGTAACACCAATCAATCTGATGGATTGGTTATTACTAGCACGGGTCCGATTGTGCTACATAATATCACTGCCAATGGAAACAATAATAGTGGTGCGCTTATTAATAATCAAGCCAACCCTGCAAAACCCATGGCTGTCACTTTGTATGGAGTAAATAACTTTAATCAAAATGCAGGTGGTTATGGTCTACAAATATTGAGTTACGGCACAGTTACATTAAACAATGTTACAGCTATTGATAACGGACTTAATGGTATTTATATTGATAACTGCGATTACAATGGCTCCACTTGTGATAATGTAACCTCGGCGCCTGTAAACTTGCTTGGTTATGTCAATGTTTTATCTAGTAATAATGATGGCATAAATATCACTAGCAATGGTGCTGTTACAACAAATAATGTCGTCTCTAATTTGAATGGTGGCGAGGGTATGGTAATCCAAAA
>JAEURG010000041.1 GCA_016789345.1 Anaerolineales bacterium | reverse complement strand
TTTCTAAAGCCTTATCTTTCACTTTCACCATGTGATACGTGGCACTGGCTGAAAAAAGAAAAATCAAACTGACGCCATAAATGGCGAGTGAAATAATTTTTGCAGGTGTACTCCAACCGACAATGAGCAAAGCAATTAATCCAGCCAAAGCCAAAATTGCTCCGCCCCAATGGGTGAGGCTGTTTACAGGTTCACGAAAAATTTTAAACATATTATTTATTTCCTTTTTTTTATTATCCCACCGCCGAGGACTGCGGCGGGAGCAATCATGTTTAACTTACTTATTTCCTTTTCTTAATTTACTTAAATCTAAAACAAATGGTTTGTTGCGTGTGCCAATCCATCCAAAAAGTGCAATTAAACTTCCAAGCACTGACCATGTTACTTTGTTAAGGTATTCAAGTTTGTAAACGAGGCTAACCTTGGCAATGTCTGGAAAACTTTCAAGATAACGTACATCAACTTCTCGATAGCCTTCGGTCATATATCCATCAAGGTCAAAAATAAAGCGGTTGGTTTGTGGATAAAACGAAAACTCTTCACCATCATTGGTTTTGAATTCCACTTTTCCTGTCCAACAATTTCTGTTACCTGAACAGTCGGCTACGTTTAATAATCTGCCTGTCGTTTGAATTCCTTCAATATCTAAATAAATTGCACCCATTGTAATAACACATGTAGATAAAACAATTAAAACACCAACTAAAAATGCGAGTCTTGTCCACATTGAAAGTTTCTTTTCTTCTCGTTGAGCGTTATCCATATTATTCCTCTTTTGTTGCAATCAAAATAATCAAACGGCTTGATTTTACATCAAGAATTTGAACTTCGGTTTGGAAGCCCGCGTTTACAAATGGTTCTTTCATTTTTGATTTGATAGATTCGTCCAACGCCTCGGGACTCTCGCCTGTGACTTTATACAGCCATTTGAGAAATTTATTTGATGGAAACGCCGCAGGTAAGACTATCAGCCTGCCACTGCTTCGGAGGCATCTTTTTATCTCCGACAGTGTTTTGCTATCAAAAATATATTCGGTTGGGAAAGTAGAAATAATGGACGAAAATGATTTATCTGCAAAAGGTAAGTGTTGAGCAATGCCACGCGCGAGTTTTTGATTCTTCCCGATTCTTTTTTTAGCAAGACCAATCATCTGGCTAGATTCATCAATCCCAAACAGAATCAACTGTCGGCTAGATAAGAAGCGTTGTAAATGTCCAGGTCCATGACCAATCTCGAGGATGTGAGTCCCACTGATAAACGGCAGAATGCTTCGTCCCCAATTTTTCCATTGACCAAATGATACAAATGATGCGACGAAATCATAAGCGAATGCAAACGGGTGATAGAGTAAATAAAAGAAAATCCGCATAAAGCGGCGCATGAGGTTCATTAAGAAAATGAGGGTTTGACATTTGTCAAACCCTCGTGATTTGCTTGCGATTACGCGGCGGTTGCGTCGTCTTTCTTTGTTTTGCGAACTGCTTCGAGTGCGCCTTTGCCACGTTCGCGAACTTCGTTGGCGAGTTCAACGGTTTTTTCACGTGCTAGTTTGGTGAGTTCATCAGCACGAGCGCGATATTCAGAAGCGGTGGCTTCTGCGCGGGCAATTAGGTCTTCGGTAGTGTGAGTCGCGCGGTCGCGCAATTCAATAGATTTATCCTTAATCAATGCGCGGGTTTCCTCACCAGATTGTGGGGCGAATAACAAGGCAACCACTGCACCTGTTAAACCACCGACTACAAATCCTACAAGAAAGGCTCCAAATTCATCACGGTCAGACATGGTATTTCTCCTTTTTTTAATTATATGGTTAGGTGATAATCACTTTGAAGGTGGTTGTCACCTTTTTGTTATTTGGGCTTGATACCCAACAATTCTAACATACGCTTCAAACCTGCTAAATAGCCATTCAGTTTGACAACAGGCTCCACAACATTCTCGCCTAAAAATTCAGCAGTGCCTCGTAAAGTGTTGACAGTTTCGCTTGTGGCTTGCAAAATGGGTCTCACTTCATTTTGTAGCAAGTTAATCAAACTAGCGAGTTGAATTATCAATACTATTAACGCAACTCCAATCACTAAAGTTTCAAGTGCCACGACAATAATGAACACATCACGAATTTTGTCGGTGGGGGTATCTGGTTGCAAGAGGAAATAAATTGCAACCCCAAGCAAAGCGAGGATTAAGACAACCGCCGCAATCACACTGGCAATGATGACTTTTTGCTTACGTTCCGCCTCTTTAATCGCCGCAAGTTGTTCAGGAGTCAGAGGCGGGGGAGTTGGTTGTTGTTCAGGTTGTGGAAGTGCCATATCTTAATTATAAAGTATAAATGTTGAATTTTCGTTTAATATTTGTTAATCTTATTACATTCCAAGCAATTTCATCTCATATTTGACAGTTTCAACCCAGCCTTCACTAACTGGGCGTGGATTGTAACCAAGTTCACGTTTGGCTTTGCTATTATCACCCCAATACGTTACGCCGGCTACAACTCTCAACCCTTCGGATGTATATGAATCGGGCAAGATTGCATCCAAAGGCTTAACAAGCGTAGATAATATTTTCATCATTTGATAAGGCACAGTCATTGGCGCGCGTTTGCCTGAAATTTGACTCGCAAGTTTGTAAGCATCTACAATTTTATATGGTTCGCCGCAAATATGATAACTTTCACCAACTTTTCCCTTTTCCATTGCAAGAATATGTCCTTGCACAATATCATCTACATGTGCCCAACAAAACGCAGTTTGTGAAGGAAGCATGGGTAATCTTCCATGCAGAAAATCAATCAGAGCAGTGCGCACAGACGAAGTATCTCCCGGTCCATAAATCAAGCCAGGTTGTACAATCACCAGTGGCAAACCTTTAGCAATAAATTCTTTTGCAATATCATGCGCGGCGGCTTTGGTTCGGTCATATTCGCTGATATGTTTTCCAGTGAAATGATAATGTTCGTCAACCAATTTCCCATTTGTATTTGAATAAACTGCAAGCGTACTCGTATAAACTCCCTTTGGAATTTTCAATTCTTGCATCAATTCCAAAACATTGCGCGTGCCTTGTATGTTGACTTTTTCTCCGGGCGTTTTATCTTTGACTCCCACTTTGTACCAACCCGCCACATGATAGACACCATCTACGCCCGTCATCGCCTCACGCATTGACGTTTTATCTGTTACATCACCTCAAAATAATTTTACGCCCAAGCCTTTTAATTCCTCAGCTTTGTTCACATCTCGCACCGAAGCATGGACTTCATGCCCTGCTTCGCGTAATTTTTTTGCAAGCACACCACCGACAAATCCAGTAGCACCTGTCACAAAGTATTTCATAAGAAAAATCTCCTAAATGTTAAAATGATTTTACCTGAAAGTTTATTTGGATTTTGGTATACAATCAATTTATACAACTAGGTTCTATGAAGAATTCGTTTTCTAAAACTTGGCAAACTCTATTTTCAGTCGCATTAATCGCACTGTCAACGACTATATTTTATCTACTACGCGATTATCTAAATACAACCATCGTTGCGCTTTTGTATTTGATTCCGATTGGAGTTATCACAGGGTTGGGTGGGTTAGTGGCTGGTGTGACCAGTGCTGTCCTTTCATTTTTCACATTAAATTATTTCTTCATCCAACCTTATTACACATTATCCGTTCACCAACCAGCAGATTTAGTAGTTTTAACAGTATTCCTCATTGTGGCTGTAGTATTGAGTCAATTAATGGGACGTACACAATCTAGCCTTGCCGCGGCAAATGCCAGAGAACAAGAAGCAACTCAATTATATGAACTCAGTGTGGCATTAACGGGTTTGAACGATGAATCTGCTATTGCTCAGACGTTGGCGAAACAAGTTTTATCTTTGACAAATGCAGAATATGTAGAAGTGAAATTAGCAACAGACTCTTTTGGTTTGCCAGAAAAAGTTTTACCAAACAGAAACGCTGATTTACAAATCCCAATTCAAACGATTAAGAATGTTTTAGGTGAGATCTTGCTCTGGCGAGCAGAACCAGTTATCACGTCAGGTGAGAAGCGATTGATTCAAACATTTGCGAGTCAAACCGCATTAGCACTAGAACGGGCTAAGTTTGCTCAATCTGAATCAAGGGCAAAAGTTTTAGAAGAAAGCGACAAATTAAAATCCGCAATTTTATCTTCTGTATCACATGAATTGCGCACACCGCTTTCAACCATCAAAGCCGCATCATCAAGTTTGCGAAGCAATGAAATAAGTTGGGATTCGCCCGCACGTGTAGAATTAATTTCTGCGATTGATGATGAAGCCGACCATTTGAATCTGTTGGTGGGGAATTTATTGGATATGTCTCGCATTGAAGCGGGTGTGTTGAAACCAAAGCGCGAATGGAATTTGTTGGCTGAAATTGTAAACGGCGTTTTAGAACGCATGAAATATTTTGCCGAGGAACATAAAATAGAAGTTAACGTCTCGGAAGATTTGCCACTTGTGCCAGTGGATTATGTGCAAATGGAGCAAGTGTTTACAAATTTATTGAGCAATAGTTTAAAGTATGCACCTGAAAAAACAGTGGTTCGTATTTCTGCAAAAGTTGATGGTGATACGTTGCATGTAACTTTAAGTAATCAAGGTCCGCAGGTTCCAAGTGAAGACCTCGAAAGAATCTTTGATAAGTTCTATCGTGTCACTGCGGCAGATAAAGTGACAGGCACTGGGCTTGGGCTTTCAATTTGTAAAGGTATCATCGAAGCACATGGCGGAAAAATTTGGGCAGAAAATTTAGCCAATGGCTTTGCATTTAATTTTACAATTCCATTGTTATTAGATGGGAAACCTGCACCAAAACTCCCGTTAGATTCGGAGATGGAATGAATAATGCGCCACATATCTTAGTCATTGATGATGAACCGCAAATTTTGCGCGCACTTCGCACGATATTAACTGAGAAAGAATTCAAAGTTTCCATTGCGAATCGTGGTGAAGAAGGTTTAAACATTGCCGCAACCCAAACACCCGATGTGATTATTTTAGATTTAGGTTTACCAGACATGGATGGTGTTGAAGTTTGCAAACGCTTGCGTGAATGGACTCAAGTGCCAATTATTGTATTGTCGGCGCGTGATAATGAAAAAGATAAAGTAAGTGCGTTAGATAATGGTGCTGATGATTATTTAACCAAACCTTTTGGTATTGAAGAATTATTGGCGCGCGTGCGTGTGTCATTGCGTCATTCGGTTCAGAAGCAAGGCACACAAAGCAAAATTGTCAAAGCAGGAGACTTAACCATTGACCTTGTTTGGCATATTGTTAAACGCGGTGATGAAGAAATTAAACTCACTGGCACAGAATATAAATTGTTGGCGTATCTTGCCTCCAATCATGGACGTATCTTAACGCATCAAAGCATTCTTTCGCATGTGTGGGGCGAAGCCGATGCCGACCACACCGAATATCTGCGTGTGTATATGCGTCAACTTCGCAAAAAATTGGAAGAAAATCCCGAACGCCCCAAGTATGTTGTCACTGAGCCAGGCATCGGCTATCGTTTTTTGGCTGATGAATAATCGTGTCACCCTGAGAGAGCGGTTTACCGCGACCGAAGGGTCTCGTTCTTTTTGTAAGAGATGCTTCACTACGCTCAGCATGACATGTAAAACGCCTTGAAAAAGGCGTTTTTTATTTGTTCTTTATGCGATTGGTCAAAATTTTTGTCAGCGTTTTATTTCGAGGAATTAAGATTTTTATATAACTCGAGGTGAAACATGCTAGATACAAAACAAATCATATCTGATTTACCACCCGCTTCATTCTCTGACTTGAAGCCTGCTCGCCGCTTAGTCGTCCTGATTCCTCCTTTCGACATAAACCTGTCTGCTTTCGCACACAGAGTTTGGGAGTTAGCAAATGCCACAGGTTCACACATCCTGCTTCTCGGTAAATTTGATGAAGCGCAAAAAGAATCAAAACTCAGGCGAGATGTAGCCACATTATCTGCTATGTTAAAAAACGAAAGCATTTTAGTTGAATCAAATTTTTCGTTTGGAAGAGACTGGATACATCTTATTAGAAATCACCTGCATAAAGGCGATGTGTTAGTTCGGGTTGCAGAACATAAAATCAATTATTTGGAATCACAAATTGATTCGCAAATTTATATCCTTTCGGATTTGGTTTCGCAAAAAGATTCAAATTCAAATTTGTTTTCACAACTAACATCTGTTGCAGGTTCACTTGCCATCATCGTCGGATTTTTTATGCTTCAAGTTCGCATTATTGATTTGACAAAAGATGGCGTTCGTACTTTGTTTCTATTAATTTCTTTGCCTATTGGCTTTGGTTTACTTTGGGCATGGAATAGTTTATTCGGATAAAAAATGATTAATCAAAACGATACACCCCAAACATCAATTATTGAAAGAGATATAAATTACAAACCACCACGCACATTACGTTCTTGGTTAATTGGTCGTCCATTATCCACAGCCGATGCACCACATCAAACTATTGGTAAAGCAGTGGGCTTGGCAGTTTTTGCATCTGATGCGTTGTCTTCCACTGCGTATGCCACACAAGAAATTTTAGGTGTGATTGCCGCCGCAGGCACAATTGCATATGGATATTTATTTCCGATTTCACTTGCAATTGTTATCCTAATGGCAATTGTCACCGTTTCTTATCGCCAAACGATTCATGCCTACCCAAATGGTGGTGGTGCATATATTGTTGCGCGTGATAACTTAGGAAACTTAGCGGCAGAAACAGCAGGCGCGGCATTGCTCATGGATTACATCCTTACCGTTTCTGTTTCTATTTCAGCAGGTGCGGCACAAATTGTTTCAGCATTCCCTGAATTATTTCCGTACCGTGTTTGGATTGCAGTTGTTTCCATCTTTTTCATTATGCTGATTAACCTTAGAGGCGTAAAAGAATCTGGGACTGCGTTTGCTGTGCCAACTTATTTCTTTATCGTCGTAATGATATTTACTGTGATATATGGCATTGTTCGTTATTTTACAGGCTCGCTTGGCATGGTCATTGACCCGCCACATTTTGAAGCACATAACGTTATTTCGGTGATTACACCTTTTGTTTTGCTTCATGCTTTTTCAAATGGCACAGCGGCATTAACTGGCATTGAAGCCATTTCTAATGGCATTACAGCATTCAAAGAACCACGCAGTAAAAACGCCGCTACTACATTAGTTTGGATGTCTTGTATTTTAGGTTCACTTTTTCTTGGGCTTTCATTCTTAGCAGGTCAAACCCATGTTATATTTTCAGAAGAAGAGACAGTGATTTCGCAATTAGCTCGCACTATTTTTGATGGCAGGGGTGTCTTGTATCTCATGGTCATCACTGGAACAACGATTATTTTGATTATGGCGGCGAACACAGCCTTTGCGGATTTTCCACGTTTAGGCGCATTGATTGCTAAAGATGGATATTTGCCACGTCAACTTAACTATCGTGGAAGTCGTTTAGTCTATTCGCGTGGCATTGTCGCGCTTTCAGTTATCGCTTCTCTCTTGATTATCCTTTTTCAAGCCAGTGTTACTCGCTTGATTCCACTATATGCGATTGGCGTATTTTTATCTTTCACACTTTCACAAATTGGCATGTCGCGTCGTTGGTGGAAGATTGGTCAACTTAAGAAAGATGAAGAAGTTGTTGAAGCAGGTTCCACGTTAAAATATGAAGCGGGTTGGAAGTATCGTATGTTAATCAATGCCTTTGGTGGAATTTGTACAGCCGTTGTCATGTTTATTTTTGCCATCACAAAATTTACCGAAGGTGCATGGGTTGTATTAATTTTAATTCCATCGCTCATTGGCGTTTTCTTGCTAATTCATCGCCACTATAAAATATTAGCGAAAAAACTTTCGCTTGAAAATTTTGGGATTGTTCCACCGTATCACACACGCCATCGCATCATTATGCCAGTGAGTGGTGTGCATCAAGGAACGCTTGCCGCGCTTCGTTATGCGCGCACATTGTCGGATGATATTACTGCGATTCATGTTTCCATTGAACCCGCTGATTCTGAAAAAGTTCGACAGAAATGGGAGAAGTGGGGCGAAGGTGTGCGACTTGTGATGTTGGCTTCGCCATACCGCCTTTTGCTTGAGCCTTTGCTTGAGTACATCACCGATATTGCTCGTAAACGCCAAACAGGTGAAACCATTACAATCGTTGTGCCTGAATTTATTTCAAACAATGTTTTCACTGGCACATTGCATACCAACACTGCAGATTTGCTTCGCAGTCAACTTAAACGCCAGCATAATATTGTTATTATTGATGTGCCATATCATGTGCATTAGGATAAAAAT
>JAEURG010000034.1 GCA_016789345.1 Anaerolineales bacterium | reverse complement strand
TCGGTTATCGCCGCACACCATACATTCTCGTAGGTTTAATCCTTTGTGTAGTTGGCGTTGCCGTTTCTCCACAAGTCGCTATTCTCATTCACGATAATTTCACAGTCGGCATCATCGTTGGCATTCTAGCATTCGGCGCGTGGGGCATGGGCTACAACTTGTCGGCAGTATCCTATTTTTCGTTAGCCACCGAAATCTCAGGTCAAAAAGGACGCGGCGCGACAATTGCAACCATGTTCTTTGTAATGGTAATTGGTTTGATAGTAACTGGAATCACCTTAAGCAGATTAGTCCCTGAATATGACCCTGATACTTTATCTCGCGCTTTTATCATCGTTGCCGCTTCTGCTCTGACTTTGGGCTTGGTCGGTATCTTCAAACTTGAATCTCCCGCCAGCGACTCTGCTCCTAAACATAAATCGGAAACATATACCACCAAAGAAATGGTCTCTACTATTACCGCCAACCCAGTGGCAAAAATATTTTTTGTCTATTTGCTATTATTACTTGCCGCAATATTGAGTCAAGATGTTCTGCTCGAACCCTTTGGCGCGCAAGCCTTTGGCATGAGTTTAGAACAAACCTCACGCATTGTTTCTATTAGTAGCACATTCACGTTGATTGCATTCATTGTGGCTGGCTTCATGGAAGGGCGTGTGCAAAAAAAAATCATTGCACAAATTGGTAACATTGGCGCATTGATAGGTTTTGTCATTATCATCATCAGCGGATTAATGGAAAGCCTTTCTGCATTTTATGTTGGCATTATTTTATTAGGCTTTGGCACAGGCATTTCTACCGTAGCAAACTTATCTTTGATGTTTGAGTTAACTGTTCCAGAAAAAGTTGGTTTGTATATCGGCGCGTGGGGGTTTTCAAACGGACTCTCTCGCCTAACAGGTTTGCTCATGGCAGGGGTTGTGGCAGACCTTGCTACATTCGCCACAGGTGATGCTTTAAATGGTTACTTGGTGGTATTTGGAATCGAAGCCCTGATGTTATTAATCGCCGCTATTCTGCTCACCCGCATTGACGTAGCAAAATTCAAAAAACAAGTGGAAGAACCCTCATTTACAGATAAAATAGCCATGACGGCTGAATAAAATTATGCCCTCTCCCTTTTTGGGAGAGGGTAGGGTGAGGGCTCTTATGAACGAATGGCTTTCTTTAAGTGATGCGGCGAATATGTTGGGAGTGCATCCCAGCACTGTGCGGGTTTGGTCAGATAAGGGGATTTTGCCTGTGCATAAAACACAAGGTGGGCATCGTAGGTATCGGCGCAATGAAATCGCTCTTTGGGCAGAATCCAGTTTACCCTCAAGGTTTGATGCGAATCAAATCATGCAAGAAATTATCCGCAGTTTGCGAATCCAAATTTCAGAGGGAAGTTTAGAAGCCGAATCTTGGTATCAAAAATTAGATGAAGAAGCGCGCGCGCAATATCGTTTGAGTGGGCGTTCTATCTTTCATGGCTTGATGAATTATTTGGCAAGCGAAGGTGAAGATGCAGAAACTGAAGCCTATGCAATTGGGTATGAATATGCTTCGCGTGCGCGACGTTATAACTTGAGTTATGTAGATGCGACGCGTGCTTTTTTATTTTTTCGGAATGTGTTGGTTGAATCGGTAATAAAAATTTGTGGTGAAGCCAAAATGCCGATAGGGCAAACTTCTGAGTTGTATTCAAAGATGCACACCTTTACGGATAGGATATTGGTTAGTTTATTACAAACGTATGAGTCATTGGGGAATGCTGGTCGGTGAGAAAATAGCAACTGCATAAAAATCATACCTGCATTGCTTGCATCATCATTCTTGCTGGTTTATACTTGTAGATATGCCAATCCCTGAACAAATTGGACGTTACATCATCAAAACAGAACTCGGACGCGGAGGCATGGCAACGGTCTATCGTGCATACGACCCTAGTTTTGACCGTGAAGTGGCACTTAAGATTTTGCCACGCGAAATGTTACATGACCCACAATTTCGCGCTCGTTTTGAAAGAGAAATCAAGTTAGTTGCTTCGTTAGAACACCCAGCGATTGTGCCTGTATATGATGTGGGAGATATTGAAGGTCAGCCATATTATGTGATGCGTTACATGACTGGTGGCTCACTTTCTGATTTAATTGCTAAAGGCAAGTTCACTGTTCAAGAAACAGCCGCTATTATCGGAAAAGTTGCGCAAGGGTTGGCACATGCGCACCGTAAAAACATTGTTCATCGTGATTTGAAACCCGATAACATTTTGTTCGATGAAAACGGTAGCCCGTTTATTTCAGATTTTGGAATTGCCAAACTTGCTGAATCAGGTAGCAACTTGACCGGAAGCGGTGTGATTGGTACGCCTGCCTATATGAGTCCTGAACAGGCTCAAGGTAAAGATGTGGATGGGCGAAGCGACGTGTATGGTTTGGGTGTGATTGTTTATCAAATGCTCACGGGTCATCAACCTTATAGTGCTGATACACCGATGGGGGTTGTGGTGAAACATATCACTGAACCTGTGCCAGAAATTCTGAAAGACATGCCCGAACTGCCCCCCGAAGCAGATGAATTAATAAAGACTTCAATGGCAAAAGATAAAAACAAACGCTTTGAAAATACCATTGAACTTGCAAAAGCATTAAACAAAATTGCATTTGGTGAAGAAGGCAACTTAACCTTTAGCACCAATAGTGGCGTTACATCTCGCCTTAATGCGAATAATACAGTTGCCCCTTCCAAAAACCGCACAGGATTAATTGTAGTTGGCGTTGTTCTCGTGGTTGCATTGATTGGCTTTTTCTTAATCCGTAATCAATTGATGGCTCCTGATGCTACACCCACTGCCACCATTTTAGCAGAACAACCCACACTAACCACTGTGCCGATTACAGAAACGTCAGCCCCAGCATTTGCCCCAGCCTGTTCTGCAGATGTAACTTTCCCCACCCCAGCAGAAGCGCGTCTTACAGATAATCGCTGTCAACAACGAAGACCGATTGCCTCCTTTGCCATCTCAGCAGATGCAGAGTTTGAACTATTAAACCCCGAAGGCTCATGTCGAATCGAATCATCCAGCGCGAGTAGAAAAGTGCTTTCTTGTACTGGACCTGATTTTATGCCTTTACAATTAAAAGTTTGTCAGCCACTTCAACTTTCAGCAGAAGAACTAAATCAATGCTCGCCAGATTCAACATTTGATTCAGCCAATCAATGTTGTGTGGCAATTCCGCCACAAGAGGCAGGCTGTATTATCTTAGAGGTCCAACTCAGAGGTTGTAACTAAATCGGGCATATCGCCCGATTTTTTTTTCAAAGCAAATGATACAATAACGCAATGGGAACACTGTATCTCGTTGCAACCCCTATCGGCAACCTTGAAGATATGAATCCGCGTGGCGTGCGAATTTTGAAAGAATCGCTCCTCATCGCCGCCGAAGATACCCGCCACACCAAAATTTTGCTCGACCATTTCCAAATCAAAACCCCATATACCAGTTACTTTGAACACAATAAAATCAACAAACTAGATTTAATCCTTGATACACTTTCACAAGGCGATGTTGCGCTTGTCTCTGATGCAGGCACACCCGCGATTAATGACCCCGGCTATGAATTAGTCAAAGCCGCTCTCTCCGCTTCATTCGACGTTCGACCTGTTCCTGGACCCTCAGCCCCTATCTCCGCCCTAACTGTTTCTGGCTTACCGACAGATTCTTTTTTATATCTTGGTTATCTTCCTCACAAAAAAAATGAACGAAAAAAATCTCTTGAACAAATTTCCGAACAAACTTATACGCTTATTTTTCTTGAATCTCCTCATCGCTTATTAGACTCGCTTGAAGATATTTCAGAAATACTTGGCAATCGTCAAATTTGCATTGCCCGCGAAATGACAAAGATGTATGAAGAATATTTTCGTGGAGATATTGCCGAAGCAATTGCATATTTCAAATCCAAAGAGCCACGTGGCGAGTTTACACTTGTGATTGAAGGAAAGAAGAAAGAAGAAAAAGAAAAATGGGATGAAGAAAAATTATTGAAAGCAATTAAGAAGGAATTGAAGAAAGATAAATCCGCAAAAGAGATTTCGGTGGATTTGTCTGAGTCTAGTGGTTGGAATAAAAAAGAAATTTATAATTTGGTAAATCAAAGCAAATAATAGGAGTTAATCATGGCAGACGAATCCAAAAAGCAAGATAAAGAAGAAAAGAAAGACACGCCCAAAGATAACATTGTCACCAGTAAACATTCGGTGAAAATTGGTGGCAAGACGATTAAGTACACCGTCACCACTGGGACGATGGTGTTGAAAGAAGAAATTGTAGATAAAGACAAAGATGCCGAAGTGGAAAAACCACGCGCACAAATTTTCTTTGTCGCCTACACGCGCGATGACGTTAAGGATAAATCGAAGCGTCCGCTCACATTTTCCTTCAATGGCGGACCCGGTTCTTCATCTGTTTGGTTGCATTTAGGTGTATTAGGTCCACGCAGAGTTGTATTGACGGATGAAGGCGAAATGCCCAAACCGCCATTTAAGTTAACTGATAATGAATATTCTGTTTTAGATGAAACTGATTTGGTTTTCATTGACCCAATGAGCACAGGCTTTAGTCGTCCAGTGGAAGGTGAAAAATCAAGAGAATGGCATACCTTTACAAAAGATATTCAATCCGTTGGTGACTTTATTCGTTTATATACAACTCGTTATAACCGTTGGCTTTCACCAAAATTTTTAGCGGGTGAATCCTATGGCACAACTCGTGCGGCAGGATTATCAGGATATTTGCAAGACCGTCATGGCATGATGTTAAACGGCTTGATGTTGATTTCGGTTGTATTGGATTTCACTACATTAGATTTCAACCTCAACAATGACTTGCCATTTATTTTATTTGTGCCTGCTTATGCGGCAACGGCTTGGTATCACAATAAATTAAATTTCAAAGCACCATTGAAAACTGTTTTGAAAGAAGCAGAAGAATTTGCAATGGGTGAATATGCTACCGCGTTACTAAAAGGTGCTTCATTGACTCCTGAAGAACGTGAAAACATCGTTCAAAAACTTTCACGTTATACGGGCATTTCAGAAGAATTTATCCGCCGTAGTAATTTAAGAATTGAAGATAGACATTTCTTCAAAGAATTATTGCGTGAACGTGGAAAAACAGTTGGTAGATTAGATAGTCGCTTCACAGGCATTGACCGTTTAGGGGTTACCGAAACTATTGAATATGACCCTCTCTTCGCCCAAGTGAATGGACCTTATACCGCTGCGTTCAATGATTACATTCGCAGTGAATTGAAATTTGAAACCGATACACCTTACGAAATTTTAAGCGAAAAAGTTTGGATGAATTGGTCATATAGTTATTTTCAAAACCAATACGTCAACGTGGCTGAGACATTACGGCAAGCCATGACGTTCAACAAATATATGAAAATTTATGTCGCCAATGGATATTTTGATTTAGGTACACCATACTCTGCTACCGAATATACATTTGACCATCTTGGCTTGGATGAATCATTGAGAAAAAATGTCAGCATGTATTATTATGATTCAGGTCACATGATGTATATTCACATGCCGTCACTAAAAGCCATGAAAAACGATTTGGCAAAATTTATTAAGGATGCGAGTTGAAAAACGCCCGGAGTGCGTCGCACCTGACTTTTGAGATGTTTCTCCTTAGGAAAAAGAGTCATATCTTCAGATTTATCTAATGAGGGTAAGTGCGACGCACCCTACAAAGGAGATTTATGTTTTATATATCCGTTTGTACTCCAATGTTTGTATGGGTAATTGGTTTGATTCTCGCCATTGTACGTTGGAGAAAATCACCGCGTAAATCTATATTAGTATTAATTGCCTTGAGTATTATGTTGCTGGGTGGGTTGACAGATATTGCTCAAAACTACATTTCTGTCAATATTCATCACATGATGAATTACATAAGTTTATTAAGCGTCTTTTCGATTGCAGGCATATTTTTCAACACGCTTGGTTGGGTATTGTGTATTATTGCAATCTTCATTGAAGATAAAAAAGAAAACGAAGCAAAATAATTTTAATTAAGGAAAACCATGAACTTAGACGATTTAGCATATTTCAAAAAACTTGACACGCTCAACATGCTTGGGGAAATTGATAATTTACCAAATCAATTAGGCGATGCATGGGAATTAGGTAAAAGTCAGCCCTTGCCTGAGAAAAAAAATTATCAAAGCATCATCATTTGCGGACTCGGTGGCTCAGCTATTGGCGCAGATTTGGTTTCTGCTTATGTTGCATCTGCTATTTCAATTCCAGTTGTTGTACATCGTGATTATGGTTTACCCGCCTTTGCCAAAGGAAAAGATGTTTTAGTAATTTGTTCATCTCATTCTGGGAACACAGAAGAAACATTAAACTCTTTTGAAACTGCCCTTCAAAATGATTGTTCCACTGTGGCAATATCCACTGGTGGTGAACTTGCAAAACTTGCAGGTGAGAAAAATATTCCAGTATGGCGATTCAGCCATAACGGTCAGCCCCGAGCCGCGGTGGGATTCTCGTTTGGGTTGTTGTTGAGTCTGTTGAGTCGTATGAATCTCATTTCAGATCCATCTGCTGATGTCGCAGAAGCAATTGAGGCAATGAAATCATCACAAGAACATTTGAAGGCAGATGTGTTGGCGGCGAATAATCCTGCAAAAAGATATGCGGGGCAATTGATGGGGCGGTGGGTGACGGTGATGGGCGCAGGTTTGCTTGCACCTGTGGCACGAAGATGGAAAGGGCAAATTAATGAAGTTGCTAAAGCCGCCGCGAATTTTGAATTTTTGCCAGAAGCGAATCACAACACCTTGGCTGGGACAATTAATCCGCAACAAACATTGAATGCACACACCATGACATTATTTTTACGTGCCGCATCGGATAACCGCCGTAATCGTTTGCGTTCTGATTTGACTCGTAAAACTTTTATGCTTGAAGGTTTGAATACAGATTTTGTAGATGCACGTGGAAAATCGACACTTGCTCACATGTGGACTTTGATTTTATTTGGCGATTATATGGCGTATTATTTAGCCATGGGCTATGGCGTTGACCCCACACCCGTTGATGCGCTTGTAAGATTTAAAGAAGAGATGGCGAAAAAATAAAAAAGTAGGGCACGATGATATATTGTTTCTCTACTTTTTACGCAAACTGTTCTAAATTAACTGATACCAAAGGAAGCGCTTCGTCCACGAATTTTTCGAGGGCGGGGCGTTTTTTCATGTGACTATAGTGTGAAGCAAGCCCGTAAATTGCCCAAGTTGCAACTGTGGCGGGGATTTCAGTAGATAGTTTTACTTTTGATTGACTCAACCAATGCGATAACAAACCAAAAATATGTTTTTTGATTTGATTCTCTATTAGAGATTCAAATTGTTCATGCGGTTGAGCACAACTGCTGTGCATGTTTCCAAGAAATTCACAGACAGCCAAAATTAAACTTCTTAAATTATCTGGGGTGTAGTGACAAGCATTAAGAGTTCGTTTTTCAATTTCTTGCATGAACATTTTGCTCACGGAATAATCGAGCAAAGCATATTTATCTTGAAAGTGTGCATAAAACGTAGCGCGGTTGATTTGTGCTTTGTCTGTCACATCTTGTACGGAGATGTTCTCGAAGTTTTTTTCAGCGAGCAGAATGCCAAACGAATCAAGAATCAACTTGCGAGTACGTTTGACGCGTGGGTCTAGGT
Organism: Anaerolineales bacterium; assembly: GCA_016789345.1. Taxonomy (GTDB): domain Bacteria; phylum Chloroflexota; class Anaerolineae; order Anaerolineales; family Villigracilaceae; genus Villigracilis. The sequence goes on along the minus strand of JAEURG010000034.1, from coordinate 25,970 downwards.
TTTCATCCATTTGTTTTGGGTTAGGCAACATATTGTCTCCAGTGTTGCTTAGTCAACAGATTTGATTTTTTGATGGTTGACCGTAAAAGGTAAGGGGAGTAAATTATACAACATCTGTTGTTTAGGCAACGGATGTATATTATCAGACTAGTGTTGCACAGTCAAGTTAAATCTAAAGGAGAAATTTTAATGGTAACCAATATTCAAGTTTCGGATAAATTATTTTCGGAAATTGCTTCAGATGAGCAAATCAAACGCACGGCTCAGGCTTTGGAAGCAAACGGAATCAAAGCATTGATTGCTGAAAATGCAGAAGATGCAAAAAAATTATTTTTTGAACTCGTACCTGAAGGTTCTGAAGTTTTTCTAGGTTCGTCAGTGACGTTGGAAACTTTGGGAATTCAAAAAGAAATTGATTCGTCAGGTCGCTTTGATGCACTTCGCCCAAAAATGTTCGCAATGAATCGTGAAACACAAGCACGAGAAATTCGCAAATTGGTTGGTGCACCAGATTATGCGGCAGGCAGTGTTCACGCAGTCACAGAAGATGGGCATGTTTTGATTGCATCAAACACGGGCAGTCAACTTGGCGCGTATGCCAACAATGCTGGAAAAGTTATTTGGATTGTGGGTGCTCAAAAACTTGTTAAAGATTTGAATGAAGGCTTGAAGCGAATCAATGAATATGTTGTACCGCTTGAAGAAGAACACATGCAAAATCTTTATAAAGTGAGTACAAATGTTAGCAAGTTGTTGATTATCAATAAAGAAATTAAACCGAATCGCATCACAATGATTATTGTCAAAGAAAAAATTGGTTTCTAAAAAACTTTATTAATAAGGAGAAAAGAAAATGAACATCGCTTTATGGATTGTACAAGGATTATTAGCCGCTATGTTTTTAATGGCTGGACAAATGAAAGCCTTAACACCTGCCAAAGTTCGTGAAGACCAAAAAATGACTTGGGCACATGGAAAGTCAGATAGCTACATTCGTTTTATTGGTGTTGCTGAATTGCTTGGTTCAATTGGTTTAACTTTGCCACTCATCACAGGAATTTTGCCATGGCTCACTGTGCTTGCCGCAATTGGGCTTGGCTTAATTCAAGCACTTGCAATTTTCACAGTTCATTTACCAAAGAAAGAATATCAAGTTATTCCTGTAAATATTGTCTTACTTGCATTCGCTGTGTTTATTGCATTCGGACGTTTCAATTTGTTTTCGTAATGGCTAGTGTGTCACTCTGATTGATAACTCAGCATGACACGAAATGGATTTATAATGATTAAAGATATGACAACGACTCAAAAAACTTTTTCGCTTCATCCTGACGTGGGAGTTGGTGCTGTGACTTTGACAGTTGCCAATCTGGAAAATCAGATTCGCTTTTATCAAGAAGCATTGGGATTAAAACTCCACTCTCGTGATGGAAACAAAGCCACATTAGGTTCTGATAATAATGCTTTGTTGCACATGATTGAAGAACCAAATCTCAAAAAATATCAACGTGTGACTGGCTTATATCATTTCGCAGTTTTGTTTCCCAATCGAAAAGAACTTGCTATTGCAATTGCACGTTTGTTTGCAATCAAATATCGCAACTCACCCACTGACCACATCATGACCAAAACAACTTATCTCGATGACCCAGAAGGCAATGGCATTGAGTTATATGCTGAATCTCCAGAAGATGGCACATGGACATTGAAAGACGGCAAATATGAAACACGTCGCAAAGATGGTTCATGGAGTGATGGACGCGAACCTTTAGATGTGAATGCTTTGTTTAGTTTATTGAAAGAAGATGAAGATTTAAGTGTGTCTGTCCCACCTGAAACAAAAATGGGACACGTGCATTTACACGTCCGTGACGTAGACGAGGCAGTCAACTTTTATCACAATGTAATCGGTTTTGATGTGATGGGAAACGTTAGAGAATTTCAAATGGCATTTGTCTCTGCTGGTGGCTATCATCATCATCTTGGATTAAATACTTGGCAAGGACGTGGTGCACCACCTCCCCCAGCCGATGCAGTGGGTCTCAGATATTTCACAGTTGAGTTTCCCAACCAACAAGCATTAGATGAAGCCATTGCAAATATTGATAAAGCAGGTGTTTCATATAATAAAACAGAGCAAGGTATTTTGCTATATGACCCATCTCAAAATGGCGTGGTGTTGAAGTTAAGATAACCAAATCTCCGAGGTCTTGAAGACCTCGGAGATTTTTATTTTGTATAACTATCTTTAGATAGGATTAATCTTGGTACATATAATTCAAAGCAATCATGAATCTTAATTTCTCTAGCACAAATACAAATCAGTTGAATCCGTTAGGCGATGAAGGCGCAAACGAAGTTTGCATTGCAAATATCAGCCCGAAAGAACGAAAGAAGCGTTTGGATTTTGCAATTCGACAGGGTGTGATTGCGGTTATGCTTCTGGTCGCCTTGCTTTATTTTGATGTGCATGTTTTATGGCGACTGCCTTTGTTTTTTGTGTTTGCCGCCGCTACATCAAGTTATTTTCAATGGCGAGATAAAACCTGAGTACTTCTTGCTCAGCGCAGTTTGCGCCACATGACTGATAAAAAAGAAAAAATTGAAGATGAAAGTGTAGATGCACAAATCAAGAAACAAGCACAGAAAGTAATACTCAAAGGAAATTTAGTTGCATTGGGAATTATGATAATTATTATGTTGATACCATAATTTGTAGGGACACGGCGATGCCGTGTCCTTTTCAGTTAAAAAAATGTTGGGGTTCAAAAACCAATTACAAATTAATTAAGAAGCGGGTTTACATCAAGTTATAATCACGTTATGAATATCTTAGTCACCAATGATGACGGCGTAACCGCTCCCGGACTTTTAGCCCTTGCACAAGAGATGCGAAAACTTGGCAAGGTGATTGTGTTTGCGCCTGATAAAAATTGGTCTGCTTCTGGACATGTGAAAACGATGGAGAGACCGCTTCGTGTGCGTGAAGTGACATTGGCGGATGGAACATCAGCATTTACATCGGATGGAGCACCATCCGATTGTGTGGCATTGCCATTGTTGGGATTGCTTGATGAAAAAATTGATTTGGTCGTTTCGGGGATTAATCCACATGCCAACATTGGACATGACATAACGTATTCAGGCACAGTCACTGCCGCGATGGAAGCCGTGATAACAGGTGTAAAAGGAATTGCTGTTTCACTGGATTCGCCAGATGGATTCAAAGGCTTATTGGATTATTCAACTTCTGCTGTTGTTGCGAGGCGCGTGGTGGAAAAGGTAATTGCAGATGGTTTGCCAAAAGATGTTGTGGTGAACGTCAATGTTCCATATTTGAAAGAAAATGAATTGAAGGGATTTATGATTACACGTCAGGGATTGCGTGTGTATCGTGATGAATTAGTTGTGCGTGAAGACCCGCGAGGTAAACCATATTATTGGATTGGTGGAGAATCTCCCACAGGTATTGATGAATCGGGCACAGACTTCGGCGCATTGAAAGCAGGTTATGTTTCTATCACACCGTTGCAATTGGATTTGACGAGTTACAAGTCTATGGATGTATTGGGGAAATGGGGGTTTTGATATAGGTAATGAAACTCTAAAACAAATTGTTTTGTAATTATTGATTAATAATAAAATTTACTACTTCTTCTACAATGTTATTGTCAGCATTTGTGTCTTTAAACCTTAAAATATAATCTTTCACTTTTTCAATCTGTAAAACTTTGGATTGGCTTTCAGGAGGCTTTTTAGGTATAGAGCCTTTGTAAGCAATAATACTTCTTGCTTGTAAGTTATATTTTTCTCCTATAACCCTGTAACATAAATATCTGGCTCGCTTTACTTGCTGATAGGGATCAAAATAATTGCCATCTAGCGTGAATTTCTTACTCCAGTTTTTCACTTCAATTACAAATATTCCGTAAGGAGATATTACAAGATGGTCTATCTGTGCCGATGTTAGCCATTCACCATCAAAGCGTATACTTTCTACAAGGCTTATCTTAACATCATTTATTAAGTAATAATTATCGGGCAATGTTTTTAATTTTTCAATAAGTTCCATCTCTGCTATCGCGCCTGCGAAGTTAGGCGAGGCAAGTACAGACTGTAAAATAAAAACTTTATTTCTACTATCTTTACATTCATTTGAGACAAAATCGTCAATAGTGCTTTGTGTTTTATCTAAATCATTTTTTGTGGCAACTATTTTCCTCTTAAGAATCAATGAACAATTTTTATATTTCTTTTTTAATTCTGAGAGTTTCGTTTTATATTTTTTGATAATTTTGTAATTTATAAGTTTTTGTATCCACCCCATGCCATTTTGAAAAATATCTAATTCCAATTGAACAGTTTCAATCTCATTAGATATTTGATTCCTAGTTTTTTGCAACTCGCTTTCAAAATTCTTTTCAAGTTCTTGCAAATTCTTTTTCAATACCTCTATTTTTTCTTGAATTTGTTGATTAGCTCTTGCTTCATTGTCTTTTAATTCTTTCTTAGCTTTTTTTAATAGGTTGGAAATTTCGGACGGCTTTTCAGGATAATAACCTGTATTATTTAAATCTTTGAGAATACTCTTCCATGCTCCACTCATACTAATAATTTTTGCCATAACATCCCGCTCCATACAATAGTTTTAATAGAATTATACCTTTTCTATAAATTCTAAAACTATATTATCATCAGACTATGAACTTCTTCAAAAAACTCTTCTCCTCCTCCCCACAACCACAAAGAAATGACTTCACATTCAAAGTCAAATGCAAACGCTGTGGTGAAGAAATTCAAGGTCGCATTGACCTAGTCAACGACCTCAGTGCTGAATATGAAGATGATAACGAATTCTATTATTCTCGCAAAGTGCTCATGGGCGAAAAGCGATGTTTTCAACGCATTGAAGTGCAATTCAAATTTTCAGCAAATAAAACTTTGTTAGATAAAGACATCTTCGGCGGCGAATTTATTTAATAACATGCGAGCCATTAAAATTTTTATTATCAGTTTGCTTGCTATATTTTTAATTGTGCAAGCTATCTTTTCTTTGCAGTGGCCCCTCGCGCATGACGAAGCCCCATTATTTTACGAAGCCTTCCTCATGCAAAACGGAAAAATTCCCTACAAAGATTTTTTTGATTTTCAAATGCCAGGCAGTTATATCATTTATTATCTACTCGGCACACTCAGCAACTTCGGTCCGCTTCGCATTCGCATTCTCGATATCATCATTCTCGCCAGCATTATTCTCATCACCTATCTTGCATTAAAAAAAATAAACAAAACCTCAGCCATCCTCGCAGGCATTTTGTTCGCGCTTAGTTATCTAGGTGGCGGTCCCGCATTATCTTTACAACGAGAATATTTAATTTTGATTTTTCTCTCGTTAGCGATTTTTATCTCACTTCAAGATTCACTGACTAATAATCACCGCTTCATTCTTGGATTGCTATTTGGTCTCGCTTCGACAATTAAACCTCACTCCGCCATCGGACTCATCCCCATCATTCTCTTTGACATTTTTCCACCTCGTGATTCATCTTGGTTTAAAAAAACATTCTATTACTCAATTGGTTTTCTAATTCCAATACTATTTATTATCATCTGGCTTGCATCTACAAACGCACTGACTCCATTCTTAGCTATTGCTCTTAACTATTGGAATCTCTACTCCCAAATCAATGGCGAACTAGTGATTTTATCTAGTACAGAAAGATTATCTTACATACTAAATCTCGTCTGGCATTTCGGCAATCACGGACTTTGGCTCATCCCCGCCGCATTTGCTATTTATCTGAATCAAAACAAAAAAACATATCTGCTTGCAAGTCTAGCATTGTGCTATGCAATTTATCCCGCTTTCACAGGTCAATTTTTCCCATATCATTACATTTTATTTCTTTATTTCATTATCATTTTGGCATCATTGGCAATCACAAGTCACAAGTCGCAAGTCGCAAGTCTCCAATCTCCAGTCTCCAATTATCAATTACTAATTTTTATTCTCGTAATTCTATTCAGCATAAAACCCTCTCAAACTTTCATAAGACAACTCAATAACCAACCCATCGTCACCTCTTCTGACCGTGCTGTAGAAATAGCAAACTTTCTCGAAAAAAATTTAGAAGAGGGTGATGTAGTCCAACCACTAGATTGGACAGGCGGAACACTGCTCGCCATGCTCCAAACTCGCACTCCAATTGCTACTGAATACATTTTTGATTTTTATTTCTATCACCATATTTCAAATCCATACATTCAAAATTTGCGAAATGATTTTATGAATCAGCTTCAAGAATCTCGCCCGCGTTTTATCATCGAAATCACATCTGCTGATAAACCCTGGGTTGGTGGAGACGATACAACCCGCACCAAATTCCCCGAATTACAAAACTTCTTAGACGAAAATTATTCCATTACAATTCAAAAAGATGATTACATCATTTACAAATTGGACAATAGACCGTAGACGATAGACCATTTTTACTCATGAAATATTTACAACGCATTTCCATCCTTTATTTAACACTCCCTTTCTTGTTATTTTTATTCGGTTGGTTTCGTTTATCTATTGCAATACCTATTTCATTAATAATCATCTTTACAATCTATCAACTTCTTAAACCAAATTCTTCCAAACCTCAATTCACTATCCACTATTCACTATTCACTGTTCTTCTGCTCACTGGCACTTGGCTATTTTTGTCTGGACTGGGTGGTTACGCCTTCCAAAACTGGGACCATCACTGGCGCAATGCCGTTTTTCATGACTTAATCAATTTTGATTTTCCAGTCTATTATTCCCAACCCGAAAGCGGACCTGTCAAAATGCTGGTCTATTATGTTGGCTATTGGCTTCCGTCTGCCATTGTCGGAAAAATTTTTGGTTGGGGAGTTGCAAATTTATTTTTATTCTTATGGTCTTGGCTCGGAGTTATTCTCGTTACTCTGCAACTTAGCAACTTCTTAAAAACTTCAGCAATCAAAACAACTTTGCTTTTAATATTTTTCAGCGGACTTGATGCACTCGGCGTTTTATTTTTCCCACAAGAATATCCAACTTTATTTCCACCAGTAACTCATCTTGAAATCTGGTCTGGGAGTTTACAGTATTCATCATTTACGACGCAATTGTTTTGGGTTTTCAATCAAGCCATTCCTGCATGGTTGTGTATCACAATGCTTGTCACCCTGAGTGAAGCGAAGGGTCTCAGAGATTCTTCGCTCACTTCGTTCGCTCAGAATGACATAAAATGGTTATTGATTTTCATCTGGTCTCTGTGCTTCTTCTTCGCCCCACTTGCATCTATTGGATTATTTCCATACTTGTTAATTGAAATTTTCAAAAAAACAAATCTCAAATCATTATTTCAAAATCTTCGTTTTGACTTAATTCTTTCTTCAATAATAATTTTCCTGATTTCTTATCTTTATTTTTCATCAAATACTGCGGCACAAGAAAGAAGTTTTCAGTTCATTCCATTCAAAGAATTTATTTTTTTCTTTTTACTCGAAGGCGGAATTTTATGGTTATTACTCGCCCCATCCAAATATCGCGACCCGCGTTGGATTGTGACAGGGATATTACTTATCATCATCCCTTTCATCCAAATCGGTTCTGGGCGCGATTTCGTTATGCGCGCATCCATTGCTCCATTATTTTATTTAATGATATTAACCGCCGAATCTATTTTCCAAAAACAAGCGAAACAAAAATTGCTAATTCTTATTTACATATTGCTTTTTATCGGCGCATTGACTCCACTATATGAAATTAATCGCTCGATTTATAGAACCTATGAATATTATTTTATTTTAGATGAAGAACAACGCATCCAGACATTGCCCAAGCCTGCTACTAGCCTTCAACCTGCTGGTAGGCTTGAAGCGGAGCATCCAAACAGGTTGGTTGCAGATGAAATTGTCTCATTAGAATTTATGCAAGGTGAACTGGCTGAAAACTTTATTGCAAATGTTCGGCAGACGTTGTATTATAAATATCTAGCACGGCGTTAATAGGAAACCAAATGAATCAAATCCCGTCTCTACTCGACCCTCAAAAATTTTATTCTGAAGTTTGGAATATTGTTACAAGAATTCCACGCGGAAAAGTTGCTTCTTATGGACAAATTGCAAAAATGATTCGTCCGCCTGCTGGCATTGATTCTGAAACATATCTTGAATATGGCGCGTTGTGGGTGAGCAATGCTGTGGCGAGTAGCCCGAATGAAGTGCCATGGCAAAGAGTGGTGAGTTCAAAAGGTGAAATTAATGAGCGTGATAAAGTGCAAGCCAAGCGACATAAACTTTTGCTTGAAGATGAAGGTGTGCCATTTAATATTCGTGGGCGGATTGATATGAAAAAATATGGTTGGAATGGAAAATAATTTATGCCATCTTTTTCTTCGCCGCCGAATCAACAAAGTTATTATGAAGAAGTGTGGATGATTGTTCGCCAAATTCCGCGCGGAAAAGTTGCTACGTATGGACAAATTGCAAAAATGATTCCACCACCGAATGGTGTGGATATTGAAGCATACAAAGCATTTGCTCCACGTTGGGTAGGTGGTGCTATGGCAAATTGCCCTGATGATGTGCCATGGCAACGTGTGATTAATTCAAAAGGTGAAATTAGTGAAAGAGATGGGGCTGAGAGACAAAGATTGTTATTAGAAGAAGAGGGAATTAAGTTTGATGCGAAAAATCGTATTGACTTGAAAATATTTGTTTGGAGTGGAAATCAGGCAGACGACTCAAAGCAACCATCTTTGTTTTAAAACTTGGAGGCAATATGTCCAACAAATCAGTAGCATTGCTTACGATTCATGGCATGGGTGACACGCCGAAAAATTATCATAAATTATTTTTAGAAAGAATCAAAAAACAAATGGGGGAAAAATGGAAACGAGTGGAATTTGAGTCAATATATTATCAAGATATTTTGCAATTCAATCAATCCGAAATTTTTAGGAAAATGAAAGTATTAACCCGTTGGGATGGCTTGCGCGAATTTGTTTTATACAATTTATCCGATGCGGCGACGATGGATTTTCGCAGATGGGAAAAGAATAGTTTGTATCATCAATCTCAAAAACGGATTTGGGATACTTTGAAATTAATCTATAAGAGATATGATGAACAAAAAACTCCAGTTGTCATTTTGGCATATTCATTAGGATGTCATGTACTATCCAATTACATTTGGGACTCCCAACAAAAAGAGGCTTCATCAGGTGTGTGGAAACATGAAAATATCAAAAAGTTAGATAAGAACGAGAAAAAGTTTTTGCAATTAAAAAGTATGAGAAAATTAATTACAATCGGATGCAATATTCCTGTTTTTGTGTCAGGGTATAAAGATATTAAACCATTTAAGAAACTTAACAAGAATTTTCAGTGGATTAATTTATATGACAAAGATGATATATTGGGCTGGCCCCTTAAACCTTTGAGTGAAGAGTATAAAGATTTGGTACAAGATATAGATATCAATGCTAACGAAAAAGCGACGGATATTTTGTTAAAATCTTGGAATCCACTTTCACACGAAAGTTATTTCGGAGATAGGCAAGTTATAAAAACAGTAGCGAATGCTTTAAATGAATTTATTCAATAAAAATTAGGAGAAACTATGTCTGTTGAATCATCAAAACCATCACGGCTTGCCATTATCTCAATCATTTTGCCGATTGTGATTTTATTGGTATGGTGTATTTATGTCATTTCATTTGGTGTATTAACTGGTAGTGCAACCAACACAGCCGATGATGAATTGATGGGATTAGGTTTGTTATTCGGTGGCGGGTCATTGGCGGGGATTATCACCGTGTTACTTTCGTTAGCAGGTGTAATAATTGGCGCGATGGCAATTCGTAAAAATGATTCAAGAAAAAATATAGCAATTGCAGGTTTGGTGATTAATCTTTTGTGCTTGCTCCCTTATGTGTTGTTCATCGCGTTATTAATTTTTTCAGCAACAGGCAGTTCGTAAATTATAGAGTGCGTCGCGCTTAATGAATTGAAGATTATCTAAACTTACAAAGCGCGACGCACCCACATACCAAATTAATTTTTTAATTCAACAATCAATGTATCCAAAGCCAAGTCTAATGTCACTTGGCTTGTTTTAACTTGTTCATCAATACGTAATAGTTTTCTATAAATATTTTCTAACGACTCAATTGAAAAACGATTCGCTTGCCCTGTTGTTTTTTCTGCTACATACGGATGCACGCCTAATGCTCTGGCAACATCATCTTTGTTGCCGCGTCCATCTAAAATTTCGCGCGCTTGAATCAACAAACGAAATTGACGCACCACCATACCCCGCAACGCAAATGGGTCTTCATTTTCTAACAAGCGATGCAATAATTTTTGTGCGATTTTTCCATTACCTTGTGATAATGCATCTACAAAATCAAATACACTTTGTTGGGATGTGACGATACAAACCGCTTCCACATCGGATCCGCGAACTGGTCTCTGCCAATTGACATAAGCCAATAATTTTGAAATTTCCATGCCCGCCTGACGTGTATCCACGCCCACCATTTCAGCCAACTTACTGGCGGCTTGTGGTTCCATTTGCCCGCCTTGATTTTTGACTTCATTCATAATCCAACCTGTCATATCTCTTTGTTTCGGAAGAAAAAATGCTTGGGTTTTAATCGCGGATGAATTTTTCCCAGCCCATTTGATTAACCAATGTTTTTCAACTTCTTTTGGTTCAATCAATTCGTGAATGACAAGTTTTGCCGTATCAGGTGTTTTTTCTAAAAATTCTAAAAACTTTTTTCTTGTGGCAGGATTATTAAATTTACTCGATGGATTTTCAAGAAACACCAATCGTTTTGGTGCAAGAAATGGCATGGCATTGACTGCATTGTTTAAATCGTTTTCTGTCATGGTGCGTGCTTCGAGACGAGTCGTGTTCATACCCGCAGTGGTTGGGTCGCTGAAATCAGACTCGAAGTCTTTTAGTTTGCGTGTGATGGCAAATTCGTCATTGCCGTGAAGGAAAAAAATATTGGGCATAAATTAATTGTAGGGGCGAGGTAACCTCGCCCCTACTTTGTTATTACTCGATGCACACCTTTGCGGACGTAGATAATATCCACAATTTGTAGATTACCAAGTTTCGCTTCGGTGGTGACATGTTTTTGTAACCAAGGTCCAAGTGGTTTGCTCATGTTAAAACCTACAAATGCAAAAATCAAGGCAAATGGAATGAGCATGAATCGCCATAAGGTAGATTTAGTTCCACGAAGTGGCAACCAAGCAAACCCTGCGGAAAGAAGCGCAGTGGTCGCTAGATTTGTCCCACAGCCGGGATGAATCGCTAAATCATGTTCGCCAGAATTTAATCGTGTGTGTGCTTCAGTGACTGATTCCCAAATATCTTGCGTGTTTAAATTTCCGAGCAAATAAAAACCAGTTGGGTTGGAATGACCCGCCATGCGTTGGGTTGGATGTTTGTGCGAAAGCAAATGAATGCTAGCATGTTCAAGCGCGTGATTGCGACGGGTTTCGAGAATGAGTGGGAGATTTAACATAGGTTGATTATAAATGATACTGGTGGTTGAGTAGAGCGAGTGTTCTTCTCGCTCGTATCGAAACCACCAAGTTAAAGTAAATATTTAATTTTATATTTGAATGTAATTGATGGTCTCGATACGTCTTCGGCTATCGCCTCAGACTACTCGACCATCGGAGTTATGCAGTGACCGCATAAATCTGCTCAAGCATTTTTGCAAACTCACCTGATGGACGCGGCTTGAGAATTTCTTTTCTATCTTCGCGCGTGAGTGTGTGCATTAATAAATATTGCACAGCATATTTTCTAAACAAACGCGAGCCATCTTCATCGCCATAAAATTCAACGCAACGTGCTAAATGTTTATGAATTAAATCTTGCATCATTTGTGGGGTCACATCTTCACGGTCAATGCGAGAAAAAATCCACGGGTTAGCAATGGCGCCACGACCAATCATTACTGCATCTGCCTTGGTATGATTCTTCATTCGGTCAATGTCTGCGACTCTTTTTATATCACCGCTTCCAATGACTGGAATTTTTACTGCTGACTTAACCTCAGCCACTGCATCCCAGTTGGCAAGCCCAGCATATCTTTGTTCTTTAGTGCGTCCGTGAACTGCAATTAATTGTCCACCCTCTTCTTCAACAATTCTGGCGATGAGTTTATAGTTTTTATTTTTATCCCAACCCAAACGAATCTTTCCAGTGACTGGAACTTTTAAATGTTTAACAAGTTTTCTAAATGTTCTTGCAATTGTTAAAGGCGAAGGCATCATGCCCACACCTGCACCGCGGTCAGCGATGGTTTTGGCGGGACAACCCATGTTGAGGTCAATGATGTCTGGATTTAATTTTTCAATTTGCAAGGCGGCTTTGAGAATCAAATCTGGGTCTTCGCCATAGATTTGAAACGTCATTGGACGTTCAGGTTCTTTGAAAAATAATCTTTTAGCAGGTTCTTTAGACTTGCTGAGAATCTTTTCAACTTTTACAAATTCGGTATAACTCATGGCAGAGCCAAGTTCGCGGCAAACGGAACGGAAGGGCCAATCTGAATACCCATCCATTGGCGCGAGAATAGTATCCCCATAAATAGGGATGTTTTTGATGTAGAAATTAGGTGTCTTGCTTTCGTTCATAGTTTGCAGAGTATAACAAATTAATTTCCCCATTGCTTAGCCACAGAGTTCACAGAGACCTTTGAGAAAAAACTCTGTGTTCTCTGTGGCAAATTTATTTATGCAGGTTGTTTCTTCAACAACTCCAAATAATGCTTTCTAAATTTATTGACCTTCGGCGAAATCACTGCCATACAATAAGGCTGGAATTTGTTATTGACATAATATTCTTGATGATAATCTTCGGCAATATAAAAATCTTTAATCGCATCCACTTCGGTCACAATCGGATTATCAAAAATCTTTTGTGCGGTTAATTCTTTAATTAAATTTTCGGCAATTTCTTTTTGCTCCGCAGTGTGATAATAAATGCCAGAACGGTATTGTGTACCAACATCTGCACCTTGACGATTCAAAGTGGTTGGGTCATGGATTGCAAAAAACACATTCAAAATATCTCGAGTTGAAATGACAGCAGGGTCATAAACAATTTTTACCACTTCGGCATGACCCGTCAGCCCCGTGCAAACCGCCTTATACGTTGGGTTCGCTACATGCCCATTTGAATAACCTGAGTCAACTGAAATCACACCCTTCACTTCATCATACACCGCTTCCAAACACCAAAAGCATCCACCCGCCAAAGTAATCGTTTCATAATTTGTGTTCATAATAATTTCTCCTTTTCAACCTACTAGATGCGATGTAATTGATAAATATTCTTAAGAGAAAATAATAGATTTGAAAAAAATTCCCGCCTCTTCTTTGACACTTCGACACGGCTCAGTACAAGCCTTCAACCTGTGACTTGAAACCTAAACCTTTATCTCATCCCCGACACTGTGATTAACCCATTGACTACGTTGACATTCATCATTTGTAGCCCAGGCAATTGCTCATTGATGTTTTCTACCAGCATTTGATTTAACCATGATTCCATTTGGCTTAACAAAATATCTGGCACTACTTGTGTCCCAATTTGCATAGACTCAATCACAAAATAAGGCTGTTGATTCTTGTTAATTTTAATTTCGCCAACAACCAATACAGAGGTGGAATCTGCACTACCATTGACCATTCCCCACACTTGTACTTGACCATTTCGTAAAAAGACTTGCACTTTACTTAATGGTAAATCTGGATTTTCTTGCAATTCCATCGCCAACCAAGATGTAATTTGTTGTTCCGTAATCGTAATAGACGAAAGTGAGCCTGGTTGTGGCAAAGCATTTTCAATAATAGATTTTGCTTCTACACCCGCTTGTTGTGAAACCATAATCTCACTACCGGGTCTTTCAGGAGCACCCTCCATGCCGTTTTCCGCATTGGCAATTGCATAACCAATTAACGCATCCACCAATGGTGCATATTGCGGATAGTTTTGACTCACCTCTGCACGTGTTTGTAAGGCAACGTCATCGCCTAAATCTGAATTACTTATCAGTGTTGGCGTAGCAATTGCTAAAAATTCAGCAACTTTAGATTGCGGATTATTTCTTGCCATGACCAAAGTGGTTGCACCAAATAAAGCAATAACAAAAACCGTAATCAAAATCCCGCGTAATTTGCTGGTATATGAATTTTGATTGGTTTGAAATGGTGTTGTATTTTGCTTTTTCGGCAATGGCAAAGTTGGGCTGGCAGAGTTAGCACGAATCAACCCAATTTTGGCTTCATTGTTACTTGGATTAATTTTTAACACCTGCTGATAGCAATTACACTTTCTTTCTTTGTCTTCTGCAATTTTTGCCATCAACATCCATGCTGATTCATCATTTGGATAGGCGGCGAGAAAATCGCTTAAATATTTTTTTGCCAGTTCGCGGTTTCCGCGCTGGAAGTTGTAATCGGCTTGTTTAAATAATTCTTGTTTATTCATTAATGAAGTTTCGTAGGGGCGACTCGCGAGTCGCCCCTACATGATTGTTACAAACTCGGTTCAGGAATTGGCTGATTGTCTTTTTCTAAAACAATCTCGCCATCATCATTGACGTTAATATCAATGCTGTCGCCATTGACAAATTCGCCGGACAGCAATTTATCAGATAGCGGGTCTTCCACTTTTTGCTGAATGATGCGGCGTAATGGACGCGCACCAAACTCAGCATCGTAGCCTTGCTCTGCCAGCGAAGATAATGCCTCAGGTGAAGCAACCAGTTCGAGGTTATGTTCTTTGAGGCGTTCTGCCACTTTGTCTAATTCCAAAGAAACAATCTTTTGAATATCTTCTTTGTTGAGCGAACGGAAAATCACAGTCGCATCCATACGATTAATAAATTCTGGTCTGAATGCGCGTTTGAGTGATTCATTTAATTTCTTGCGCATATCGTCGTAAGAAAGTTTTTCTTCGAGGGCTTCATCGCGTTTGAGTGCAAAACCTAATGAAGTTTGTTTCTTGATGACATCGGCACCAATATTGGAAGTCATCACGATAATCGCATTGCGGAAATCTACTTTGCGACCTTTCGCATCACTTAAGTGACCTTCTTCCATAATTTGCAATAACATATTATGAACTTCGGGATGTGCTTTTTCAATTTCATCAAACACAACAATTGAATAAGGTCGGCGACGTAACGCTTCGGTTAATTGACCTGCATCTTCATAGCCAATGTATCCGGGAGGTGCGCCAACGAGTCGTGAAGCGGTGTGCCTTTCCATAAACTCAGACATATCGAGTTGAATGGCGGCATCTTCACTGCCAAACATAAATTTAGCAAGTGTTTTGGTTAATTCTGTTTTGCCAACACCTGTTGGACCTAAGAACATAAATGAACCAATTGGGCGTTTGGGGTCTTTGAGACCTGCACGTGCGCGGCGGACTGCGCGAGAGATTGCAATAATCGCATCTTCTTGACCGATAATGCCCTTGCGAAGTTCATCTTCCATTTTCAACAAACGTTTTGATTCTTCTTCGGCAAGTTGCATTAAAGGAACACCCGTCCACATTGATACGACTTCGGCAATATCTTCTGCTGAAACGACTGGACTGGTGGTTCTATCCCAGCCAGTGCGTAGGCGTTCAATTTGTTCACCTAAATCAAATTCGCGGTCTTGCCATTCTTTCAAATCTTCGGCATTGGCATCTTCTTGAGCAAGTGCGCGGTTCTGACGTGCCTGACGTAATTGGGTGAATAAATCTTTAGCATGTTTGGCGGCATGGCTTTTATACATGCGCACACGCGAAGATGATTCGTCAATCAAATCAATGGCTTTGTCGGGTAAAAATCTTTCGGTCACATAACGTGAGGATAAATGCGCGGCGGCTTCGAGAGCTTCATCTGAAATGACTAAATGATGATGTTCTTCGTAAGCATTGCGAATGCCTTTGAGAATCTGAATGGTCTCTTCTTCACTGGGTTCATCTACTGTAATCGGTTGGAAGCGACGTTCAAGCGCGGCATCTGATTCAATGTGTTTGCGATATTCATCCATTGTGGTTGCGCCAATGACTTGTAACTCGCCTCTGGATAATGCAGGCTTGAGAATATTCGCCGCATCAACAGATGAGCCAGCCGCGCCAGCACCCACCAACATGTGAACTTCATCAATAAATAAAATTGCGCCAGATTGTTTCAACTCGTCAATAATTCTTTTGAGTCTTTCTTCAAACTGACCACGATACATGGTGCCAGCAACAAGTGAGCCTACATCTAATTGAAGTAAGCGTTTGTTCATTAATGGAGCAGGCACATCGCCTTCAATAATTCTTTGAGCAAGACCTTCCACAATTGCAGTTTTACCAACACCGGGTTCACCGATTAATGCAGGATTATTTTTTGTACGACGTGCCAAGATTTGAATGACACGTTCAATTTCCATTTGACGACCAATGACGGGGTCAAGTTTTTTCTCTTCGGCTTTGGATGTTAAATCTGTAGCGAGTTGGTCAACCAACGGCGTTTTGGGATTCGCGCCGCCTGAGGCTGAACCTCTGCCTGCGGGTGAGCTAGCAGGTGTGGGCGTGGAAGAAGAAGCGGATTCGTTTAACACGCGGCGAGTCTGCCGACGGATTTGGTCAGGCGTTACACCTAATCTTCTTAATGCTTCCATTGCTACCGACTCAATGCGAACCAAGCCGAGCAAAATATGTTCAGTTCCAATGTAGTGATGTCCCAACCTGCGGGCTTCATCTACAGCGTATTCAAGTACTTGCTGAGTTTCACTCGCAAGTTCAATTCTGTTTGGGTCAAAGTTAGCAGATATGCCGCTAATGCGTTGTACTACTTCGCGCACTCTGTCAGATGTCATCCCCAATTCACGCAAAACGCGCCCCGCCACGCCGCCTTCTTCATCCATTAAGCCGAGTAATAAATGCTCGGTTCCAATACTATTTTGGCGAGCGCGTTCTGCCTCGGCATGTGCCAAAGAAAGAACCCGCCTTGCCCGCTGTGTGAAACGTTCCATACCAGCCATAATTTTTCTCCTAAATCTTGATTGCGATTCTACCAAAAAGCAGGAATACGCGCGTAGGAAAAAGGTTAGAGTTTCCTTACGTTTTGACCTAGACAAATGGATAGCCTTTTCTATTGACTTTCCGCTTCTCGTTTGACTTATAGTTGATTCTGTTTCATCAGCATTTTCTTACCCCCATCATCGCTTTTAGCATGACGATTTTGTTAATTTTATTTGTCACGCTTAAAGCGTGACCTACGAACTGTACATGACCCCGTAGGGGTGTCATAGTCTGAAAAATCTATGTCATCCCTTCGGGATTTGTTTTATGCCAAATACATTTCTATAATCATTACATCTACGGGATTATTTAATTTGGTATTACATCTTCCGTGCCACCAAATAAAAATCGCTCAAAAAGCCTAACATAGAATGTGGCATAAGAACTTCTATTTTGAATCCCTTTTGTTTTAGATAATCAATAAATTCTTTTTCTGTAAACATATCATCATAAGGATGTTCAACAAACTTGCGAGAAATTTTCCCGAAGAACGTACTAAACGTATCAATGGATAATTCTTTGATAATCAACAAGCCATTCGGTTTGATAATTCTATGCAATTCATCCAACGCTTCTTCCCAGTTAGGGATGTGATGTATCACACTTAATCCAATCACTGCATCAAACTCATTATTTGCAAACCGAAATTTTGTGGCATCAGCTTGTTCTACAAGAACATTTAAGTCTTTGACTTTCTGTTGTGTAATCTCAACCAAACTTTCATCATATTCTGTGGCGATTAATTGGCTCGGCTTGAAATATTCGTGAATTAATCGCGTGCCGATACCATTTCCGCAACCGATTTCTAGAATCTTTTTGTTTGGAGGGAGTTGTGAAATCTCGTGCAACTTTTTGACAATGCCTCGCAAATAGATTTTTCTGCCGAAATCAAATGTCATTAAGAATGTTTCAAATTGATTCATTTTCATAGGGAAGCCTCATTTTTGATAAAGATTTTATTAGCCACAGAGACCACAGAGCTATCAGAGGAAAAGAGAAGGTTTTCACAGAGGTCTCTGTGACCTCTGTGGCAAAGGATTTTTTTCTATAGAAATCTCGCAATTGTTGAGAATAGAATTTTTACAAAAACAGAATTTAGAAAAATTTTCGAGAAAGTCTTATTTTGGGCTTTACTCTTTATAGCCAAAGGTTTTTGCTCATTGGTCAGGATGTTTTTTTTTTCGATAAATCGTCCAGCCCGCAAATAGACCGATGACTGCAAGTGCTAAAGCGACCAAAAACCAAGCGGGGGGATTTAATCCGTACATGCCAATCATAGTCACAATCACCGCAGTGCAAGTACGTCCTAATACATTAGCGACAAAGAAGCGTTTTGGTGAAATGGTTGCTAAGCCAGCCACATAACACATCAAGTCATTGGGAAAGATGGGCAATAGAAAACTGAAGAAGTAAAACAGAATGCCTTGATTATGAGCGGCTTTATCCCATTTATCAATTGTTTTTTGGGATGCTAATTTATAAATTAAGCCTCGTCCATATTTACGGGCAATGAAGAAAGCAATTTCACTACCAAGTATGGTGCTGACGATGACCACGACCAAACCAAGCGTTCCATAGACATAGCCTGCTGTTACCATCAAAGCGTGACCTGGAATGATTGCTATAAATACTTGAGCAATCAATAAGCAAAACAATACAACGGGACCTAAGATTCCAAAACTTTGTAAATATGCTGAAACAGATTCTTGGTCAGTGATGATTTTCATGTAATCGGCAATGTCTTGAAAGAAGACCACTAGCAAAAGGACAATTAAAAGAATAGCTAAGATTTTTACAGTTTTCATGTCACACCGCCTATAACCAATCAGAAGCAAGATTGCAGGTGTGAGATAAGGCTTTATCTGCAAAGGAACGATGAAGATAGGAATGAGGTGTTTGTTGGATGCTTGAAGCGAGGTCAATGTTGAAGTGGTGACGCAGTTCCCAAGTCAAGGAAGAGGCGTTGATTTGTAAACAACTCTCAAAGTTGCCTTTCATCGAATGAGCATCTAAATTGGCAGAGCCGAATAAAACATCATCATGATTATTCCATGCGGCTTTGCTGTGCATATATTTGCCAGCATAACGATAGACATTTCCGCCCGCATTGACCAATTTATGCACATGAATGTGATTAGCGAAATCAACAAGGCGCACACGGGTTTCATGTGAAAGCAATACATTCACTTGCACACCTTTTTTTGCTTGTGCGCATAAGGCGTTTAACATTTCATCATCGGGCAGAAAATACCAAGTGCGGATGTGAATGGATTTATCAGCCGAGTTGATTAAGTTCATTAACGCTTCACGAATGTGATATTGATGGCGTGGCACGGTCAGCCATAAACGGTCTGTGCCTGCTTGTAAATTAGAAACATTGAATAATCGGAAAGCATTATTTCCATCGTGAGAAAAACTGTGCAGAAAATCATAAATATTATGGAAGATAGTTCCGAGTTCACCATCCACACGCAAATTTGAATCTGACCATGTGGTGTAATAATCGCCGATGTTTGAACCGCCGAGATAAACAGTGCGATTATCAATAGCGACAATTTTGCAGTGCAAACGATTGTTAATACCTAGTGGAGAAGCAGGACGGTAAATATCTACTTGCACGCCGTGTGAACGCAGATGATTAATCAAGGAGATATTTTGAATAGCACAACGAGCATCATCAAATGCCTCGCCGAGTTCATCAACCATCAAACGTACACGCACGCCGTTTGCGGCTTTGGTTGTTAATACTTGTGAAATTTCATCTGCCCATTTGCCTTTCACGAAAGCCAAAAAGGTCATAGAAATATCGTGTTGCGCTGTAGCAAGTTCAGCAACTAAATTTTGGTAATACTCTTGGACGTTGGTAAAAAGTGTATGTCGGTTCATGGCGAAATTCCTTTCTGCCCCTACTTTCGCATTTTCGAACTGCCAAAGCCAGAGAAAGAACTGCCAAAAACCGCCAACTTAAAAAATAAGGCTTCCAAAAGAAAGGATTCTTTGGGAGCCTTAGTACTGAAGTAATGCATTGTTTACTTATGTTTTTCCATTAACAATCTCGCTAAACCGCGGATAGCATTTCTACGTGTTCGATTAAACGTTCCTTCTGAGATGTAAAGCCTAGCCATGATTTCTCGATTTGGGACACCTTCAACATACGCATCATTTAATACCACATAGTTGTACCAAACGCGCGGAAGGGGTTCTTCAGGACGCTTTTCTGCGGGGCGTAATAAGTCTATAGATTTTATCAAGGTTTGCTGTAAGTTTTTCCCACGCTCAATATGAGATTCGCCTTCGACTTTAATTTGTTCTGCCAATGCCGATTGACCCAAAGTAATTGTATCTGGTAAATGGCGCAAGCCTTCTTCTAAAATTTTGATAAATTCTTCGTCTGGGTTTTTCGTAATAGCAGACATCATTTCTTTTTCAATTAAATTGATTTCATTGACATTTTCTACCAATTGACGAATCTGTTGCGTTTGTTGAGGTCTTAAATTATGTAATGAAATCACTGTGCCAATTTGGTCAGCAAATTCACTTAATAAATCCAATTCGCCTCTTGAGTAATCTAATTTTTTCTTTGGCTTGGCAATGCCAACGATTGCAATTTGAGTCTGACCATCAAACGTAGGAGCAACCCACACCAAATCATTGTCTGTGACTTCGGTGATGTCATCATAAGAAAATAAATCAGATGAAAAACGGCTCTCTAACGGGACCGAGTTCTTGGTTGCTGTTACAACAAATTCATCTTCTCTACGAACTGCGATTAATCCACCAGAAGTATTGAGTGTTTGACATAATAAATCTAACCCTGCTTGCAAACGGATTTTAAGGGCATCTTCTGCTGAACTTTCATTTTCAAGCCGACGAAGTTGTTTGCGAAATGTGCTTTCCTTGCGTATCCGAAGCCGTTCTAAAAATTCACGAACTAAATCATACAGAGAAAGTGTCAGCACAACAAAAGCTATCAGTGCGCCGAGCCATTGTAAAGGAAGTCCGAGGCGGTAGGCACTATATCCAACGACTGTTGTGACAAATAAAATCGTCAAAGTAGTGACGGGAAAATCTTGTAGTGTGGTTCGTCTTTCTACTAATGTTTGATAACGCGCGGCTGAATATCCAATCATAAACACGCCGCTGAAAATTAATGAGTCTTGAATAATGCGCGGCATAGGCGGTGATAATGCCAACGCGACAATTCCGTAAGCAACGCCAGCGACTGCAAATAAAGAAGCGGCTAGAAAAAATTTTCCTTCGGTTGTAAAGCCAACGCGATTAAATGCTAACAAGTTATATAAAATTCCGCCGAGTGCAACGATTTCAAAAATGCCGTACAAAATATAGGGAAGCCCAACACCCATGCGTGCCACATACAAGACATTGCCTTGTTCGCCGACAAAAGCATTGCGTGTGCTGAGTAATAAAGCAATCGTCACAGCCGCGAGGATATAAACAGCACTCGTCCACCATTGTAGTGATTTGCGAATCTTTTCGGATAACAATTGAAGCGTGATGCTATACCATGCACTGATGCCCGTGATTAAACACGAAGCACGTAAGGCGGCGGTGCCAGTTACTTGTTCAAATAAATTGTTGTATGCACCATAAAAAAATGCAGAGAGTGCTAATAATAAAATCACTCCCCGCATGGTTAGCTTGTTTGGAAACCCGCGTGCGAATAAGTAAAAAGCCATCCACAAGCAAATTGCCATTGCTGTGAGGTCAACTAATAACGTCGCTTGAAATAACATATTATCTCCTTGCCCAGACCTTTTAATACAAACACGTTAATAATTGACAACACTCATTTATTTATTTAGTGACTGGTTGCGGGGTGCCACTTTCTAATGGCTAATCGCTAAATGCTAATGGCTATCTATTATCCCCATCTCCTTGAATTTTGCCGCGCGCTTGCCTGTCTAACAATTTTTCGATGTTTGCTTCGGCAACTTCATCGAGTGAAAGATTCAACTCTGAACAAACTTGAGCAATGTACCAAAGGACATCACCCAATTCGGCTTTGAGTGCTTCTTTTTCCGCTTCTCCAATTAATCCGTCTTTGTCTCGGAAAATTTTCTTTATCTTGCCTGCAACCTCTCCCGCCTCATTGACCAGTCCCAGAGTCGGGTAAATGACTCCATGCCCAATGACAGGATATTTTGCAGTCGCACGTGATTTGGTTTGGTAATCATTGAAGTTCATTTTTTTATTTTCCACAACCTTTATTTAAAACCTTCCCATGGCCATGGAGCATTAATTTCATAGGGAAGTTTCATTTGACTAAGTACATCGATAATATGGTTTGAGTTTATTATAAAAACGGTTCTCTCATAATCTGAATTTGCTTGTTTAAGATGTAGTATTTCTTTTGGTTGAACTGATGACGATAAATTTTTTCTAAATCGTATGGAAGATACTTCTTCAAAATTGGCTTTTGCTAATTGCCCTGTTGAAATTTCTATATCATTAGAATCGTAATAACATACAAGTAATTTGGCATTAGTTATGATAACAGGGTAATAAATATGAAATTCTCCCTCGGAACGCTTCTGATATTCTAATTCTTCATTTGCTAGATTTTCTACCGATCTAAGAAGATGTGAAGAAAGTCTTTCCAACATTGGGTTATCATTTTCGCCTTGCCCTCTAACTATACAAAACAAAGCTTCCAAAGAGTCTAATTTAGTTCTGAAATTGTGCCATACTGAAAGTTTTTTTCGATAAGTTTCAGATCTAATTAAGCCCTCATATGTCCAAAGTAATTTCGCACGGTTTGTTTTAGTTTGATGGCTTGGAACTAGAAAAATCCATTTGGCATCTGAAACTTTTTTACATTCAATAACCATACGTTCAATACCATATTCAAGAATAAGGTCAATATATCCCTCATTCCCATCAAGAGGATCAACCCAACGATGTTCATGTGCTATAGGCATCCATGAACCTGGTTTTGCAGCATCGATTTCTTTCTCTACTCGATCCTGAAATAAAAAACCAGATTTATTAACAATATTTAGAAAATCTTCATTGTTTTCCATTTTATATATTAAACTCCCTTGCCAACTTCTTCCACCACTCATCCTTTTCTTTTGGAACAAACGGTGTGTATAAAGTCAACCTATCAGCAATGCCTTGATATCTTTTCTTCAAATCTCTTGCTAAATTTTCCTGACTCGTCAACAAACAAAATTCACTTAACATTTCATCTGTGATAAGCATCGGCATCTCAGCCCATTCACTTTTTGCGGCAAAGCCAGATAATTTTTCAGCAGTCTCGCCCCAGCCATGCAAATCCATGACGGGTTTGTAAGAAGGCGTGCTGGCATAAAAAGCAATTTGCATTCTAGCAAAGGCTTCTTCTTCAGGAGTTGTGGCAACAAAAGCAGTGACAGACAAACTTATATCTTTTCTCTTTCTACTTTCTTTTTGCAAGCCTTCTTCAATCCCTGACAAAATTACTTCATTCAAATATTTTGCACTGTGAAATGGATGTGCATGAAATCCTTCACACATTTCGCCTGCAAGTTTTGCAAGCCCTGCATTGACTCCTGCAATATAAATCGGAATATTCGGATTCTCAATTGCACCTGCGTTAAAAAATGGGGACATTAAAGTTATCTTGTAATACTCGCCACGGAAATTTAACTTTGTACCATTTTGCCAAGAATCCCAAAATGCTCTGATGACTTGAATCTGCTCGCGCAGTTTTCCCGTCACAGACTCGGGCCACTGCATTCCAAATCGCCTCTCGACATGTGCTTTGACTTGTGTGCCAAGCCCAAGCATGAATCTTCCATTTGACTGTGCGGCTAAGTCCCATGCAGTGTAAGCGAGGTTGGCAGGAGAACGTGCAAATGAAACAGCAATCGCTGTCCCGAAGTTAAGAAGCGATGAATGTTCTGCAATCAAAGTGCATGGCAGAAATGGGTCATGCTGAGTCTCTTGAGTCCATAATGCATCGAATCCAACTTCTTCGGCGGCTTTTGCAATGGCTGGAACATCTTTGAGTTGAACAGGTGGAAGTGCGGCATCAAGTTTCATGTTTTAAGTATACAGGTAAACAAGTAGACAAGTAAATAGCAAAAAATAAAGCCCCGCATTTGCGAAGCTCAACTTGTAAACTTATAAACTTTTTAACCTTCAAACTTCTTAACTTTCTAAACTGAGAACAAACCCATATAACTCACGACTCTCTTGTAACCAAACATTTGGGACAGTGGTTCGTTTGAGATAACGAACAAGCCCATCTTTATCAACAACTAAGGAAGCGGTGCGTTGAAAGAGCAAGAAATATTTTTCTAATTCATACAAATGATAAACAGCTCGGTCTGGGTCGGCGAGAATTGGGAAAGGCAATTTGATGCTATCTGCATATTCTTTAGATTTATTAACATCTTCACCCAAAATGACAATCACTTCAGTATTCGCTTCACGAAACTGGTCGTACATTTTGCCTAATTGAGTCACATGCGTTTTGCATTGCGGGCAAGTCGTTTCGCGAATAAAGAAAACAATGACATTTGATTTGCCACGAAAATCCTTCAGCGAAATAGATTGCCCATTGGTAGCAAGCAGGTTGAAGTTAGGCGCGAGCGAACCGATTTTTGCATCAAGTGAGTCAAGTTCCATAATCAAATCCTCAAAAAATTAGTCCTGCAAAATTACAGGACTAATTGATAACACGATTTTCATGGGATTACGTTAGTATTTCATTAAATAATCTTTGCAAATTTATTTTTCAAGCAAATAAGCCATAATCCAATTTGTCGTTGCATTCAAACCATCCATGTGGGCGCGTTCATAATTGTGCGATGCATCAATGCCCGGACCAATCAAACTCATCGCCACATCACCACCTGCACGCCAAAACGCTTCACCATCCGAACCATAAAATGGATACACATCCGTTTTATACGGAATATTATTTTTTTCAGCAATGGCGCGCAATTTTTTATTCAAGCCCTCGTGATACGGTCCGCCACTATCTTTGATGCACAACGTGGCATGAAATTCATTTGACTCTTGACCTTCACCAACGACAGCCATATCGACTGTGATTAATTCTGCAACATCATCTGGGATTCCTGCCGATGCACCATGACCGACTTCTTCATAATTGGATATGTGAAAGTACACGCTTCTTTCTGGACTTCGACCTGATTCTGCAATCGACTTAATCGCCGCTACGAGATTTGCGACACATGCCTTATCATCCAAAAATCTTGAGCGGATGAATCCATTTGTCACTTCAACACGCGGGTCAAATGCAACACAATCCCCGACATTGATTCCTAATGCTCGCGTTTCTTTTGCAGAAGTTGTTTTCGCATCAATGCGAACTTCCATATGAGCATCATTGCGTGGTGTATTGTTCTCTCCATAAATATGACCTGAAGCAGTATCAATTAATATCGAACCGCGAATCTTTTCACCTTTGGATGTAATAATCCACACACCTTCGGTTTCGACAGTATTCCACTGCACGCCGCCAATTTTGCTTAATTTCAATCTTCCATTTGACTTAATTTCTTTAACCACTGCACCCAATGTATCCACATGAGCAGTCAATGCAACAGGAGGTAAATCACTTTTCACTTCCCACTTCGCAACCAATGCACCTTTGCGAGTTCGAGATAATGAAAGTTGTTTATATTTGGATAATTCTTTTTCAACAAAATCAATGGCTGGGTTGGCAAATCCTGTTGGAGATGTAATGTTTAATAATTCGACAAGGAAACTTATAAAATATTTTTCGTCAATTTTGGGGAGGGGCATAAAACCTCAATTTGGTTTGAATGTTTGAAAGTTAGCAAGTTTGAATGTCTAACTTTTCAACCTTAAAACTTGTAAA
>JAEURG010000033.1 GCA_016789345.1 Anaerolineales bacterium | reverse complement strand
GGCAACCACGGTGCACCTCGGGAGCAGTCGCTCTCCATTGCTTTTGTTCGGCTTCTTGTCTGCCATCTTGCAGTATACTTTCTCCCATGTCTGTTTCTGCCCTGTTACATGAATTCCTTTCATGCTCGGGTGCACCTGACGTGTGGGATTCTGCGGCATTTTCAAGCATTTTTCTAGCTTCGAGTTTTTCCTGCTCCCAAGCAGAATCCACGCCCGCCCACCCGCAGGTAACGCAAACCGTTCGGCGAAACAAACCTCGTGACTTGACAAGGTTTATTTTAGGAAGTAATATATGAATACTTGTTCATATATTCAAGGAAACTATGACGCTCAACGAACTTAAAGCCATTCAACTTGCTGAATTATTTAGTGCCTTAAGCGATGCAAATCGCGTCCGCATTATTTCTACATTAATTGAAAAAGAAATGAACGTCAGCGATTTGGCAGAAAAAACAGGCATGAGTGAGTCTGCGGTCTCACACCAACTGCGCGGGCTACGTCAGATGCGGTTAATTCGGGGAAGAAAATCTGGCAGGCAAGTCTTTTATTCGCTAGATGATGACCACGTCAAGAAGTTATATCTCATGGGCTTAGACCATGTCAAACACGGGTAATCACAGGATTTAATTTTATGGAAAACACTCTCAAGCTTGATGTTCCTACTTTGTTTTCAGATGTTAATCATGAAAATGAGTATCATCTTACTCATCTAGAGAATTCATTTAAAGATAATATAGGCATCTCGCGTGCGCATGTAGAACGCGATAAATCACCAATTAACTTGTGCTTACATTACGACCCTAACTTGTTGTCACAAAATCAAGTTAGGCGCATCGCAGAGCGTACTGCCGAACAAATAAAGAGTCGCTATCGCCACTTTTCAGTACCTATCGAAGGCATGGATAGCTCAGATAGCAGTTTGGTTATAGAACATAGTCTAGGGAAAATGGAAGGTGTTCTTAAAGTCACTGCTGATTATCATGCTGATAGAGTATCGGTTGAATTTGATAATCATAAAGTAAGTCGTGCCGCCATTGAGAAGCGGATTCGATTGCTTGGCTATAAAATTCCGCTCGGAAAATTTCAAGCCAGCCTGAAAGAAAATCAAGGATTATTCATCAGCCTGCTTGCTGGTTTATTTTTACTCATTGGCTGGCTTGGTGAAATTTTTTTCGAGTTTCCCCCTTTCATAAGCATCAGTTTATATCTATCTACTTACCTACTTGGTGGATGGGATGTCACCTTGCATGCCATGCAAGCATTACGTCAACGAAAGTTTGACACCGATGTATTAATGGTATTTGCCGCAGTCGGCGCGGCATTCCTTGGTGAATTTGCAGAAGGTGCACTGCTTCTTTTTCTTTTCAGTTTAGGTCACGCACTTGAAAATCGCGCGCTCAATCGTGCTCGCTCTGCAATCAGCGCATTAGGTAGTTTAACGCCCAAAACCGCTTTAGTTCGGCGTGATGGTAAAGAAAAAGAAGTTCCCGTTAAATCTTTGCAACTTGAAGATGTAGTCATCATTCGCCCCGGTGTACGCATTCCTATAGATGGAATCATTTTGAGTGGAACTTCAGGCATTGACCAATCCTCTGTTACGGGTGAATCATTGCCTGTAGATAAATCCGCTGGTGAAAGTGTTTTTGCAGGCACACTCAATGGTGAAGGCGCACTAGAAGTTAGTGTGACAAGGCTTGCAAAAGATTCAACGCTGGCACGTGTAATGAAAATGGTAGAAGAAGCACATGAAGAGAAATCTCCCACTCAACAAACAATGGAAAAATTTGAGCGCATATTTATCCCGAATGTGTTACTCATCACCGCGTTAATTATTATTGTGCCCCCTTTGTTTGGGTATCCATTCCGCGATTCATTTCTGCGTGCAATGACCTTGCTCGTTGCGGCATCACCTTGTGCAGTTGCACTTGGTACACCTGCTACCATCCTTGCTGGTGTAGCACAAGCCGCGCGTAACGGTGTGCTAGTGAAAGGCGGCGCACACCTTGAAAACCTTGGTCGCCTCAAAGCCATTGCATTCGACAAAACTGGCACGCTGACTCACGGCAAACCTGAAGTCACTGATGTAGTGGCGTTTCAAGCATCAGGCAAGAAAGAAGCGGATGTTTTATCTATCGCGGCAGGCGCAGAATCACGCTCTGCACATCCTCTTGCTCAGGCAGTTGTGCGCGCGGCTCAGACTCAGGGGGTTCCTGCTTCTGTTATGGACGAAGTTGACTCACTGACAGGGCGTGGTTTGCGCGCCATCTTCAATGGCAAAACAGTTTACATTGGTAATCAAAAATTAATGGAAGAATCAGATGTGAAACTTTCTAGTGACGCAATTGCACAAGCAAGCGACTTCCAAAAAACTGGTAAAACTTTGATGTGGGTTGCTGTAGATAAAACCCCAATCGGATTAATTGCACTAGCAGACACTGTTCGTGAACAAGCCGCATCAACGATGAAAGCCCTTCACGCGGTGGATGTAGAACACACCATTATGTTAACTGGTGATAATGAACGTGCCGCGTCTACTATATCTTCAAAGGTTGGTCTCACCGATTTCCGTGCAGATTTGATGCCCGAAGATAAACTGAAAATTATTCGCCAACTTGTAAAGGAGCATGGTCAAGTTGCTATGGTTGGTGATGGTGTAAACGATGCACCTGCTTTGGCTAACGCAACTGTTGGCATTGCAATGGGTGGTGCAGGCACAGATGTTGCGCTTGAAACTGCCGATGTGGCACTTATGGGTGACGACCTTTCTAAATTACCTTATGCTGTTGGTCTGGGGCGAGCCACACGTAAAATCATCAAACAAAACTTAACGATTGCACTCGGCGTGATTGCAATTCTCATCATCACTTCATTGACTGGAATTGTTAGCATGGGTGTTGCCGTTATCTTTCATGAAGGCAGTACATTGGTGGTGGTTGCCAATGCCTTGAGATTGCTTGGCTATAAATCTTCTTGAAGGAAATGTATCATGCAAATAAAAATTTCAACGACCTTGCCATGCTCAACGGAACGAGTATGGCAGGAAGTACAAACGACTAAACTTCTACTTTATATTGCCTATCCGTTGGTTGTATTTGAATCTGTCAAACCAAACATTTTTCCAGAAGTATGGAGCGATAAAAGTTACTTGGTGAGAATGCGTGTATTTGGCTTCATTCCATTTGGGGAGCAATGGATTGTCATTAAGCGAAATATAACAGAAGAAAAATTTGAACTATTGGATGATGGTCACAGCAATATAATTAAACAATGGAAGCACTTAATCACATTGAAACAAACTCCTGAAGGCTTCACACGCTATACCGATACCATTGATATCAATGCAGGCTTACTCACTTTTGGTGCCTGGCTTTTTGCAAATATATTTTACAGACACAGACAAAGCCGTTGGCATAAACTTATCAGTAAAAATTTTAACTACGAATAAAATATGTGTAACTTTGCTATGAAACCATAAAATGTAAATAGTATCAGTTGTAATTTGCCATATCAACTCGCATATACTAAAATATGGGAAAATATGACAAACACCTCCCTCAAACCTGCCCCCAGCCCAAAATCTAGACCTGTCATCGGCATGATTCCTGAAATGACCAAAGACATGCTTGGCATGTTTATGGATTTAACAAAGAATCATGGCGGGATTGTGCAATTCAAGTTATTAAACAAAACTTACATGCTTGTCACAAAGCCAGAGTATGTAAAACATATTTTGCAAAGCAATCATCACAATTACATTCGTGGTCGAAGTGTAGAGACGGGACGAGTATTACTTGGTAACGGGTTACCATTAAGTGACGGGGAATTTTGGCTACAACAACGCCGCATTATGCAACCTGCGTTTCATCGTCAGAAATTAAGTTCGCTTGCTGATACGATTACAACAATTATTCAAAAACATTTAACGGCATGGGAAAGATATAGTCAAGCCCATCAAGTCTTTGACATGGAAGATGAAATGACAAGTCTAACCTTGTCCATCATCATCAAAACCATGTTTAGTGCAAAAATTACAGAGGCGCAAGTAAAGTCATTGGGTGATGCGTTTCGTTTAGCATCGGCGTTTATGTTATGGAAGAGTCAACAATTTATTCAACTTCCGCTTTCGTTTCCATTACCAAAACATATTGCTTACAACAAAGCCGCCAAAGTGTTAGACGAAATTGTTTATCCATTAATCGCTGAAGGTAGGAAAAATCCGCAAGATGATTTGCTAGGGATGTTGCTCAATGCCAAAGATGCAGAAACAGGCTTGGGTATGTCCGACGCGCAAGTGCGAGATGAAATCATCACCATCTTTTTTGCAGGTCACGAAACATCAGCCATAGCGCTCACGTGGGCATTTTATCTGATTTCAAAACATCCACATGTTGAATCAAAATTAATTGGTGAAATTACGCAAGTCTTAAATATGCGCACACCTACGCTTGAGGATTTGCCAAAATTAATATATACAAC
This sequence comes from Anaerolineales bacterium, assembly GCA_016789345.1. GTDB lineage: Bacteria > Chloroflexota > Anaerolineae > Anaerolineales > Villigracilaceae > Villigracilis. Next base: position 7,671 of record JAEURG010000033.1, on the reverse strand, counting down.
GCAAGTTATCAATGAAGTGTTGCGCTTATATCCGCCCGCGTATTTGTTTGCGCGTGAAGCCGTCACCGACCAAGAACTCGATGGTTATTTAATTCCCGCTGGCACGTTAATTTTTATCACGCCCTATGTCACCCATCACGACCCAACCTATTGGAATGACCCTGAAACATTTGACCCCGAACGCTTCACACCAGAAAATACTTCATCGCGCAATAAAGATATTTATTATCCATTTGGTGCGGGACCGCACATTTGCATTGGAAATAATTTGGCGATGATGGAAATGCAGTTGACCTTAGCCATGATTTATCAACGCTTCAAACCTGACCTGATAACTGATTCTGCTATTGGACTCAGCCCTGAAGCCACGCTTCGCCCCAAAGGCGGAATGAAGATGAAATTATAAAATGAATCCCCAAAACATAAAAACAGATAAGAAGCATAAAGCGCTATCAATTTCAAAAGAGCAACTTAACAAACATTGGGTATGGATACTTTTCTTAACACAATCCATTATTTTCGTTTATTACTGGCTTGAATGGCGCACACTTGAAAATTTTGTCTTAGCCATAGACCATAACAAGAATTTTTTACAAGATTTTATAGCGCATTACTACCCAATGGGCAAACAAATTCTTCAAAACCCAACTCCTGTTTCAGGATATTTCTATACATCATTTTTTGCTCTCTTGCTTATCCCAATTAGTATGCAGACACTTCCCGTAGCTATGATAGTGTGGATAACAATTCAAATTGCGTGCTTAATAATTTTTGGCATCGTCTCTGCTCGTGGCTTGCTTAAATTATCTCCTTTAAGCCTCGTTCTTTATTTTGCTTTACTCATAACATCTTTTCCACTTCTTCACAACTTTAAGTGGGGACAAGTAAGCCTTTTAATAATGGCGTGTGTATTATCTACATTTCTATTGTATAAAAAAGACAAAAAGATTCTTGCTGGAATATTATTAGGAATTGCCACATCTATTAAGTTATACCCTGCCTATTTCGCCATATATTTCATACTAAGACGCGATATTCGTGCCAGCATATCGTTTGGGCTATCTACGCTTATGTTTTATTTTTTTCTACCTGCAACCACAATCGGCTTTAGCAATTGGCTCCAATTTGAGAAGGCAACCAATGAAGCCATTAATAGCACAGGCTGGATAGCGCGAGATGCCAATTCGCAGTACATTGCTCATGTAGGAAGCAGATGGTTTGAAATTATCTTCAATCGCCCTGCTAGCGAATCAACAACTCAAGCCCTTGTTGTGATTGGATATATACTAGCCTTATCTTGCATTGCGCTTGTTTGGTTATTACAAAAAAACGTTTCGACTGAAAACCTTACCCTCTCCCTCACCACCCTCTTTCTAATTCCTCCTTTTATTCTAAAAACATCATGGCCCCATTATTTTATCTATTTGCCATTTTGCCAAATAGCAACTCTTTATTACTTTTCTTCAACAAATCACGAGTCTAGCACCTCCAGCAAACTTCTCTACTTATTCCCCATCTTGTCAATCGCGTTCTCTAGTATATTTGTATTCAATCTTTTCGATGGCTGGTTTGTATATAACCAATATGGAATGTTATTTCTAGCAAACCTATTCTTATTCTTTGCAATACTTGCAAGAACTGCCACCAGTTTCTTACAAACAATTCCTAAAAACTTCAATCTGCTTAATTAATTCTTATCCTGTAATTAAACAAACCCTCACCTCATCCAAACCACATGACAAACAGAACCATTTCTCACATTATTGAACCAAATCTCGTAATCGAAGGCGCGGGCGTGTTGCTCCGCCGTTCGTTCGGTCCGCATATCACCAACAAATTTGACCCGTTCTTGCTCTTCGACCATTTCTCTTTCAACAACCCCATCGAAGGTCCAATCAAGGGTTTTCCCACGCATCCGCATCGTGGCATCGAAACCGTCACCTACATGCTAGAAGGCACTGTCCGCCATCGAGATAGTCTCGGCAACATGGGCACCATCGCCGAAGGTGATGTGCAATGGATGACCAGTGGTCGCGGCATCTTGCATGAAGAAATGCCTCAACGCAGTGCCAATGGCAACAATCTCGGTTTTCAACTTTGGGTCAACTTACCTTCCGCACAAAAAATGAGTCAGCCACGTTATCAAGAAATCAGTGCAGGCACAATTCCCATCATAGAAAAAGATGGAGTCAAGATTCGACTCGTTGCTGGAGAAATAGATGGCATCCGCGGACCTGTGACTGAAATTGCCGCATCGCCTCTGTATATGGATGTCGAGCTGAGTGCTGGTTCTCGATTTATGGTCAATGTCCCCAGCGGACATACCACGCTTGCGTACGTTTTTGAAGGCACAGGTGAATTTGCAGACCAAGTTGTCGAATCCGTCAGCATGGTTGTATTTCAAAATGATGGCGACCAAATTGAAGTCAAGAGTGAAGCGGGTGTTCGATTCATGTTAATCTCAGGCGAGCCATTCAAAGAACCCATCTTCCCATACGGACCTTTCGTCATGAATACCAAAGAAGAAATTGAAGAAACGATTCGTGAATTACGAAACGGAACCTTTATAAAATAATTTTGTAGGGGCGACTCGCAGGTCGCCCCTACATTTTTTATGAGCCAAGTTCTTTTCGGAAATCGTCTCGGCAAACAAGGTCAACTACGCATTGGATGTTGTGCAGTGATATTTGATTCAAAGCGTGAAAAAATTTTGCTGACCCAACGCACAGATAACAGACGTTGGTGCTTACCAGGCGGCGCAATGGAATCTGGTGAATCTGCGGCTGAAGCATGTGAACGTGAAGTATTTGAAGAAACGAGTTTGAAAGTAAAAGCCAAACGATTAATCGGCGTTTATTCAAATCCAGATCAATTAGTCATTTATAACGACGGCACAAAAGTTTTTATGGTGGTGTTGAGTTTTGAAGCAGAAATTTTAGATGGTGAATTAAGTTTAAGCAACGAAACCACAGCATTTGGATACTTCACTTTGGAGGAAATGGAATCAATGGAAATGCATGGTGAGCACAAATCTCGTGCGGAAGATGCGTTTTTAGGTGGTGAGGCTTTGATGAAATAATTTGTCAATTGTAGGGGCAAGGTCTCCTCGCCCAAGTTTTATTAATTGCGTCCTTACTTAAGTACCACGTCACTTGTATTCAAGTGACGTGTTTTGATATTATGTCATTCTGAGTCACGTTCTTGTTCTTTTTGGCGAAGAATCTCCACGATTATCTCAGAGACCCTTCGCTTGCCCCTTCACTTCGTTCAGGGCTTCGGCTCAGGGTGACAATAAATTTTTGGAGGCAATAATATGCTAAACAATATTTCAGAAAAGTTTTACAAATGTGCAAATGGTTGGGTTGTACTTATTCTTGTTGCATTAGATATGTTCTTTGCAGGGTTTGTTATGCCGCTTATGGGCGGATTAATGAAAAGTGGCACAGGCTTAGAACAACCACTTGATGTAATGATATTCGCCACACCAGATAAAGTTTTTGAGATGATTGAACGTTATGGCGAATCAACTCGCATTTTTTATCGCAACGTCGAACTCACGGCAGATATTGCTTACCCAATTATTTACACGCTGGCATTTGGTTTGTTAATCTCATGGCTATTCAAACGCGGCTTTGCACCCAATAGCAACATGCGAAAATATAATGTTGCGCCTGTCTTTGCATTTGTAGTTGATATGCTAGAAAACTTAAACATTGTCACTTTGCTTTCAATCTTCCCATCTAAGCCTGTTTTCTTAGCATGGACATTATTTGTATTTACCACATTCAAGTGGTTATTTGCCGCGATAAGCATTGTGCTAATCTTAATTGGTTTGATAATGGCAATTAAAAATAAATTCAAAGTACAAGAATAAATTAAATTGTGTAGGGGCGACTCGCGAGTCGCCCCTACACCTTCAACCACCACACGCCAGTACATTCGGGCAAAATAATCCAGTTATTCTTAACCACTTTATCACCCAATTCATCACCAAAGAAAAAGCGGGATAACTCTTCGGCTTCTTGAAGCGATTCAAATTTGTAATCGGTACGAATAATTTTATTTTGGAATCCGACTTCATCTAGCCAAATATAAAAATCTTTTAGATGTTCCAACTTAATCGGCGACTCATTGCCTGTCCCCAACGATTCAAACAGAACGATATAACTGTTTGCTGTTAGGACTCTTTTCATCTCCCCCAACCATGTTTCTAATTCATTTCTCCATGAATCTTTATTCCAAACCGCAAGGTAACTTACGCTCCAACCAGAGACAACTAGATTGGCAGAGTTATCATCAATGGGTAATTGACGATGGTCAGCAACATCAATTTTCCAATTAGATAAATTTGTCATAGATAATTTTTCTCTGCAAACTCGTAGCATTTCTTCTGAAATATCAAAGGCGTGGATGTGCTTAACAATTGGAGCGAGTAAACAGGTTAATCTTCCAGTACCAGCTCCCAGGTCAAGGACGAGGCGTGTTTCGACAGGCTCAACATACCAGTTTTCTAAATCCGTAATTTCGGTTAAGGCTTTGAGAATATTTCCTTGATAATCTTCTCTGGCAATTAAGGCTTCGTATTTGTCACCTTCGGTTTTGTAAATTTCTTCTTGTGTAGGCATTTGTTATTCTATATCCGTTTTCCAGTTGTAATTTTCTTTAAGAATCCGAGCAGGCGAGCCGCCAATTAAAACATTTTCATTTTGAAATTGATTGCTGACCACACTGCCTAATGCCACCAATGAATTATTTCCGATGGAAGTATTCGGCGCAAAACGAACTGCACTGCCGATATAACAATCATTTCCTATTTTTATGGTGCGGTTTTGCGTGCCTGCGCCGTGCGTCCAAAATTGAGAATCAACTCCGGCAATCCAAGACCTTTCACCTAGAATAAGAGTTCCAACAACATCAAAATAATGATTGGAGGTAATTAAAGCAGATTCTTCAATTTGCAACGTGCGGGTGTAATTAAATTTTTTATATTGTTCTTGCAAAACCCAATACCCGCAAATAAATTTATTTTGATGCCCAACAGAAACATTTCTATCAATCACAACGTTCATCGGTCCAATGAACAAATTAAACCAACCAATCTTGGATTGGTTGGCAGAAAAGTTATCAACAAGGATGAGTGTTCCAAAGCCAATTTTTGATTTTGTGATTTGATAGCCAAGTAACAGATAGCCAAGCACACGCAAGGGGCTAAGCGGAAGAATGCTGATAAATATGGCAAGAATCAATTTGAATGTCGGCATGGGATTAAGTCATCCTAATAATTAATTATAAACAAAAGGTGATACGATTATAATTGCAGAATGTCAAACTTATCCTCTTCTGCTCAAAAAATTCAAGATTTATTAAATTCATTAGGCTATTCATATACGGTTGTTGAACATGCTGAATCAACTAGAACTGCTCAAGAAGCCGCAGACCGTGCAGGCTGTGAGTTGGGACAAATTGTAAAGTCACTAATTTTTATGGGGAAAGAAAGCAAAAAACCAATTTTAGTTTTAACCAGTGGCGCAAATCGTGTAGATGAAAAATTAATCAGCGGATATGCAAACGAATCAATTGGTAGAGCCGATGCCAATTTTGTGCGCGAAGTAACAGGCTTTGCCATTGGGGGCGTGCCACCGATTGGTCACGCACACAAAATGGAAACTTATTTAGATGAAGATTTTTTACAATATCAAACAATATGGGCGGCGGCTGGAACCCCAAATGCGATTTTTGAATTGAAAACAGATGATTTACAAAAAATGACTGGCGGCAAAGTTGTAAAAATAAAATAAGAGGATGCAAACATGGAACATTATTTTGCGCTCAATTACACAGGTGAACAATTCGATTTATACGGTGTGGGTCATCTCATTGCTTTGGGTTTAGTAGTTTTACTTTGTTTATCATTTTTATATTTCAGAAATGTATGGGATGAGAGACAAAGAAAGACATTTCGCATCACAATCGCCAGTATATTATTTATCAACGAAATTGCATGGCATACATGGGCGGCATATTTGGGAATATGGTCAATTCAAACCATGCTTCCGCTTCATATGTGCAGTGTAGTCGTATGGCTGACGATGTATATGCTCATTACAAATAATTATGCAATTTATGAAGTAGCGTATTTTCTTGGCATTGGTGGTGCAATGCAAGCCTTATTAACCCCAGATGCCAACGCCTATGGGTTTCCGCACTTTCGGGCATTCAATACATTTATTGCACACGGACTTTTAGTGGCTATGCCAATTTACATGACCATTGTAGAAGGTTTTCGCCCAACATTGCAGTCGTTCAAACGGGTTTTTATTTGGACGAATTTATACATGATTCCTGTTTTCTTTTTGAACTTAGCACTCGGAAGCAATTATCTTTTTATTGCAGGCAAACCAGAATTTCCAACGCTTTTGGATTTGCTCGCGCCTTGGCCCTGGTATATTTTGCAACTTGAATTAATCGGGTTTTCGATTTTATTCCTACTCTACCTTCCCTTTTTGATTAAAGACCTGCGCCTAAAAAAACAAACGGTGACAATTTGATTCAAAAGCCTCCACAGTTTCTTACTTTGGAGGCTTTTTTTGTATTGCACACAAACTGGCTTTATCGTAGAATCAAATCAACCTAACCACAAGGAGAACAAATGGTAACAAAAGAAAAACCCGAATCCCGCCCGATGACAGAGGAAGCGGACTTCCTCAAAATTAAATCAGTTGACCATGTTCATTTTTACGTTGGCAATGCCAAACACGCCATGTATTATTGGTGGAAAGCATTTGGCTTCAAGCCAGTAGCATACTCAGGTTTAGAAACAGGTAACCGTGAGTTTGCATCGTATGTTCTTGAATCAGGTCAAGCCCGTTTTGTAATCTCAGCTCCATATAGCCCATCCAGCCCAATTGCATCACATCACATGGTGCATGGTGACGGCGTGAAGATGATTGCTCTCGAAGTAGATGATGTAGAAAAAGCGTGGAAAGAAACTACGGCTCGTGGCGGAAAATCCGCTTGGGCTCCGCGCGAAGAAAAAGATGATTTCGGAATTTATAGAACCTCAGCCATTTATACCTATGGCGAAACCTTGCATGTCTTTGTTGACCGCGCAGATTACAAAGGTGTATTTGCTCCAACTTATAAAGCAATTCAATATGAAGCCGAATCAACAGGTTTAGCCGCCATTGACCACATGGTAGGCAATGTGCAACTTGGCAAAATGAATCACTGGGTGAATTTTTATCATCAAGTGATGGGATTTCGTCAGTTGCTACATTTTGACGACAAAGATATTTCCACCGAGTACTCAGCCCTCATGAGCAAGGTCATGCAGAACGGGAATGGACGCGTAAAGTTCCCCATCAATGAACCCGCTGAAGGTAAAAGAAAAAGTCAAATTGAAGAATATCTGGATTACTATCTAACGCCTGGCGTGCAACACATTGCCATCATAACTGGTGACATTATCAAAACCATTGGCGAACTTCGTAAACGTGGCGTAGAGTTTTTACGTGTGCCAGATACTTATTATGAAATGCTCCCAGACCGTGTTGGCAAAATTAAAGAAGATATGAAAACGATTCATGAACTCGGGATATTGGTTGACCGCGATGATGAAGGGTACTTGCTTCAAATTTTTACCCGCCCAATTCAAGACCGCCCGACCATGTT
>JAEURG010000287.1 GCA_016789345.1 Anaerolineales bacterium | reverse complement strand
AGGTGGAAGTGTAAAAGATTTTCCACCAATCAATTTTATTTTTGTTTTACGAAACCTTTTCAAGTTAGAAACGAAAATTCTATCTTCTGAACCGATAATCGCCACAGGCACAATCGGAAAGCCCGCTTTAACAGCCATATACGTCACGCCGGGTTTTCCCTCCGCCATTTTTTCATCACGTGCGCGTGTGCCTTCTGGAGCAATGACTAAGGTTTGTCCACTTTCCATTCTACGAATCACTTCGCGTAACGCTTTCAAATCTGCATTGAATCTATCTACAAAAACAAAATTGAAATATTTTCCAATCCATCGCCATAGCGGATTTTTCCCCCACTTCTCTCCAACCAAGATAAATAAATTATATTGATTCAAAGCATACAAAGCCAAAGGCACATCCAAAAAGCCTAAGTGATTGGTCGCAATCACAAACCCGCCTTTGGCGGGTAAGTTTTCATATCCATTGCGTTCTACATCTGCAATTAAATTAATGACGGTGCGAATTAACCAAAACAAAAATTTCTTCATGGCAGTATTTTACTAGAAGAATTCATGTCATTGCGAGCCACGTTCTTGTTCGATGTGACGAAGCAATCTCCAAATAAAATTAAATAAAAAACACCTTGCTCATTCAAGCAAGGTGTCTCATTTCAAATCCTTATCCCCAAATGTATTCCGAAGTTGTCTTATGATGAAGTTTCTTTTGCACGCCGTATGTATTAAACATTTGCACAAAAATATCATAATCGGCTGGGGTCATATCAATAATTTGAAAACCAACGTTATACACGGTTGGGTCATACGGGTCTTTCTGGCACCAACGCGTTCGCGCAGAAAAAGTAATATAACCCTTCGGAGAAATTTCACCAGTTTGGTCAATGCGTAAATCAAATGCCTCACCCACCGCAATGGCTTTGTCACTTTCCAAGCGAAAACCACCTGAGCTAATATCACCCAATTGCCCAAGCAAATCTCCTGTACGTTCATTCATAACGCGCATGTAATAGGAGAAATTCTTGCGCGCCAGTTTGCGTTTGTCAGTAGGCATGTCTCTCTCCTTACAAAAATGATAAGTCAATTTAGTATATGACTACCAGAGTACCATAGTACTAATTATTATGAAATTGCAATGAATCACCGTCACTCAAAAGGGTGCGTGGCACTGCTTGAAAACAACAAAAGACCTACAAACCACAAAGTGCGACGCACTCCGGTCATCCAACTTGTAAAATGTGAGTTATGACAGAGGCTCCCGAGCCGCCGATATTTTGCGCCATACCAATCTTCGCGCCATCCACTTGAGTCTTTTCGCATTGACCTCTTAACTGCTGAATGACCTCTACTAATTGATACACACCCGTTGCCCCAACAGGATGACCCCTCGCTTTGAGTCCGCCTCTCGTACAGACTGGAAGTTGACTCTGCACCCCAATTTTATTTTCTAACCCCAGCCTGACTCCGCTACCGCGTTCAGCGAAGCCACATGCTTCAAGTGAAAGAACTGCCATGATGGAAAAAGCGTCATGCAATTCAAAGAAATCAATATCATCAAGTTGAATCCCAGCCATTTGATAGGCTTGTTTAGAAGATAAATATGCCGCGTTCAAAAACAATGGGTCTCGACGAGAATGCACGGCGATAGAATCTGTTGACGAAGCAGAAGCAGTTACCAATATCCGCGAGTGAGGCGGAACTTTATCCGCTGGCACAATGATAATCGCCGCGGCACCATCCCCCACAGGCGAAGCATCAAGTAAATGAATCGGCGAAGCAATGTTTGAAGATTTTTCAAATTTTTCAGTCGTTACTTTTTCATGCAATCTCGCAAACGGATTATGCAACGCATTGGCATGAGCATTGATTGAAAACGGTGCAAAGTCTTCATGCTTCCATCCAAACTCGTGCATGTAACGTCGCATAATTAAAGCATTGATGCCAACAAATGAAATGCCTTGCTCTAATTCATAATCTGCATCGGCGGCAGTGGCTAACGAAGCAGTGATATCTTTGCCTGCTTTGTCAGTCATTTTTTCAACACCCAACACCATTGCTGATTCAACATCACCAGATGCAACAGCCATTAATGCGGAACGAAACGCGGCGGCGCCACTTCCACATGCGGCTTCAATTTTTACGGATTCTTGTTTCCACAAACCAATCCAATCGCTAAAAAAAGTTCCAAGTTGATTTTGGGTTGAGATTGTTGATGAAAGCATATTGCCAACATACAAAGCATCTACTTTATCAATGCCTGCATCTTGCATGGCAAGGAATGCCGCTTCGCCACCAATCTCTTTGAGAGATTTATCCCAATGTTCATCTATTTTTGTTTGACCAATTCCTAAAATCGCTACTTTTCTCATAAGGTTATTTTATTTGGCTTTGCTATCAGGAACTATCATTGTTTAATTCCGTAGGGGCGACTCGCGAGTCGTCCCTACTACAAAGATGATATGATTTATATTTGTACGAGGAGTAAAAATGTCTAAAAATTTTTTAATATCAATGCTTCTGGCTATATTATTAATTTCAAGTTGTTCATCGCCTGAAATCACACATTCAGCACCAGCCCTTGAAGATGATTGGTATATACGCATGATTCAAACTGGTGGCATTGCAGGTGTGAATCGCGCTGTTGAAGTTTTATCAGATGGAAGTTATACAGTCTATCAACAAGCGGGTGGTGAAGGAATTAAAGGTCAACTATCAGAAACGGATTTGGCAAAACTAGAAGATTTAATTGCGAATCTAGAAATTGCAAACGTCCGAACCGATAGTATGTGTGCAGATTGTTTTTTCTATGACATCGAAATTCAAAGTGGGGGCAGGAAAATGGTTTTTCAATTAGATGATATTAGTTTGCCCGATTCAGGCGCAGGGGAATTGGTCACATTTTTAACGGGCTTGATGCAATAACATGAATCAAAACGAATGGATAGAACAATATTTTGAGAAAGTAGCAAACTCATCGGAGGAGGGTCAAGAGGCGGTGGTGTTTGTTAAACAGAATCAGGTCAAAGTCGGGATGAAGCGGGCGAGGAAAAGTGTCGGTGCGTTTTGGGCTTTGAATCGTAAGTTTTATTTAAATAGTTTTTATTATTCGATGGAATCTTCTTTAGAAAATCCGCGAGCATGGACGTTGTTTGTGCACGAAGTTCATCATCTCAAACAAGGTTTTAGAACAGCCATGTCAATCTATGGTGAGTTGGATGCGTGGCAAGTAGAATTTCGTCTGTTCAAAAAATTGACGAACCAAACATTGAAGCCTGAGTTAGAAGAATTATTAACGTTGCCACTTGATTTTGATAGAAATAATTTACGGCGTGCCAGAAATTTAATGACAAAGTTTGCAGGCTTTTGGTATGGCGCATGGATTTTGCCGTTGTACCCGATTGATAAAGAAATCAAATTTTTGTTTACACGAAAGCTGTCATTCTGAGCGTAGCGACGTGTGCCACGAAGTGGTAAGAATCTCTACGATTATCTTAGAGACCCTTCACTTCGTTCAGGGTGACATAATGCACAAACGAATGTTTGTTTCAGGAATACATGTTCGATTATTAACATTTCAAATTTATCAAGTGTTTTTAATGTATTAAATTTTTTTTGATGTATGATGATGTCAATAATTTGAAAAGGAGGTTGCGATGGATACACCACCTGAAATAATTGACGAGGGAAAGAGCGGAACGCCATAAGCTGGTAAAAATTTCCA
>JAEURG010000267.1 GCA_016789345.1 Anaerolineales bacterium | reverse complement strand
TTTGAATAACATGCTCGTTTTGCCAATGATTAGTTTGATTGCATTTTATTTCTTGAAGAAAACAATTGAATACAATTCACCACAGCGTGAGGGCAAAGTTCATTTTGCAATTAACTTAACTTTTATCATCGGCATTTATTTACTTGCGGCTGGATATGGCAACCACGAAGTGACAAATTATTTGCATCAGCGGTTTTGTTTAGAAGACTCATCTAGTGATTTATGTCGAATCATTATTTTTAATGATGATGAATTTAGTCACTGGGTTTTCTTTGCTGGTTTTATTTTAATGAATGCGGCTTTGTTGTTTTTACAAAATTTATTTCCATATCGTGAAGAAATATCCAAAACAGATATTTCTTTGTTGGTTATCAATTCTTTGTTTTTAGGCGCAGGGATTTTCGCTAATCTCGGCTTTGAAGAAATTGGCTTGGATTTATATGTAGTCATGTTGCTTGCTTTTCTTTCCGTTTATCTTTTATGGAAGAAAGGCAAACAACCTTTGTTTATTTACTACACATCTGCCAACTGGTTGGGATTAATTGCAAGTTTTATTGCGCAACTATTTCGGTAGTCGTCATATTACCAAGTGCGTCGCACCGTTATTAATATAATTTGTTTTAGTTTAGATTTATCTTCTTAATGCAATTTATCTGAGATTTTGAGTGCGACGCACCCTTGCTTACAAATTCAAAAACCTTTCAATTGCTGGTGCAATTTCTGTTAATTGTTTAATTTGATTAAATTCTTTTCTCAATTCTTTATCCCCAAATAACAAAAGCGGAACTGAATTAGCAGTATGTTTTCTTGTGGATAGATCTTCCATGTTGCCATGGTCTGATGTGAGTAAAATCACGCCATCTTCATTTTTCCAAGCAGATAATAATCCTTGTAATACACCGTCAAATATTTCTAACTGCTCAACAGCAGATTCCATATCTTGTTTGTGACCTGCATAATCGCTTGCCCAATATTCAAAAAATGAAAAATCATATTGCTTTGCTAATTCTGCTAATTTGACTCCTGCTGTATGTGGGTCAAATAGAGGCGCATCAGGAAAGCCGAGAAAATCATGCCAGCCTTGACCTGTAAAATCAGCAGATAATGCTTTGCCAGCAAAATAATCTTCGTGGGTAAATAATGAAATGCCTGCGTTAGTCAATGCTAATGGAATAGATGAATACAATCTTTTGCCCGAATCAATGCCATCAAAATAGCGTGGGGGATACCCATTGAGCAAAGCAGTTGTTTTATCCGCTTTGATGACTTTATGAAAAATTGTATTGTCTTCTAAATATTTGGCGGTTTCAGGATTTGGTTTGGGACCATAATGATAGCCAAGTTCTTTTGGAATATTGATTCCAGTTAATAACACGGCTTGACCTGTAGCAGATTGTGGCAAGCCTTTGACACCGAGATTTGGGTCAACTGCGCGTAGGCAAACTAAGTCATTGTCTATTGGGGCGGAAGAATGAAGTAACTTTTTTCCACCAAGCAATGATTCTAAAAATGGCATATCCGCTTTGGCGAATGGATTAATTTCGGGGTTATCTTCGCCGAGTCCGATACCATCTAAAAAGAGAAAGAGTAATTTCATAAAAGAAGTAATCAGTGTTCAGTAATCAGTAAAAAAATCCCAAAGGGATGATATTTTTATAGACGATGTAAGAATTGTTTTTACAACCCCGTAGGGGTGATATAGGTTTGATAAACATTCAAGTTAAGAAAAAAATTGAAGAGCAAGAATCAACTATCCCCGAAGAATGAGGCGTTATTGATTTAATGAGTCGCGCACCAGTTGCGGGTCAAACGTCCCAACCAACCGCCACAATTCGTTGCCAAGTTCATCAAAATAAATAAATGTGGGTGTAAATTGAAATCCATAAATGGGCAAAAGGTCCATGCCAGTTTCTTCTTGAATATTTAAGCGGATGATATGAATTTGCTTGCCGATGGTTTGGCTGTTTAATTCTTGTTCAAGCGCATCTACTTCGGGTTTGATGGAGATACAAGCAATACAATATGGAGATTGAAATTCAAGCAAGACTGGTGTGCCAGAACCAATTAAAGATTGCACTTCTTGCGCACCTTCTCGTAATTGCGTTGGGCGTGGATGGATAATGCTCCATGCTACAACCAAACTTAAAACAATCATGCCAAAAGCGGCGTAATCATTCCATTTTGGTTTGTTGGTGAGCAGGATAATGCCAGTGATAATGATGAAGCCAATTGCAATGGCAAGAAAAGAATAACCGACGGGAATTAAGTTCATTTTATTTTTAGGTTCAATTCAATCATTCGCGTTGATTGGTGTAGATTAGCGGATTGCTTTGACAATTCATTTAAGTTCTTTTACAATGATATAACTAACGTGCCAGACATTCTAAATAATGAGGAAGGGCTTTTTCGATGAAAGAGTATACCACCGAGTTTTTACGTAACGTCGCTTTGGTTTCGCATGGGGGAGCGGGGAAGACTATGTTGGCAGAAGCATTTTTACATGCTACAGGGGCTACAACCCGCTTGGGTAAAGTTGAGGATGGGACTACGATTTCAGATTACGATGATGAAGAACACCGCCGAAAAATTTCAATTTATACAAGTGTGATTCCCATCGAACACCGTGACCATAAAATAAATATTTTAGATGCGCCTGGTTATACCGATTTTGTTGGTGAAATGATTTCGGCATTAAGTGTTGCCGATGGCGCAATTTTATTAGTGGATGCAGTTGCCGGTATTGAAGTTGGTACTGAAATTGCATGGAATTATTTAGACCAATTCAATTTGCCGCGTTTTATTGTCATCAACAAACTTGACCGCGAAAATGCGGATTATGAAAAAGTATATGCCGAAGTGGAGGCATTCATCCGCGCGCATGATAAACGTGCTATCAAAGTCCATTTGCCGATTGGCGAAAAACATGATTTCAAAGGTGTGGTGGATATCATTGGCATGAAAGCATACATGGGTGATGGAAAAACAACGACGGATATTCCTGCTGATTTAAAAGAAGCGGCGGATAAAGCCCATTTTGATTTAGTGGAAGCGGCGGCTGAGGGTGAAGATGAACTGATGGAGAAATATCTCGAAAACGGTTCATTATCTGACGACGAAATGGTGCGTGGACTAGAAGATGTTGTTTACGCTGGAAGTTTTGTGCCGATATTCTGTGCCGCAGGTGGGCATGAAGTGGGTGCCATCGCTTTACTCAACGACATCATTGATTTATTACCTCCACCTGCTCATGCTCCCAAACGAACAGCGCAAGGAAAAGACGGCGAAGAAGAATTGAAGCCATCTGATTCAGAACCATTAGCCGCGTTTGTATGGAAAACCACAGCAGACCCATTTGTCGGTAAGATGACCTACTTCCGCGTTTTCTCAGGCTCCATCACAGCGGATGCGCATGTTTGGAATCAAGAAAAAAATGCGGACGAAAGAATGTCTGGTTTGCATTTTCAACGTGGCAAAGAGACAATCCCAACAAAAATTGTTCACGCGGGCGATATCGCCGCTGTTTCAAAATTAAACGTCACCACTACTTGTGATACGTTTTGTGATAAAGGTCATCCACTCACGATTGCAAAACCAGAATTTCCTGCCGCTTTGTATCGTGTGGCGGTCACTCCAAAAACGCAAGCAGATGCCGCGAAAATTTCTACTACGCTCACTCGTTTGTGTGAGGAAGATATGACGCTCACTTGGCAAAACGACCCTGTGACGCATGAAACAGTTTTACAAGGCATGGGCGACCAACAAATTGATGTCGCTATTCATCGCGCGCAAGCGAAATTTCAAGTAGGCATTGTGACGCATGAACCGAAGATTCCATATCGCGAAGGCATTACAAAAAAATCTACAGCACAATATCGCCATAAAAAACAATCGGGTGGGGCAGGTCAATTTGGCGAAGTGCATTTACGTATTGAACCGTACCCCGAAGGCGAGTTTGAATTTACAGATGAACTGGTTGGTATGAATCTCTCCAAATCGTATTTGCCTCCAATTGAAAAATCAATCAAAGCCACCATGGAAAAAGGCGCGTTTGCAGGTTACCCCATGAGCAATGTGCGAGTCATTGTCTTTGATGGTAAAGAACATGAAGTAGATTCAAAACCTGTGGCATTTGAAATTGCCGGGCGCGAGGCTTTCAAACTCGCCGTGCAAGATGCTGGTCCTGTTTTGTTTGAACCGATTATGAATGTGCGCGTCACTACGCCTGATGCACACATGGGTGATGTGATGAGTGACTTAAGTACACGCCGCGGGCGTGTGCAAGGCACCGATTCGGAACGCGGCAACACGGTCATCATTGCGCATGTTCCAATGGCAGAGATGTTGCGTTATACAACGCAAATCCGTTCTATTACAGGCGGACGCGGATATTTCACGATGGAATTTGACCATTACGATACTGTGCCGAGTCATATTGCGGGTTCAATCATTGAGGCGCATAAGAAAGAATTAGAAGGCAAGAAAGAAGAATAAGTTAAGAGAATAGATAAATAGAGATTAGTAAAAATTTCCGACAAAATTTTGTCGGAAATTTTATTTTCGTAGTTGATTACGGCATTCCTACAGAACGCATCATGCGTGACCCAAGTTGGTTGCCGTTAATTTTGCCGAGGGCAAAATCCCAGACATCTTTCCATGCAATGAAAATGTTGGAGGTTGGAGACATTCGCTCGAAGGCAACCAGTTCCAACGTCTGCACTGAAGCGGGGATTTGATTTTGAATCCGCTCGATGACTTTATCATTTTCTGAAAAGGCAACCATCAAAATTACAAATGTTGTTTCAGGCGTGCAACTATCTGAATAGACCCAATCGCAATCAACGTGAATTCTTAATATAGTGGCTTGTTGGGTAGTGACATCAAGAATCACTTTTGCATCTATCACACTATATTTTGCTACAACAGTTTCAGATAAAGGGTCTGACCCGATAATGATTTCGTTTAAGATTTCAACTATTCGGGCTGTATTGGGTTCGGGCGTTGCGGAAGGTGTGATAGGTGTTGGAGTCCACGAGGTTGCTGTAAGAGAATTAATCACCGCCGCTTGAACATCTGGGTTTGAAATATCTGGCGCACATGCAATGAAAACGAGGACGGGCAAAAATGCAATAACACGTTTGAACATAGAACCTCCGTTTTCGCGTTTTTACCTTATCCGCTTTTTAATCGTCAATCAAAACCGCTATACGATGTGGATACGTTTTCTTGACGATATTCTCATATATATAATTTGTCTTAGATGTAATATAAGCATTTTTATATTTGAAAAAATACGTCAGACAAATTACTTTGCTATACAAAATATTCCTCATTGACAAATCGCGTAAGATAAGTAAAATAGCCCACATCTATTTATCAACTATGAATACTTACTTAAACTTTTATTGCTTGTGTCTATCGCGGGGCTCGTAGCCGCCGCTGAGATAGACCCCTCCGCAGTCAACGGAATCAGACGGTAGAGCGACCCCCGCTTGCAAATGTTGCAATGTGTGTGGCGTTTTCGCCGTCTTTTTGTTTACCCGTTGACTGCTTTTGATTTAACTTGATAAAGGATGAGATGACTTTACTAGATTTTCGATTAACTGAATCAAACCCTATTCCACTTGATGGATTACCTGCGCATGTTGGTGATACGCCGCTCCTTCCGCTTCGCAGGCTGACCTCGAACCTGAGTGCTAAAGTGAAAGTTTTTGCTAAAGCCGAATGGTTCAACCCCGGCGGTTCAGTCAAAGATAGACCCGCATTAAATATTATCCAAACTGCCATTGCAAATGGTGACCTTGACAATGGCAAACGTTTATTAGATTCAACTTCCGGCAATATGGGAATCTCTTATGCCACATTTGGTGCGGCATTAGGAATCCCGGTCACATTGGCTGTGCCTGCTAATGCCAGTGCTGAAAGAATATCAATTCTCAAAGCCTTAGGTGCGGAAATTGTGCTGACAGACCCATTAGAAGGGTCAGATGGCGCTATTTTGAAAGCACGCGAACTTGCGGAAGAGAATCCAGAATTATATTGGTATGCCAATCAATATAACAACCCAGCCAATTGGCAAGCACATTATTTATCTACTGGACCTGAAATTCTTGTGCAAACCAATGCCACTGTGACTCATTTTGTGGCAGGCTTAGGAACATCTGGCACGTTGATGGGAACTGGAAAATATTTACGAGAACATCTTCCGTATCTGAAAGTGATTGCATTTCAACCGGATGCTTCATTTCATGGTTTAGAAGGACTCAAGCACATGCCAACGGCAATCAAGCCGGGGATTTATGATGAGTCTCTGGCTGGCAACCCGCTTGAAGTCCAGACTGAAGCGGCGCGTGAAATGGTGAGTCGACTCGCAAAAGAAGAAGGTCTGTTTGTTGGAATCTCATCTGGTGCGGCGGCAGTCGCGGCTCTTGAAGTTGCGAGGCAATTGGATGAAGGCGTGGTGGTGACTGTCTTCCCTGATGCTGGTTATAAATATTTGAGTGATAAAAATTTATGGAAATAGAAATTTCAAAAACATTGATTGAAAAAATAAATTTACATTTGGAACAAGCATACCCTGAAGAAGGTGCGGGTTTTTTACTTGGAACAAATAATGAAGTAAAAGAAATTTTGCCGTTATCCAATGCGCGTGAAGATGAAGCAAGACATAATCGTTTCTTAATTACAGACAAAGATTATGTGAAAGCCGAATTGAAAGCCGATGAATTGGAATTAAATTTAATTGGCGTGTTTCATTCACACCCCGATTGCCCAAACGTACCATCTGAATTTGATCGTGAATGGGCGCAACCAAATTTTTCGTATGTGATTACGCGCGTGGATAAAGGCAAATCAGTTGACCATCGCTCATGGCGTTTGGTTGAAGATAGAACGAAGTATGAGGAAGAAGAAATAATAATAAGCAATAAGTAATATGCTTCGGTGGTCGAGTAGTTGCGAGTGGAACGAGCAACGTATCGAGACCACCCCTTAACAAAAATACTCTCAATAACTTGTGGTCTCGATACGTCCCTCAAAGAGCATTTGGGACTACTTGACCACCGAATATAGGAAAATAAAATGACAACACAAACTTTACAAAAAGTAGACCATGCAATTCTCAGAACAAATCAATATTTTATTATTGGAATTAGTTTGTTAGCGTTTATTTTGAATCAACCAATTCTGGCGGCATTTGTTGCTTTAGTAATGGGAATTGGCTCTGTATTGAAAACGCCGGGCTTTGGAATTATTTATAAATCTATTCTCAAGCCGCGCGGATGGATGAAGCCTGATGTGTTAGATGATAACCCTGAGCCACATCGCTTTTCACAAATTGTTGGTTTCTTATTTCTAACAGCGGGTTCAATCGCATTATTTTCTGGCGCAACAGTTTTAGGCTGGACATTAGTTTGGATTGTAATTGCACTTGCTTCGCTCAATGCCTTTGGCGGGTTTTGTGTTGGATGTGCAGTGTATTACTGGTTAGCACGATTAGGTGTGCCGGGTTTTGGCAAACAACCGCCAGCAGGAGTTATCCCCGGTGCAAAACCGAAAGCGAGTATTGCTTCATGAGTTCGGAATTATTATTGCGTTTTGGTTTTGCACTTGGTATTATATTTTTAGGGCTTACCGTCTACTGGTTAATAAATCAGAGATTGTTATCTCGTGCAGGTAACAATATTAATCATTTATTGAATCCATTGCCGAATAAACCAGTGATTGTATATTTCACAACACCAGATTGTGTTCCATGCAAAACGATTCAACGCCCAGCCTTGGATAAATTAACTTCAACATATGGTGATACATTTCAAGTGATAGAAATTGATGCTACTGAACGCCCTGACCTTGCAAAAACTTGGGGAGTGATGAGTGTACCTACTACATTTTTATTAGACTCAAAAGGTGAAGCCCGTTATGTCAATAATGGTGTGACGCGTGTTGAGAAATTGATGGAGCAATTACAAACTTTGTAAATCATTCACCACAAAGGAAAGAGCATTAAATCTTTGTGTACCTTCGTGACCCCTTGTGGTTAAAACTTTTTAGGAGAAAACTTAATGCCTGTATTACGAATACCAACCCCATTGCGTGCTTATACCAATGGGCAATCCACAGTCAATGTGACTGGAAATAATGTTTCAGAAGTATTGACTGATCTAACCAAACAGTATCCAACTATCAAACCACATATCTTCAATGAAGATGGAGCACTTCGTCCGTTTGTAAATTTATTTGTTGGCGAATCAAACATCAAAGACTTGCAAGGTGTGGATACACCTATCAAAGAAGAAGATAAAGTGATGCTAATTCCGTCGATTGCGGGAGGTTAACATGCTTCCTGAATTATCTCGCGAAGAAATCCTTCGTTACTCTCGTCATCTTCTCATCCCCGAAGTTGGATTAGAAGGTCAAAAGAAATTAAAAAATTCATCTGCCTTAATCATCGGCACAGGTGGACTTGGTTCACCTGTTTCATTGTATTTAGCCGCGGCTGGAATTGGTCGCATTGGATTAGTTGATTATGATGTGGTCGATTCATCAAATCTGCAACGCCAGGTGATTCATGGCACATCAAGCATCGGAAAATTAAAAGTCGAAAGTGCCAAAACAAAATTATTAGATTTGAATCCCGATATTCAAATTGATATTTACAACGAACCATACACATCCGAAAATGCACTTCGCATCGCAAAAGATTATGACATTATTTTAGATGGCACAGATAACTTCCCAACACGTTACTTGACCAATGATGTTGCAGTTTTTCTTGGCAAGCCAAATGTGTATGCATCTATCTTTCGTTTTGATGGGCAGGTCAGTGTTTTTTATGCAAAAGAAGGTCCATGCTATCGTTGTTTATTTCCTGAGCCTCCGCCTCCTGGGCTTGTCCCATCTTGTGCAGAAGGTGGTGTGTTAGGTGTTTTGCCCGGCACCATTGGCACGTTACAAGCAACGGAAGCACTCAAAGTTTTGCTTGGCATTGGCGAGCCATTGATTGGCAAATTGCTTTTATACAATGCGTTGGATATGTCTTTTGATTTTGTGAAATTGAAAAAGAATCCAAATTGTAGAGTTTGCGGATCAAATGCAGATATCAAAGAATTAATTGATTACGAAGAATTTTGTGGTGTGCCGAGTCACGATCATGAAGATGCGAATGCAAATTCTTCTTTAGATATTTCTTCTTTAGATTTAAAATCCCGCCTCTCTCTTGACCCAAACCTGATTCTGCTCGATGTGCGTGAACCTCACGAGTTAGAAATTTCTGCTATTTCAAGAGCCATCAATATTCCACTTGGACAATTAGCAGGTCGCTTAACCGAATTAAACACAGCCGATGACATGGTTGTACTTTGCAAAAGCGGAACTCGCTCCATGCGTGCCATTGAATTGTTGTCTAGTGCAGGTTTCAAGAAATTAAAGAATCTCAAAGGCGGAATCAATGCTTGGGCAAAAGAAGTAGATACGAATTTGCCTGTGTATTAGTATGTCATTGCAAGCCTGTTGGTCGAGTAGTCGCGCACTTGTTCTTTGCGACGTACCGAGACCATAAAGACGAAGCAATCTCCCAATGAATGAAAAAAGAAAAATGTAAGAAAAACTCTCGTTGTTTTTTTCAACGAGAGTTTTTTCTATCCTACAAAATTTTCTAAAGAAATAGCAAAACTTGGAAATTGATTGAGCAAGCGTTTATCTGCTGTGACAAGTTGTATACTTAATTGTTGAGATAAAGCCACAAATTCACAATCGTAGGCTGTGCAATTACTCTCTGAAATTAAATCTAAAACTCTTTCGGCGGAGGGCACAACTTGATGATTTTCTAAAATTTCTAATGCTTTTTGCATAACTTGTTTTGCTTGTTTCAGTCTTATATCTCGGCGAATATATCCAGCCAATACATTTCTGAATTCACTTTGCCATAAAGGCGGAACAATCCAATATGGGTCTTTTGAAAGGACTTGTTGTGCTAATTCTGTTTTATCGCCTGTGATAAATAGATAAACAATTAAATTTGTATCAGCAACAATCATTCTCGACCTTCATTAATCAAACTTTCTATTTCATCTACAGTAATCACATAATGCGCGGTTATTTCACGCAATTTTTTTGTTTGTTCCAATGTGGTTTTAACGTCAATAGGTGGGATGCTGATTGCTTGTTCAAGAATAGAAATCACTTCACCATTGATACTACGGTGATTATTCTTGGCTTGGATTTTGATACATTCATAAATTTCTGGTGGCACATTTTTGATTGTGAGTGTGACCATATTTCACCTACTTCCATTTCGCAACCATTATGCAACCACAGGTTTTTTTTGTCAAGCCTTTCTCTTAATGTTTGCCTTATCCTATTTTCTAACTTATAATTTACAAACTTGGGAATTTCGTACAATGCCCCGTCAACTTCGTGTTTTTCTCTGCCATGCTTCGCAAGATAAACCTGCTGTAAAAGAGTTATACCAACGCCTCAAAGCCGAAAATTGGATAGACCCATGGTTAGATGTAACTAAACTTTTACCAGGACAGGATTGGTGGAAAGTTATTGAAAAATCTGTAGAAGAAGCTGATGTAGTGATTATATGCCTTTCCAATCAGTCGATAAATAAAGAAGGAGTTGTTCAAAGAGAAATCAAGTATGCTTTTGGTGTGGCGCTAGATAAATTAGATGAATCTATATTCTTAATTCCTGTCCGCTTAGATGAATGTAATGTTCCTAAAAAGTTAAGAGATTATCAATGGTTAGATTATTACGGTGATAATAAAGAATATTCAGATAATAAATTATTAGAAGCATTGAAGCATCGTTATACCCAAGTGCTTCATCTTGAAGCGGAGCAAATTAGATTAAAACAAATTGAAGATCAAAAAAGAGAAGAAGAAGCACGCAGATTTGCTGATGAACAAAGGAGGGAGAAAGAAAGACTTGATAATGAAAAAGCAAAACAGATTAAACGAGAAATACGCCGGCGTGAATTGGAGAAAAAATTAAAGAGAGATATAAAAAGAAAAAAGCAAAAAGAATTTGCCGATAGCTTTTTCAATTTATTTCAAACAAGAATCCGCCCCTTTTTTATTGCTGGCCTAGTTTTGATAGGTATTTTAGGGGTTTTATTTGTAGGAAATTATTTCTTTAGATTTGCGAATGGATTTCTTAACAATCTTTCTCTAAGCCCAACTTCTATGCCTGTAACCTCTACAGCAACAGATAGATTAATTACGCCGACAAAAGTTTTCACCCCAACTTTTACAGATATTCCGTTTACGCCAACACTTACATTAACATCTACACCTCAATATAGTACTGGGTCAACTATAGTATCAGAGGTGGATGGTATGGTTTTGGTTTATATACCCACTGGAGAATTTATTATGGGCAATGACAAGGGTAAAGAAAATGAACGACCAACACACCAAGTTTATTTAAGTGCATATTGGATTGACCAAACCGAAGTAACAAATAAAATGTATAAGCAATGTGTATCTATTGGACCTTGTAGCCCTCCCAACGTGTTGAGGTCAGAAACTCGTGACACCTATTTTTATAACCCTGCTTTTGAAAATTATCCAGTTGTTTCAGTTACTTGGCAAATGGCATATGATTATTGTCAATGGGCAGGACGGAGGTTGCCAACAGAAGCAGAATGGGAAAAATCAGCTCGTGGTATAGATGAAAGAATATATCCTTGGGGAGATGAACTTCCAAAAACTAGTTTACTAAATTATAGTTTTTTTATTGGCGATACAACATTAGTAGGTTCTTATCCTAGAGGGGCGAGTTTTTATGGCGCTGTTGATATGGCAGGCAATGTTTGGGAGTGGGTAAATGATTTTTATGATGAGATTTATTATGTAGGTTCACCAAAAGTTGACCCACAAGGACCCTTGCCATCATTAGGATTAGAAAATCGCGTTATGCGCGGAGGTTCATGGAGAGATGGTGATACTGGTGTCCGTGTTACTAATCGTTCTTGGCATGATCAGC
This sequence comes from Anaerolineales bacterium, assembly GCA_016789345.1. GTDB lineage: Bacteria > Chloroflexota > Anaerolineae > Anaerolineales > Villigracilaceae > Villigracilis. Next base: position 2,662 of record JAEURG010000267.1, on the reverse strand, counting down.
GATATACTCTTATTAATCTTGGCTTCCGCTGTGCAACGGATGCTGACCAATAAAACAAAACTCCCGCCAAAACTGACGGGAGTTTTACTATTCACTATCAACTATTCCCTTCATCACGAAAGAATCACCTGACCACAATACTCGCATTTATCCATGCCTAACTCCAAAGTGCCGCCGCAGTTGGGGCAGTTGAAAGTTTCGGCTTTGATGTTGTACCCTGCGGTTTTGAATGCGGCTTCGTTTTCGGCTAAATCTCCACGCAGGCGTTTGAGGCGTGCCAGATAAGCGTCGCCAGCCATTTCACCAGATTTTCTTAATCGTTCCACATCTGCAATGTGTTCTTTCAACATGCGGCGTTGTGCATCCAAACTTTCTTTGCTTTTATCTTGAAACGAAACTTTCATCTCAGGTTTCGGCGGGATGGAAGAAAGTATCCCCGCAATGACCAGTATCACAGCAGAAACAATTATCCCGACGATGAGAGGCGTGTATGTAAATCCAGGTATCGCACTCAAAGTCACTTTTTGAGTCTGCACTTCGTTGTAATCTGCTACGACAACATATCTTTCATTACCAAGTTTGCCAATGTCAACGCGTGTGATGCCCGTTGAATGAGTTGGCAAATTATTGCGCGTACCATCGGCAGTGAACACGGCGATAACGCCCGCATCATCGCCGATGACCGCTTCTTGTTTGCCATCTTCATCAATATCTAAACCTGAAATTTCTGTCACTTTATCGGATAAAGAACCGCTCCAAATCTGACGTGCAGTTGTTCCGTCGTAGGAGAACGCCCACACACCTCCATCTTTTCCGCCGACCACAATTTCACGCGAGGATGGGTCGCCATCTAATTCAACTTCACGTACTTCGCTGATTGCTTGCCCCAATGACTTGTTGAAAATTACACTGCCATCTTTTGCAGAATAAATATAAAAATCACCATATTCACTGCCCGTGATAACTTCACTGTTTCCATCGGCATTCAAATCAAATGCACGCATTCGGCGTAATTGACCACTTCCATTGCTCCAAAGGGTTTGACCATTGCTATCAATCACATACACGCCGCCATCATACGAAGCGACTGCTAAATGAATCTGACCACCAATGCGGGCATCGTCCATGCCGCGAATTTCTTGATTGCCAATATCATCTGACCACAAAATTTGACCATTCAAATCTATCGCCAGCAAACCACTGGACATATCTCCTAAAATAATTTGCGGTCCAGAAGCAAAGCGGATTAATGCCACGCGAGAAGGTGTGCCAATTGGTAATCCTGTAGCAATTGTGCGGATTTGCCCGTTGATAATCACATCTACGCCACTGCTATAAAACACAATCACATCTTCGGTGCCATCGCCATTGAAATCACCAAGTGTTGTTTTAAGTTGGTTATAGTTATGCGACCATAAAATATTTCCATTGCCATCAAATGCGGTGACGTTGTTAATGTTTTGAATAAATAATTCGTTTTGACCATCACCTGTTAAATCAATCACTTTCATGCTCTCGGCAGTGGAATATGGTTGAGTCCATGCGGTGTCACTGCCAAATTTTTGCGCGGTGATGATTCCGCTAAAAGCAAATACGCCCGAAACCACCATTACTAAACAAGATAATACAAATGCGATAATAAAAGGAATAACTTTTCGATTCATGAATATGACCTTTCGTTATGATAATTATGTCATTGCGAGAAGTGTTGCGAAGCAACACGACGAAGCAATCTTATAATTAAGTTTGAGATTGCTTCGTCGTCTTGGTCTCGGTACTCGCTTCGCGCACTCAACCAGCGACAACTCGCAATGACGAATGACTTACGCCGTCTTTCGTTGTAAAAGAGAATATGCTAACTTTAGAAAATTCAAAATATGGTCTTGCTCTACTTCTTCAAATGGAGATTTGGCAACGATACTAATCATGCCGCCTTCGGTACTTAACTCCGCGATGGTGTATTTGCCAATGTTTTGACCTTGTCTGAAGGTTGGGCTTGGAACAATTTTATACGCCTGTGGGTTGACGACAATACGCACCTTTAATTCTTGTTCTGCGCCTTTGAATTTTTCTGGCTTAGATTTCATCTTTCCGCTGATGCGACTGCGCTTCCAATAGGATTTTCTATTTTTTGTTTTTTGAATGGCGGCAACACGCAACACATTACCGTCATAAAGTTTTGCTTTCAATGAGAGCCATTGGTCAGCGAAGTGTTGAGTGGTTCTATCTTGCGCGTCTTTGGTTTCGCGCGCAACTTTGGTGGGGAGCATGGCTCCAGTTAAGTCCAAATGCCCGAGGAAAGTGCTATCAGGCTTGAGGTCATCACGAAGCGTGTGTAAAATTTCTTTCAAGCCTTTGTAGCGCGGAGAAAAATCATGCGAGTCACTTTTTCGTAAACTCCTCGCCATAATGAATGCCGCAATCCACAAAAGAAATGCGCCACCTGAAAATACAAGTGAGAAATATCCGAATATCAATAAAGCAACATCAATTAATACCAACCCTACACCGACGAAAAAAATAATCATCGGAATCCAACGCCATTTATCACCAGCGGTTTCTGTTTTTTCAACTTTGCTTTTGAATTCATCCATGCCACGCATAATTGAATCAGGTTTATCGGCAATGGAGATATAAACTGGTGTGTAATCTTTTTTTCCTG
>JAEURG010000253.1 GCA_016789345.1 Anaerolineales bacterium | reverse complement strand
TTTGAATTTCAATTCTGGGTTTTCGGTTGCGGCTTCGATGATGAAATCCGCTTCTGTCGCGCTGTCATAGGATGACGCATAACGAATATTATCCGCGCTGGATTTTTGTTCTTGATTAATCGTCCCCTTCGACAAAAGTTTTTCAGTGGATTTATTAATCACCGCTTTGGCTTTTTCCAACGCTTCTGGATTCACGTCCATGCATGTTGTTTGATACCCAGCCGTCGCTGCCACTTGAGCAATGCCATTGCCCATTGTCCCTGCGCCGATGACAAAAATATGTTTAATCATTTAGTCTCCTAATAAAAATCTTACAAGTCTTATTAGTCTAATTGGTCTGACTAGTCCGACCTATAAGACTTTTTAGACCAATTAGACTAACCAACCGTATTCTTCCAAATTTTATAATTATTCTTTATCTGTTCAATATGCCCTGGAATATGTCCTGAATAAATATTCAACCATTTTTCAAATGTATAAGGCTCTTTATATTCAGGATGCTTAACTGTGTTTTGAAAAACTTCGTCAGGTTGTTGTTTCAATAATTTATAAGTTGTCTTGCGGACAAACTTTAGGGTTTCTAATGCATCTTCCCAACTTTGCTCGTGATAATTTAATTCGACCGCCCATTTATCTTGGTCATAGCCCATTAACAACCCACCGGGTTCAACGATTAATTTTCTCGCCCGCAACGCCGCATTCGATTCTGAATCCGCGAGGTGGACGAGAATTTCATGCACACTCCACTCTTTTGGCTCAGGCTTGAACTGCCACATCTCTTGCGGAACATCTTTTAAGGTTTCCATCAACAAGTCATAGCCTTTGCCATACAACTCAATTTTTTCATCGCGTTCTTGTTTATCCATCACCATTCTCCAATTACTGATTACTGTTCTCTACTCTCTGTTCTCTTACTCCAACTCCACCGCCATTGCCACTGCTTCACCGCCACCCAAGCATAACGAAGCTATTCCTTTTTTCAATCCGCGATTCTTCAATGCATAAATCAATGTCGTCAACACACGCGCGCCACTTGCACCGAGTGGATGTCCCAATGCAATTGCGCCACCATTCACGTTGACTTTATTCCAGTCCCAACCGTCATTTGCAAGCGCATATCCATCTGCTAACACTTGCGCGGCGAAGGCTTCGTTCAACTCAATCAAATCCACATCTTTCAATGTCCAATTGATTTTTTTCAACAACTTCGGAATTGCATGTGCAGGTGCGGCAAATAAATATTTTGGTTCCAATGCCGCTTGTGCATATCCAACCACTTTTGCAATTGGCTTGAGATTATTTTTTTCCGCATAACTTCTGGATGCAATCACAACTGCGGCGGCACCATCGTTCATCGGCGATGAATTTCCAGCAGTTACTTTTCCATCTGATTTAAATGCTGGCTTCAACTTTGATAATGATTCCAAACTCGCATCTTTTCGTGGACCTTCATCCTGTTTCACCAGCGTTGACTCACCTTTTCGCCCGACAATTTCAACTGGCACAATTTCGTCAGCGAAATATCCTGCCTCCGAAGCAGTAACAGCTTTGAGGTGAGATTGAAGCGCGAACTCATCCATGGCTTGGCGAGTCACTTCATATTCGTCACCGATAAATTCAGCCGCCATACCCATTCCCCAATTTTCAAATGGATCCCATAAACCTTCATCTAACAATGCATCGGTCATTTGAATGTTGCCATATTTCATTTCACCCATGCGTCCATGAATAAGATGTGGCGCACGACTCATTGATTCGAATCCGCCAGCGACAAATAAATCCGCATCGCCCGCACGGATTGCTTGAGATGCCATCATCGCCGCTTTCAAACCTGAACCACAAACTTTGTTAATCGTCGTTGCACTGACACTTGCAGGCACGTTTCCATAAATTCCCGCTTGACGCGCAGGTGCTTGACCCAACCCCGCCGAAACGACATTGCCCATAATCACTTCTTCAATTTCTTGCGGATTGATGCCCGCACGTTTGACTGCTTCTTCAACAGCAATCGCGCCGAGTTTTGTAGCAGGCACACTGCTCAATGTGCCTTGAAATTTTCCAATCGGTGTGCGTGCCGCACTTAAAATAACCGCTTCGTTTTCTTTGTTCATTGGTTCTCCTTGATGTGGGTATTATACCTGTGTAGGGGCGAGGTCACCTCGTCTCTACATATTAATAAGGTAAAATTTATTTATGGATGAAACAAAATCACTTTATGAATTAATGGGCGAAGAAGCAGGCATTAAAAAACTTATCACTCGCTTCTACGATTTAATGGAAACTGCCCCCGAAGCCAAAGACGTACTCGCTGTGCACCCCAAAAACTTAAAGCAATCACGCGAAAAGTTTTACTTGTTTCTTGTCGGTTGGACTGGTGGACCACAAACCTACATCGAAACACGCGGACATCCCGCTTTAAAAAGGCGTCATCAACCATTTGCTATTGGACCCAAAGAACGCGACCAATGGTATTGGTGCATGGATAAAGCACTTGATGAAAGTGGTTATGACCCCGAAGTGATTGTGTATCTCAAAAACCATTTTAAAGATGCGACAGAGTTCTTGAGAAATCGAACCGAATAATTTAATTTTTCTGTATTGAGGACATTGATGAACTTAAAAAAACTTAGTGCGATACAAATTGCCACTCTTATTTCAATTTTCGTTTTTATTTTATTGGTAGCAACTGCATCAAACATCGGTTTAACATGGGATGAACCTGCTTATATCGCTGCTTCTGAGTCTTATATCAATTGGTATGGGGAAGTTTTCACGAATCCATCCGAAGCGTTTACCGAAGAATCTATTACACTTGCTTGGACTCCTAACAAAGAACATCCGCCAATGAATAAAGTTTGGTCTGGATTGATTTGGTCTATAACGAAAAACTTTACAAATGATTTATTAGCTCATCGTTTGGGGAACATGATTTTAGTTGCTATATTAGCAGGGTTTTTATATTTTTGGATTCAAGATTCTTATGGTCAAGTAGCAGGTTTTGCGTCTGTCACGGCGTTATTAACAATGCCTCGCTTTTTCTTTCATGCGCATTTATCAGCATTAGATGTCCCCGCCGCGTTTTCAGCATTCCTAGTCACATTTTTATTTTGGAAAACATTAGATAAAACAGGTTTGAAATGGGGCATATTGCTTGGCGTTGTGTGGGGCTTGGCATTAGCCACAAAAATCAATGCCGCATTTGTTATCTTTGCATTGGGTTTGTGGCTCATAATTTTTCGCAGAGAAATGAATCAATTTGTTCGTTTGATTGTTATGGGCATTACAGCAATCCCAATATTTTTTCTTGCTTGGCCCTGGCTGTATCATCACACCATCGAACGCCTTACTGAATACATTTTATTCATCACAGTTAATCATTGGGAAATTGGGCAATATTATCTTGGTCAATTTTTTATGCCGCCACCATGGCATTTTGGATTTGTGATGTTGTGGGCAGTCTTGCCAATCACGTTGACGATTTTATATTTTACAGGATTCATCTCTTCTGCAATTACGCGTCAAGACGAGGGGTTGAGTTGGTTGCTGTTTCTTTCAGCATTGACTCCTATTTTGGCAATTGCAATCGGTCAAAGCATGGTCTATGACAATGAACGTCTGATTATGGTTTCATTTCCATTTTTAGCGGGCTTAGCAGGGATTGGGTTTGCATATCTTGCTTCCAGCATAGAAAAATTATCAGGTCAATTGAACAAGCCGAACGTAGTCAGAAGCGGGATCGTTTTGTTGTCTTTAATCGCGTTTGCTCCACAAATCATTTCGATGATTCGTTTATATCCACATCTATTATCTTATTATGGTGAAAGTGTGGGTGGGCTGCGCGGTGCAACTGATTTGGGCTTGGAGACGACCTATTGGTGTGAAAGTTATCAACTCGCTTTGCCGATTTTGAATGAACAAGCTCAGCCCGGTGATTTAGTTTGGGTTGACCCATGGAGTCATGATGTGATGATTTATTATCAAGTGCATGGATACTTGCGTGATGATATTTTGATTTTGGCTCCAGCCAGTGTGCCGAGTGTGTTAGGTGCAGATGCGCCTATGCCAGTTTCACGCATTATGAATGAAGCGGATTGGTATGTGGTGCAAAGCCGCCAAACAACTTTGGGTGAAACAGTTGAAGATAATCCAATGTTGAAGATTTTTGCGAATCACGAAGTTGTTTATAAACATCAATTTGATGGCGTGACAATTTTTGCGTTATACCGATAAATTTTTACGCACCAATATTTTTCAACGCTTCTCTTCTACTGAGTGGATGTAATTCCTTTGTAGCTTTTACAAATTTTCTCACTGGCACAGGATTGGTATGGGCGTATTGTCTCAATGCCCAGCCAATTGCTTTGTTGATGAAGAATTCATCTGAACCTAAATTTTCTTTGATGATTTCAGACATCAAATCAAAATCGGTTTCTTTTTTATAGCCAAGTTGAAATAATAATGTTGTGCGTCTTAACCAAATATTTTCTGACTTACGCCATTTCTCCAAATATTTTTCTTTTACTTTTGGATATTTCTTGAACATTGCTCCAACTGGATGACCTGCTAATAAATCCACTGTATCCCACCATGATTTTGTAATAATTAAATATTCTAGTGTTTCAATAAATTCAGACTCAAGTTTCTTTTCATATTTGCTGATTAAGTTCATAGCAATATATTGAAATTCACGTTGGGGCAAACTCCATAGTTCATGCGAAATCAAATCAAGTTTTTCAAACGGAGGCAATCCATTTGATTTGATGAATTCTCTCAGCAATGCAGTCACTTGTGGAGATTTGATTCCCAAATACTCAAACTGTTCGCGCATATATTTTTTCATCGGCACAGCATTGAGTGGGTTGGCGTGTTTTTCAAAAAATAATTTCAGAGATTTTGTGTATGTGTGCATAAATTTCATCTCTCCAAATTGTTACTTAACTAGAAACTAGATAACTAGCCAACTAGTAAACTAACTAAACTATTTTGCTCCTTCGGGCTGTAGAAAATTCAAATACCATTCAGCAGGTCTTTCTTCTTCCACAGAAGTTTTTGGGGTGACAACTATTATCCAAGTGCGCCCGGGTTTTAATGGAAACAATGCAGATTCATCATTTGTAATAAATTGAATTGGCTTTTGCTGTCCATTTTTTATTTCATCACTATCTAAACGTGTTGTCCATTTGATTTCGTACATCAAGCCATCACGGAATAATAAAGCATCGCCCGTTAAATTTTCTTCTAAGTGAATATCTAAATTTGTAGGTGAAACTACATCGTGTTTTGTATATAAAACAATCACATTTTCAAATTGCAATTGACGATTTGTTAATCTATCAATTTCAGGATGTAAAACACCAGCTGTATCAAAATCTGCATCGTCTACATATCGCCAATAACTTTGAGATGCAGAATCATATTTCCATGCAGATTGATTTAAATAAGCAATATACACATGCAATTGGGTTGCCGTCAGACCACCACTTGGTGGGATTGAATCAAAAACATTGCTAGTGTAATCAATATCACCAGTTTTATTTTTTTCAGCCAAGCGTGGCAATTCATCAATATCTAACATATAACCGCCACCTTGCTCATCATGCGTTACAAAAAAACATTGTGGTAATTCTTCTAAAACTTCTGGCGAAGCAAACGCATAAATCAAACACGAGTCTTTAAAGAAAGCATGAATGTCTGCATAGATTAAACGACCCGAACGAATGGGTCCAACTTTGGGAAGAGGAAGTGGAGATGAAGAAACAAAGTCAGGACTCAGAACCAATCCCACATCAAGGTCAAGAAGCGAAGATGTTAAAGTCAGCGCTTCGGTCTGACCTGATACTTGATCAACATCACTATCTTTTGATTCATCTCCGATATTTTTTTGTACAAACTCCATGCCAATTGGTTTTTCAAATTGAAGAATGTAATTTCCAGCATCAACATTGAAAGCATAATAGCCATTACTATCTGTGGATGTGGATTGTAGAAAATTTCCATTTGAATCAAAAAGATTGATGCAAATGCCACCCAAGCCATTTTCAAAATCATCTTGTATCTGATTTTGATTTTCATCTAACCAAACACGATTGCCAATCATGTTTGATGTTTGCGAAAATGGTTGATTGCGAACTTCACAATTTCCATTGATAACAGGTTCAGGTTTTGGAAACTCACCATAAAAAGTAGAAAGAAATCTTGTTGCGCCTTCTGTAATATAAATTTCAAAAACCCACGGCGCAAATGACAAACCCGCTTGCGGGCGAGCCGTGACAGGAAAATGTGAAATCGAAATTAATAAGGCGGGCAATTGTAATAAGTTTGGGTCTTTTACTTTTTGGTTCGTTAAAGGATTAATATCTGGAATAGGTGTTGGTTCAGGAGTTGCCGTAAAAGTTGGCGTAGATAAAACTACTTCATTTGTTGATTCGATTGCATGATTATTTGACCCGCAAGACGCAATGATTAAAATAAAAAATATAGATGTGAAAAATACTTTTTTTGTGTTGCTATTCATTATTTATTTTGAAAAGCTTGACTGACTTTTTTATAAGTATCTTCCAACGATTCAGGTAATACACGCGTTTCGCCAACACTCGTCATAAAATTTGTATCTCCAGCCCAGCGTGGCACAATGTGAATGTGTACATGACCTAATACACCAGCACCAGCCGCTTCGCCGATGTTAACTCCAACATTGAATGATTCGGTTTTATAAATATTTTTTAGAATTGCAGTGCATTGACTGGTCAATTCCATCATTTCAGCACGTGTTTCAGAATTTAAACTTTCTAAATTCGGAACATGTACAAAAGGAATGACCATTAAATGTCCGCTGGTGTAAGGGTAGCGATTCAAAATCACATACGAAAATTTGCCACGAAAAGCAATTAAATTCTCGGAGTTATCTTGTTTGGTTTGTGCATTGCAGAACACACAGCCGTTTTCGTTTTTTGCATTTTAAATGTATGTCATAAGCCAACGTGACCAGAGATGATTCATGTTTTGATTTTAACAGATAAGATTAAGGTATGCTGGTTGGAAAACCTACATCTAAGTGAGCATAAGGAGAAGAAGGGTAGATAAAGAAATAAAAAAATAAATCCATTAATAGTATCAAAGCAAGAAATATATAAAACCATTTTATATGACCATGTTCAAAGAGTTTATGTAGTGGAATGGCAATCATCCAGCAGATAGCAGGAATGACCCCAATAAAATGAGTGGACGCGGGTGTACCGTTTAACATGACACCACCTAATATTGTGACAATAAAAATCCAAAAAAGCAAAAAAAACTTTTTTTGCTTAATGGCAAAGAAAATACCAATCAGGAACAAGATAGAGGCGAAGCCAATCAAAAACGGAGCATTTGGAGCGTAAAAGCCAGTTACTTCGGGATAAAAATTGTAAGCCCCAAAAGATTTTTTCAATTGAGAAAAAAGATATTCATGGAAAGAAGGTTGGATTAAATCTGCCCTCCATCCATTCACAACAGATGCACGGTCGAAGAAAAAATCAGGCACACGTATCGCAAACACAATTAATGGGGCGGCAACTACAAAAGCAAGGCATAGCATTTTTGCAGTGTATTTCATTAAATCAAAATGATTATCTGTTTTTATCCATTCTTGTATGAAAATGAATATTAATAGAAATATGACAAAATACCCGCCACTATAAATATATGCAGATAAACCTAACGCTAGTCCCGAAAATATTGCCCCTTTATCATTATTTTTTCTCCAACCTAATAAGAATAAGCCAAGCGTAAGTGGCACAAGGAAAGTCACCCAGATATTGCTCAATGCAATTCGTGACCAATGCACATGATAGTGATAGGTTGCCATTAAGATGGATGTAATCCATGCCATTCTTCGTCCAGCCAATTCGTTCATCATTAAAAACACACTGGCGACTGCAAGTGTGCCAATCAGCACGTTTGATACTTTACTCGCAAGTATATTCATACCGAAAAAATATGTGCTGAAACGTAAAATGTATTTATACAAAATAGGCTGAGAATCTAAGCCTGTGCGAAATGGATTGATTGTTAAATAAGGGTTATCTTCTTTTGGAATGTGTAAAATAGCGAACTCTATATATCCCGCTTCGTCAGGGTGAAAACCTTTTGGCAAACTTGATAAATTAATGGAGCGAATTAATAATGCAATAATGATGAGCGCAAATATTCCTGCCCAAGTGTAGTTAAATTTTATTTCAAACAAGGCTGGTTGTTTTTGTGGATACAACGCCGCGAAACACAGAAAAACAACAAATATCCATATCAATATTGGCAAATAACCAATAAAAGCCTCTGTTGCATAGCGAATGCCAATCCATGTCGAGATTAAAATAGAAAGACATACAAGGGTCGCTTGTATGAGACTGGGTTTATTTCTCCAAATATTTTTGAGCGAAGTCATATCAAAATAAACTGAAAGAATTGTAGCAGAAAAATATTTTCCTTCACTAATCCTACTTTTTCGATTATCCTCTTGCAATGCAACCTGACCTTTTTTCTTCCACGCTCACAGTTTCGCAACTCACATTTCACATCCGCAAACTTTTAGAAAATGATTCTGAATTGCAGGATGTGTGGGTTAGTGGAGAAATTTCCAATTTATCAAAGCCCAATTCGGGGCATATCTATTTCACATTGAAAGATAAAAACGCTTCACTTCGTTGTGTCATGTGGAGAACAGATGCCGCGCGATTAAGAATTAATCTACAAGATGGCATGGCAATTGAAGCGCATGGAAAAATCGCAGTCTATGAACCGCAGGGGCAATATCAATTGGTTGCGAATCAAATTCAAGCCAAAGGTGAAGGCGCGTTATATCAAGAATTTTTGCGTCTTAAATCTATGCTTGAAGCCGAAGGTTTGTTTAATCCAGAAAACAAACGTGAAATTCCGCAACTTCCAAAAACCATTGGGATTGTCACATCACAAACTGGCGCGGCGTTGCGCGATATGTTAAATACAATTCGTCGTCGTTTGCCAATTGTAAAAATAATTCTCGCGCCATCACTTGTGCAAGGCAACGATGCGCCGCCTGCAATTGTCAAAGCAATTCAATCGCTCAATCAACATTCGCCCGATATTATTATCATTGCGCGTGGCGGTGGTTCAATTGAAGATTTGTGGGCATTCAATGATGAAAACGTTGTTCGCGCTGTAGCCAATTCCAAAACGCCAACCATTTCAGGAGTTGGTCACGAAACAGATTTTACGCTCACAGATTTCGCCGCCGATTTACGTGCCGCCACTCCCACCGCTGCCGCTGAACTTGCCACTCAAACAACACTAGATGATTTGCTTTTACGAATTACTGATTACGAATCCCGCCTCACTTCCTTGACCTTGAACCTGCTCGCTGACCAAAAGAATTTTCTCTTAACCCTAGCCTCGCGACTCAAATATAATTCGCCCGAAAGAAGAATTGAATCTGAATACCAAAACCTAGATGAACTTTCTCGGCGAGCATTTTCATCTTTAATTCATCGCATCCAATTGCATAAATCAAACGTAGATGGAATATCAAAACGCTTGCAATCCCTCAACCCTGAAGGCGTTTTATCTCGCGGATATGCTATCATCACCCGAAAAGCGGATGGCTTGGTCGTGTCAAAAGTATCACAAGCCAAAGGTGATTTGCAAATTAGAGTGAGTGATGGTGAATTTGAAGTGAAAAAATAATAATGTCATTCTGAGCCGTGCTCTTGTTCGTTGCGGCGAAGAATCTCGGACATGATGTGAGAGATTCTTCGGTCGCTATCGCTCCCTCAGAATGACATATCAAGGAGTTGAAATGCCAAAACAAAAATCAACACAAAAACCAATTGAAGAATTAACTTATGAAGAAGCACTTGCCGAATTAGAGCAAATTGTCGAAGCATTGGAAAGTGAACAGAATCCGCTTGACGAGGCGATGAAGTTATTTGAACGCGGACAGGAATTGGTCAAGAAATGCGGCGCGGTATTAGAATCGGCTCAGTTAAAAATTCAAAAATTAGCAGGCGATTCATTGATTCCATTTGAGGAAGAATCTGAATGAACATTGTAGATGTGCTTCAAAATAAAGTTTTTATTGCCGCCATGTTAGGATGGTTTCTAGCACAGGTATTAAAAATCCCCACAGAATATTTTCGTTCACGTCGCTGGTTGTGGACGATGTTTTTTGCGGCGGGCGGAATGCCTTCATCTCATTCTGCCATGATGGTCGCAGGCACGTTGGCAGTTGGGCTGTATCATGGATTTGATAATCCATTATTTGGCATTGCAGTGGCGATGACCATGATTGTGACGTATGATGCCGCTGGCGTGCGCAGACAAGCAGGTATGCATGCTGAAAGAATCAATGTGTTGTTTGGTGAATTGTTAAAGGGGCACATTTGGGATGAAGAAGAATTGAAAGAAGTGATTGGTCACACACCGCTGGAAGTGACTGGCGGAATTATTTTAGGATTGTTAGTATCTATTGTACTGTGGATGATTTGGACGTAAAAAAAGATGAATTATGAAGGATGAATTCTTCTCTTTATTCCATTGATAATGTAACTTAACTCAGGCACTCGCAAAATAAACAACACTATAAAATATACAGCTCCGCCAATCAAGACTCCAGCAGGGACGAGAATCCAAATACTGAGATTTTCCCCAAATGTAAGTAAACCAAATAAAGCAAAAGCCATTCCACTGGCGGCGATGAATGCGGGAGTTGCTCCACGCAGAATATGATTACCTTCAATTCCATTTAATCTTTTTCGCATGACGATAAATAAAACAGTGGCTTCAATCGCTGTTGCTAGCGAATTTGCAAAGGCAAGTCCGCCTAATGGAAGCCAGCCGATGGATGTAAATAATTTTGAAAATGTAATACTGAAAATTACATTTAATCCCATTGCAATTACGCCAATAATCACAGGGGTTTTTGTATCATGTTGAGCATAAAAAGCACGCGTCAAAACTTCCATAATGGAGTGACCGACAAGTCCAGCCGCGTACCAAAGCAAAGCCCACGAGACGAGTTGCACTGAATTTGAATCAAACTCACCGCGTTGATATAACAAAGAAATTATTGGCTCGCGGAGCAAAATCAAGCCGACGCTGGCGGGGAGTGCTAATAAAATAATTCCACGTAGCGATGATGCCAAAGATGAACGCATCTCGTCTTGTTGACCTAGTGCATGCTGCGCTGAAAATGTTGGCATAGCCGCAATTGCAACAGATTGTGCAATCACGGCTTGTGCCATCAGCATTAATGAAAAGCCATAATATAAACCTGTCACACTTCCGCTTTGCATTTGTGAAGCAAGCCAAGTATTTACCCAAAAATTTAATTGCACAATTGCAACGCCAAGCAGACGAGGTCCCATTAATAAGATGACTTGCTTGAAATTAGAATCTTTGAAATCAAAATAAAATGACGGCGGACGGCGGTCGGCGGTCTGCCGTCGAAAATTTAATAATATTTTCAACAGACTCGGTAATTGAATAACTAAATAAAACACAGCCCCAATTACAACGCCCCAAGCCAAACCATAAACTCCCATGGATGGCGCGAGAAATAAAACACCGAAAATAATTCCAAGTTGATATAAAGCGGGTGTTAATGCAGGAATTAAAAATATTTGATGCGCGTTCAATATGCCAACAATTAATCCACCGAGACCAAATAAAACAGCGGAAATTAATTGAATTCGTAACAATGTCACAGTTAAAGAAAAAAGTTGAGGGTCAGTAGCCAAGCCGGGCGCAAGTGCGAAGCGAACAATTTGTGGCGCGAAAAATCCAATCAGCAATGCCAGCAAAATCAAAATCAAAGTCAATGCGTTTGCAATCGAACTTGCTAATCGCCACGCCGAATCTTTTTCATCTTTTGCGAGCAAGCCTGTGAATGTTGGGATGAATGCCGAGCCGAGCGCGCCGCCTGCTACCAATAGGAATAAAGTTTCGCTGACGCGGTTTGCGGCGAAGAATGAATCGAGTTGTGGTGATGCGCCGAACGTTTGTGCAACCAACACGCCACGAATCAAACCCGTGATTTGCCCCAATAAAATTGCGAACATCACTGTGCCAGCCGCGCGTGCTATTTGTTGATTTGAGCTTGTCATAAGGCGTTGCGATTATAATCATTTTATGAAAAAAACTTTGATATTCATTTTCTTGATTTTGTTAACTGCATGTGATGTAAGCCCTGCGCCTCCTGCTAAGGTGACAATTGATTCTACAACCCAACCTTCATTTTCGCTGACAGAGATTCCGCTACCCGCAGGTTATGGCTATGATGGTGGCTGGGTTCAAGTTTATTTTACGAATCCAAATAGCTCGTTATCATCACAACGCACAGGCGGCATTGACCTTCCACTTGTGGATGCAATTGACTCTGCTAAATTAAGTGTAGATGTTGCGATTTATAGTTTAAGTTTGAATAGCATGCGAGATGCACTTATTCGCGCACATAAACGCGGCGTGCAAGTGCGTATGGTAATGGAGAGCGATAACTTAGAAAGAGCAGACCCACAACGACTCAAAGAAGCGGGCATTCCTATTTTGGGAGATAGACGTGAAGGCTTAATGCACAATAAATTTGCCATCATTGATAAATCTGAAGTATGGCTAGGTTCAATGAACTTTACTGATTCGGGAGCATATGAAGATAACAATGTGATGATGCGAATTCGTTCTGTTAAATTTGCAGAAAACTTTATCAAAGAATTTGAAGAAATGTATGTTGAAGATTCTTTTGGAGACAACATTCGCGCCGAAACGCCAAATCCGCAGTTGACTATCAACGAAACAAAAATTGAAACTTATTTTTCACCTGATGATGTGGCGCAACCGAAGTTGGTTGATATTATCACCACCGCCAATGAAAGTATTTACTTTATGGCTTTTTCTTTTACTGCTGACCCAATTGGTGATGTGATTCGCAAACGCGCTCAAGATGGAGTGACTGTGGCGGGGGTAATGGATGAAGAACAAGTCAAATCAAATATTGGCACAGAGTTTGACCCGTTCCGTCAGGCTGGCTTAGATGTGTATCGAGATGGGTTAGCAGGTCAGATGCATCATAAAACTATCATCATTGACGAAAGCATTGTTATTACTGGCTCATATAACTTCACCAATAGTGCTGAAGTCCGAAATGATGAATATGTGCTTGTTATTTACAATGAAATGATAACGAGTTTATTCATTGATGAATTTCAAAGAATCTATAAGCAAGCCAGATAAAATTTGCGTGTAGGCAAATTGAGAGATACAAGAGAAAATCATATAACCAACCCGTAACCTTTTTGCCTCTTTAACGACTTCTTATATGTAAGCCAAAAATTTACATAATAAAAGAGGTGCAAAATGAAAGGATTTTCTCGTTTGTTCTTGATAGTAATGGTTGCCACAGCCTTATTTGTGAGCGCATGTGGCGCCGCGCCGTCTGGTCGTGCAGGTGATGATGGCTCTGTGGGTTCTGCTAAACCGCTAGCGTCCTTAATCCCAATTTCTGGAACAATTGGCGCGATTGATGGCAATATATGGACGATTGATGGTCAGGTTGTTATTGTTGACCCATCCATGCTGGATGATGACGATTGGGCAGGATATCAAGTCGGCGATTTTGTCGAACTGGAAGTTGAAGTGCTAGCAGACGGCTCTGTGGTTGCTCGAAGTATCGGCTCAAAAGACGATGGCAATGAAAATGATGACGATTCGAATAGCAACGCTAACTCCAACGATGATTCCAATTCAAACAGCAATGATGATGACGATTCGAACAGCAATGACAATGACGACTCAAATAACAATAACGATGATGACTCAAATAGCAATAGCCAAAACTCAAACAGTGGTGGTTCAGATAGCAATGATGACGACGACGATAGCGACGACAGCGATGATGATAACGATGACGATAATGACAATGATGACTAATTTGTAATTGTAAGTAGCAACTGCTGGATCGTCTGAGAAATAGTTCGGGCGACCCAGCTTTATCACCTCATTCTGGAACAACCTTATGTTTACCAAAAAAGCACTTATTCCCTTTTTATTATTCCTTGTTTTTTTCAGTGCAATGGCAATGATTCAATTCGCCACGCCTGATATGCCCGATAATGACGGTTTTTATCACATCAAACTGGCGTGGCTGATGCGAACAGAAAGCCTAAAACCTGAATTTGATTGGTTGCCATTGACTATTCTCAACGCCGAAGAATTTTATGACCACCACTTTCTTTACCATGTTTTTTTAATCCCTTTTACCTTTGGTGATTTACGACTCGGAGCAAAATGGGTGGCTGTCTTTTTTTCTTCGCTGGCATTCTTGAGTGTTTGGTATTTGTTTCATCGCCAACGTGTTCCTCATGCTTGGATTTTGGCATTGCTCTTGCTAGGCGTTTCAGAAGCATTTTTATACCGAATGTCTATTACACGAGCGCAGTCATTGTCACTGGCAATGCTGGCTTTAGGACTGACATGGTTATTAGAAAACAAGAATAAACATTTGGCGGTTTTATCTTTCCTGTATGTCTGGATGTATAACGCCTTTCCGCTTATGCCCGCTTTCGCCTTTTTATACTGCCTTTCTGTTCTCATCATTGACCATAAATTTGATTTCAAACCTTTTCTTTGGTCAAGTGCTGGTGTTGTAGCAGGTTTAATGATTAATCCATATTTTCCTGACAACTTAATTTTTACCTATCATCACTTTTTACCTAAGTTATTAGATACAACTTCAATTCGCGTTGGGAATGAATGGTATCCCTACGAAACAGAAACTTTATTAAACAACTCAACCTTGGCATTATTTTTATTTGTTAGCGCGGTGTTTGGAATTGGATTAACCAACCGCAAAATGGATTCTCGCACAGCCGCTTCTTTTTTAATCGCCTTGATGTTTGGGTTTATGTTATTCAAGTCTCGTAGATTTATTGAATACTTCCCTCCATTTACTTTGATTTTTGCCGCATTTGCTTGGGCACCTGTATTCCGAAAAGAATATCAACTGCTGACATGGTCTTCGGTTTTTAAAAAGAATGATAACTTCTCAGCAAAATTCCCAAATATAAAAAAGTTTTTACAAACAAATATTCCATCACTTGTATTAACCATCATGTTGATTTTTGGAGTTACAAAAAATATCCCTGCTGTACAAAATCAAATTTCAAAATCAAAACCTTATGATTTATATCAAAACGCTTCCATTTGGCTTCAAAACAATACACAAGCAGGTGAACGAGTCTTCCAAACCGACTGGGATGATTTTCCGCGTTTGTTTTTTTATAATATTCACAACACTTACCTAATTGGTTTAGACCCAACTTACATGCAATTTTATGATGAGGAGTTATATCAAACATGGGTAAGTATCACACGCGGAGACATTGAAGAGCCTTCCAAATTAATCTCTAGTTTGTTTTCTGCTCACTATGTGCATACAGATTTACTTCATCAAAACTTTATAAAACAAGCCCAAAAAGATTCTGGTTTAAAAGAAGTATATCGAGATGACCAAGCAATTATTTATCAAGTTACCCAGCCGTGATAAGATTTGAAATGAAATTATCTTTGAATCATAGAGACTCTCAGAAAATGCTTGCCTCACAACCCGACAAGATAAATGCCCAGACCATTGGCGCAATTTATGATGAGTATTTCCCAGAAATTTATCGTTATGCGTTGTATCGAATTGGCGATGAAACTTTGGCAGAAGATATTGCCAGCGATGTTTTCATCCGCTTGCTTGAAGCAGTTCAATCCAATCGTGGGCCGCAAACAAATCTCAAAGGATGGCTAATCGCAACTGCTTCACATATTGTGACTGACCATTTAAGGAAAAAATATAAACAACCCGAAGATGAAATTCCCGCTTCATTACCTGACCTGCAACCTGCTCCTGCACTTCAAGTTGACCAACGCGAGCAACAGCGTGCTATGAAAAGCGCACTTGCGAAATTAACGATTGAGCAACAAAATGTTTTAGCATTTCGTTTTGGTCAGGGATATTCAATTGAAGAGACTGCATCTTTAATGAATAAAAATCTAAACGCTATAAAAGCACTCCAATTCCGTGCACTTGCCGCACTTCAGCGTGAACTTGGCGAGGTAGAAAATGACTAATTTATTTAACGCTCTTGAACATTGTTTAGCACAAATTGAAAACGGCGCAGATGTTGAATCTGTTTTGAAGCAATACCCAGATTTTGCTGATGAATTGCGCCCAATTCTAAAAACGGCTGTTAAAGCTCAACAAAGCCAAGTGGCAGCCCCTTCGCCTGAAGCGATTCGACGCGGACGTGCTAAAGTAATGCAACGTGCTGTAGAACTTCAACAATCTCCACGGACAATAAGAAAAAACACGATACAAGTGTTTTCGCGTTTGGCAATTTCATTTTCTTTGGCGTTGGTATTTTTATTAAGTGGCACGGGTTTATTGAGTGCTTCTGCTTCGGCTCTGCCAGGTGACAGGTTGTATTCCGTCAAACGCAGTTGGGAGAATATTCGTCTATCTTTAATTTTTGACCAAGAAGCCCGCGACTTGTTGAAGATCAAATTTGAAGATGAACGTCTGCGCGAAGTGAATGAATTACTTTCAAAAGGCAAAAGCGAAACAGTTCAATTTGCAGGTATCTTTTTGCAAGCCAATGGCATGAACTATGTCTCAGGCGTGCTAGTCGCTGTCTCTGCAAACACCAGCCTGCCGTCAAGTGGCGAAGCGGTTATTGTCACAGGGCAAACAAATCCAGATGGGTTTGTTGTAGTCTTCAATTTAGAACTTTTGCCTGTTGGAACTGTTGTGCCAATCGGAAATCCAATTCAAATTGAAATTCAACCTCCATTGCCTGCTCCTCAAACAGATATTGTCTATTTTGAGATTCAAGGCACTCTTCAATCTGTTTCTGCTTCTTCAATTATTGTGAATGGACAAACTTTATATATTGATGCCGCCAAAGTGACTGGGCAGTTATGTGTTGGCTCGGATATAAAAGCGAAAGGCTATTACACGGCTGGTAATAGGTTTATTGCCATCGAAGTATTTGGTAATGATACTTGCCCTACTGTGCCTGTCTTACCACCGTCATCAGGTAATAATTCAAACTCAAGTAATGATGGTAATTCTGGCAATGCTGGTAATTCAAACAATGATAATGACGATGATGATAATGATGGTGATGACGACGATGATAATAATGATGATTAATAAAAAACGCGAGGCTTGCCTCGCGTTTTTTATTTGAATTCATTTGCTTTTTGTCATAAAATCGATTAAATTTAGGCACCTAGCACGCCCGTTCTATAAAAATTTAGGAGACCTTCATGGCAGACTCTACTTTTTATCTTGGAAGAATCTACGACCCCAAAACTTCAACACTGACCAATAAACCACTTGAATATGATTCGGCAGATTTAACAACTCATGCCGTTGTAACAGGTATGACCGGCTCTGGCAAAACAGGTTTATGTATTGCCATGCTCGAAGAAGCCGCATTACAAGGTGTACCTGCCATTATCATTGACCCAAAAGGTGACTTAACAAATTTACTTTTGCATTTTCCTGAATTATTGCCATCCGATTTTCAACCATGGATTGACCCCGAAGTTGTGCGCCGCGCTGGCACCACGCCAGAAAAAGCCGCCGAAGAAGCCTCTGATGCGTGGGAAAAAGGAATTAAAGAATGGGGCATGGACCAAGCCCGCATTATGGATTTGAAAAATGCAGTGGATTTTGCGGTTTATACACCCGGTTCTGACTCAGGGATTCCTGTTAGTGTACTTTCATCATTAGAAGCCCCAAATTTAGATTGGGAAGAAAACCGTGAAGTATTGCGTGAAAGAATTTCAAGCACCGTCACGGCTTTGCTTGGTTTAGTTGGTATGAATGATTTAGACCCAATTCGTTCTCGTGAACATATTTTGCTTTCCAATATTTTTGAAGACCATTGGAGCAAAAAACAAGACATTAGCCTTGAAGAATTAATTTTACAAATTCAAACTCCGCCATTTGATAAACTCGGCGCGTTTCCTGTTGATACATTTTTCCCGCAAAAAGACCGTATGGAATTGGCAATGGTTGTCAATAATATTCTTGCTTCACCTGCCTTTCAAACATGGCGTGAAGGTCAATCATTAGATATTCAATCATTATTATTCACAAAGCAAGGTTCACCACGTCATAGCATTTTTTATCTTGCACATTTATCTGACGGCGAAAGAATGTTTTTCGTCACGCTATTACTTTCTGCTGTTGAAACATGGATGCGCACACAAAAAGGTTCAACATCATTACGCGCTCTTTTATATATGGATGAAATTTATGGTTATCTTCCACCAACCGCAAATCCACCATCCAAACAACCATTACTTCGCATGTTGAAACAAGCGCGTGCATTTGGTTTAGGTTTATTGCTCGCCACACAAAATCCAGTGGATATGGATTACAAAGCCCTCTCCAACACAGGCACATGGTTCATTGGCAAACTCCAAACCGAACGCGATAAGAATCGTTTATTAGATGGTCTCGAAAGTTTAGCAGGCGGCATCTCCCGCGCACAAATGGATAAATTAATTTCATCACTCGGCAAACGCGTTTTTGTGATGAACAACGTCAACGAAAAAGCGCCCATGTTATTTCAAACAAGATGGGTGATGAACTTTCTAGCAGGACCTTTAACCCGTCAACAGATTCCTGACCTAAATGATTTAGTCGGCGCGAAGACAACGCCTCAAGCCAAGCCTCAGCCTGTTTCTAAACCCATAACCGATTCTTTGCCCAAGCGTGATGCTCCGCCCGTTGACC
Source organism: Anaerolineales bacterium (assembly GCA_016789345.1). GTDB lineage: Bacteria > Chloroflexota > Anaerolineae > Anaerolineales > Villigracilaceae > Villigracilis. Next base: position 1,252 of record JAEURG010000253.1, on the reverse strand, counting down.
AAGTGCAACCTGTTGTTGTTCCAACTGCTGAAACTCGTAATGTGCAACCCACAACTCGCAATTCATCAAATGGAACATCAACCAAGCCACCTGTCCCAAATGGTGTACGAGAATATTTCCTGCCACAAAATTACAGTTTGTCTGAATCATTGCGTGCTACCAATCGTCCGCAATCATTTGGCGGCTCAATCCAAGGCGTTGTATATTATCCAGTCTTGCTGGCTTCTGCACAAATTAGAATCCTAGATAGAAAATATAACGTAGATTCAGAAATCATAAAATCAGCCTTAGTTGAAAATTTAGATAGACGCGGCATTGTCCGCTGGGAAGAATTTCCTTATGCAGGTCCATCATTAGATAAGATTGAAACTGCTCCCGCTGACTCTGCCCGCTTTGCCTCTATTGAACCTCCATTGAATGATGCGAAGCTAATGAATGCTTTGTTGAAAGATTTTACAGATTGGGTCTTCCGTAATTCATCTGTCAAAGCGCGTGAAAATAAAGCCCTCAAAGTTTTTGCAGGACCTGATATGACTGCCGCTGATTTTATGAAACAATGCGCCGAAGCCGCCCGCGAAGCCTGCGATGCAGAGATTTCAAAAAAGACCTCAGCATTAGATAAAAAGATTCGCTCTTTAGAAGAAAAACTTGGTAGAGAAGAACGTGAATTGCGTGAAGATGAAGCCGAATTGCAAAACCGCAATATTGAATCCGCCGCGAACTTGGCAGAACTTGGTGCAAGTTTATTCGGGCTCACTCGCAAGAAAAGCGTCACCACGCAATTCACAAAACATCGTTTGGCTCAAAATGCAAAAGCCAATGTGCAGGAGTCAAGAGAGGCGATTGCTCAATTCACCAAAGAGTTAGAAGCGTTGTATCGAGAACGAGATTCGATTGAAGATGAAATCAATAATCGCTGGGGCAGTGTCGTATCAGAATTCACTGAAATTGAAGTTAGACCAAAGAAAACGGATATTTACGTTAATATTTTTGGCGTGGCATGGAAACCAAGTTACATTGTTCAAGGTGGTGGTGAGACCTTTGAACTACCCGCTTTTGGCGCAGAGTAATTTCATCCAAGTAGGGGCGAGGTTCCCTCGCCCCTACATTTTTAATAAAATCTTGACATCAATTCCCAAAAATGATAATCTTGCGTCCAGTGTGCCCGATTCGCCTTTGAAAGCGCCAAGGTGGACGGGCATCAAATTTTTTAAAGCAGGAGTAATAAACATGTCCGAACGTATTGTTGGAA
>JAEURG010000220.1 GCA_016789345.1 Anaerolineales bacterium | reverse complement strand
CCATTTTCTCCGACCAATCCTAAAATTTCACCTGGATAAATCTCGAAATCCACTTGCTCTAGTGCTTGAACACCAGGAAAGTTTTTAGAAACCTTTTCCATTTTCAACAGAGGTTGTATATCCATAAGATTTGTCTCACTGATGTAATTAAACGATGCTCGATAGAGTTATCTAACTAAAAAATATATACAGTTAGGATGAAATTCAGAAAAAAGAGGGTGGCTCTCTATTAGAAGAACCACCCTATATGAATATTATTGTGACGGAATGCCGATGGAGTTTAAGTATTCTTTATATAAGTCGAAGCTATCAGCATAAATCACGTCAATCCCCGTGTTCAAACGGAAATTACCTTCGCCATCTCTCCATGGTTCCAGCAACTTAAGGGTTTCTTCAACGCCAAGAATAGAGGAGGCATACATTACATAACCACTGAGATAACCATAGTGGAAAACACGTTGCCCAATCATTACCTGAATAACTCCTTCTTGCATGAGGCGTTGGGTTTCGGGTTCTGCATCAAAGGCTACTATCTTGATTTCGCCCGCTTTTCCGGCTTGCTTCACTGCCTGACCCGCCGCCGGTCCGTCATAGGAATAAAAGGTAATGAACCCTGCTAGGTCGGGGTACTTTTGAATAGCAGTTTGAGCATTGCTCAAGGCAACTTCAGGTTTGACGTCATCGTATAAAACTTCCACCATCTCTAAATCGGTGCCTGCACGAGTGTCAGTGACTCCGGCAATACGGTCTTGGGCATTTTGAGCAGTAGCAAAGCCTACTAGACCGACTACTTTACCCGAGCCGATAATTTCCAATGCAGCCTCTGCTGCTGCTACACCCGCATCATAATCAGACATACCGATATACATTGAGCGGGCAGTTCCTGTAGCATCTGAGTCCATACAAAATACTGAGATGCCTTCATCAACAGCTCGTTGAATGATAGAGCCAGCAGCCTGACGGTCGATTGCTGAGAAGGTAATAGATGTGTAATCGTCGTTAATAAAGGTTTCCAGCATCGTCAATTGTTGTGACAAAAGGTCAGCCGCAGTGGGACCTTGGAAAGTTATGGGAACACCCAGTTCAGCAGAGGCACGGCTGGCACCTTGTTGAGCAGCAGTCCAAAATGGTGACAAATTATTGGTCAGAATTGCGAACTTTGCTCCAGCTGGCGGGCTTTGACCAGCAGTAGCATCCTTAATTGCCTGCACTGCCGCGAGCAACTCAGTAGGGGCGTAAGGATTCTCCCCAGCAGGTGCGCCGGGCGCAGCAGTAACAACTACTTGTTGTTCAACAATGGTTGTAACCTGTACTTCGACCGTTTCTGGTGTTCCTGAAGGGGCAGGTTGACATGCGCCTAGAGCCATACAAGTTACTACAATCAGAATAGCGAGCTTCTTTAATTGAAACATGATTTTCTCTCCTTATTCGATTTTCTATTTGGTACGATATAATGGAGGCACGTGAAAGTGCCTTTCATTTCGGGCTTTTTCACTCACCCGGAAGTGCTTGCTTGGGACGACAATCTCTGAGTAAGCACTTCTCTTTATAGTCTTACAGAATTCAATATATTTATTTTATTTCCACCTCCTTTTCGTGAATCCCTCTTAAATGCAATGAACTCTGGCGCACAACAAGTGTTGGCGGTACTATTATGGTTTGAGGCTCTTTTGGTTCTAGTTTGTGCCAGCCAGATTCAATTGTTTTAATGATGTCTTCTACTGCTAGTTTGGCAACAGTATTTTGGTCCTGTTGTATAGTTGTAAGTGGAGGGAAAAAGAATTCTGATTCTGGAATATCATCAAAGCCGACAATGCCGATATCTTCTGGGACACGCCGACCATTTTGACGCAAATATTGAATCGCGCTCAAAGCCATTTGATCGTTGGCGACAAAGATAGCATCCACATCTGGGTATTGATTGAGCAGTTTCTTGGTCGCTTCAATCCCGCTTGATAATGACCAGTCACCCTCAACAGAATGCTCATCTTTGACTTTTATTCCGTTTTCATTTAAAACGTCTTTCCAAGCAGTCATACGTTGGCGCGCTTCCCACCAATCTAAAGGACCGGAAATATGCCCAATATGTTTGAAACCTTGTTCTAGTAAGTGAGAAACTGCCATCTTTCCCCCGAGATAATTATCTACAGACACAACCGATATATTTTCCTGCGCTTGCATGGTCAAGTACACCAGTGGAATCTCTACATCTAAAGAGGCTTCCTTAACCCAAGTGCGGTTATCACCAACTTCAGGCACAGCCCAGATAATCCCATCTACATGACGAGATATAAAAGCCTCGAAAATCGGCTCAATTTCTTTTGTATCAAAATCCGAGAGTTCTTTTAATAGTAATGAGTAGCCCGCTTCCTCTACTGCAGAGGCAATTCCGCTCAAGATTCTGGATGGACCAATATACTTTAGCCCCGCTGTGACAACGCCAAGTGTATGACTGCGTTGCCGAATTAAGCTACGCGCAACTGCACTTGGGCGGTAGGCAAGCTGGTCGATAACTTCTTGAACTCGCTTCCTCGTTTCGGGAGAGACATCTGGGCGCTCATTAATTACCCTAGACACAGTTTGAGTGGACACCCCAGCGGCTAGGGCAACTTCTTTAATAGTAGAACGTGAGGTCTTTTGTCTCATGTTATCGTTCCCGTTATCGATAACATTCTAGCAAATGGCTATACAAAAGTCAAGACCCAATTTTCAATTCCCCAGTTGGGTAATTTTCAGTAGGAAGGCTGGGTTACGCTATTTTTCATAATCAATAAAATCATCCACTCCAAAACGACTCTCGTAAAGATTTAACAACTCCCCTGCTTTTTGTAAAAACTCTTTCTCAGTTTGAGTATATTTTTGTTTGTCTAGTTTTTCTAAATTTTCTTTATGAGTAATTAACTGCTCCCGAAAACTGATAATAGAAGCATTAGGCAAAAGATTTTCAACTTCTCGAATCAAACTCAATGTCTCTTGAATTTGATTCATTGCATCGTGAAAATCAATTTCTTCATCTAACAACTTTCGCAAAACGATACATTTATATTTTGCACAACTACGCGGGTAATCCGGTGACGTATAAACCGTGCAAACTCCACTTTGCCAAACGGGGCAAGGCTGTAAAAACCCGCGCTGACGTGGGTCATTACGAATCACATTCAAGCCCAAGGCTTCGGCTTTATCTAATTCATTGGCGTTGAGTCTCACCCACGAAAACAGGTGACCTGAGCAACATAGTCCGCAGGCTTTGCAGAGAGTTTGAGCATTAGAGTCAGGCATGTTAAGATTTGATTTAAGATTCATCTAAACCAATATAGTCAAACCAATCGAAATCTGCATAATTAGAACTTGTTTGTCCGTTGCTACTAGCATACATTCCAATCCACGTGCCGACAAATCCACCAGCAACAGGTGTGCTTAAAATTCGCCCATCTTGTCTTTCACTGAGAACTTGCCATGAATCAAGTTGATTTGAAAAATAAAAACTATAGTCCTGTTCATGAGCTTCTACTTTTAGGTATATTAATCCGTTGTTGATAGGTTTTTCCGCAAGGATTTCTTCTATACCATCTGTTCGCTTAATTAAACGGATGACATTTTTCGTTATAACAAATTCAAAATTGAACTTGTTATTTTGTAGAAGAACCAGCCCTGCACATTCATGTTCATTTTGAGGTTTAAATTCCAAAACAGTTTGAGCTTTGAAATGAATATGTTCTTGCCTTCTGCCGACAAAACTAGGATTTGATTGCTCTGAAATTTTTTGAGGTCTCAAT
>JAEURG010000177.1 GCA_016789345.1 Anaerolineales bacterium | reverse complement strand
CAGGAATTTTATTTGGCGTAGATACTGGCTTACCAAAAAAATTACAAGAAGCCTTCAAGAATACAGGCACAGCGCACATCATTGCCATTTCAGGATTCAATATTGCCATTATTGCTGGCGCTTTATTTTCAACATTTAAATATTTTTTCAACGAACGCACGAGTGCAATATTGGCTGTATGTGGAATATTTTTTTATATGTTTCTTGTCGGTGGTGATGCCGCTGTTTTTCGTGCCACGCTCATGGGTACTATTTCCATATTTGGTAGACAAACTGGTAGACGCAATGATGGACTTAATGCATTAGGTTTTGTTGCCTTAATCATGACGCTTCTCAACCCATTAGTATTATGGGATGTTGGTTTTCAACTTTCATTTTTTGCAACACTTGGTTTAATTTTGTATGCTGAACCATTTTCACAATTTACTGAAAACATCATTGCAAAATTCTCAAAAGGCGATATAAATACATTTACAAAAATCGTCAATGAAAATGTTGTTTTAACTTTTGCGGCGCAACTAACCACCATTCCAATTATGGCATATCACTTCAATCGCATCTCATTAATTTCTTTTATTGCTAATCCATTCATTTTGCCAGTTCAACCTGCAGTAATGATTATTGGCGGTATATCAGTTTTTATTAGTTTGATGATTTATCCGATTGGTCAACTCATGGCTTGGTTTGCGTGGGCATTTGCCGCTTACACGATTCGCATCGTCGAATTTTTTGATACAGTTCCAAACGGCGTGATGGTGATAAGCGATACCGCTTCTCAATGGTTTCTTTTGATATATTTCCCGCTTCTTTTCTTGACCTTCAACTGGTCTGCCATTAAAGAAAGATTCTTAGCCTCATCATCCTCTCTTCGCGCCACCGCATTGACAATTGCTTTCACAATCACATTTGTTTGCATGATTATCTTTTGGCGTTCATCTGCCACAGCAGGTGACGGAAGATTTCACATCATCTTTCTTGATGTCGGTTCAGCCGATGCAGTTTTGATTCAAACACCAGAAGGAAGAAATATTTTAATTAATGGTGGTGCCAGTGCTTCAGAATTATCCGATGAACTCGGCAGAAGGCTTCCATTTTTTTCACCAAAGTTAGATTGGTTAATCATCGCCTCCACACAAGAAGACCAACTTTCTGCATTGCCGCGTGTACTTGAAAGATATATTCCTGAAAATGTTTTATTAAGTGGAAACATCCAAGCCTCATTTTCAGCGCAGGCATTAGATAGATACTTTGCAAATGAAGGAATCCCAGTCACACGTGCGGAAGTAGGTCAAAAGTTGAAGATAGGTGAAAATTCGTTTATTGAGATTCAGGCGGCAGGTCCGCGTGGAAGCGTGTTGCTGATTCAATATCAAAACTTTCGGGCATTGCTTCCTATCGGCATTGATGAATCCACTTATGAAATTTTAGAATTTGGCAACGCCATTGGTGATGTGGATGTTTTGTTATTGGCTGATTCAGGTTATGCGCCATCGAACCCTGCTGATTTATTTGAAAATTTAACGCCGCAATTAATCGTATTAAATGTTGCCGCAGGTGACCCAGATGGGTTGCCCTCGCAAGATGTTTTAGATGCATTGGAAGGTTTTTCTTTGCTTCGCACCGATAGAAATGGCTGGATTGATATTAGCACCGATGGCGTTGAAATGCGTGTGATTGTGGAGCGTGGGAATTAAGTACCCTTTGATTATTTGCTCAATTAGTTAAAATAGAGCCATCAAATGTCATTCTGAACAAACTGTTCAGAATGACATTATTTTCAAAGGAGAAAATATGAAACATTTAAGAGTATTTATTTTTGTATTGGTATTGGCAAGTTTGGCGTGTGGCACTGGAGATTTAACGTCTTTATTAAACCCATTGCCGAATGATGATTTTTCAAGTAGTTCTAGCGGTTGGGGCACTGGAACAGATGCTTATAGTTCGGTGGAATATACCAATGGCGGTTTGACGATGCAAGTGTTTGAGCCATATTATGTGACATGGTCTACGCCAGATACTACAGTGTATGAAAATGTTCACATGGAAGTAGATATACAAAATCAAAGCAGTGATGATAAAGCCTTATTCGGTTTTATTTGTAATGAACAAGGTACTACCAATGCGTTTTATTATGTTGGCGTTTCACCTGATGGGTATTATGCTTTCATTAAATCATCAGTGGTGGGCGACGATGTGTATTTGAAAGAAGATTTCTCAGATGTAGTTACTGATAATCTTAGTTCTTTACGGCTTGGCTTGGATTGCGCCAACGGCTCAATGGCTTTGTATGTGAATGGTCAAAAGATTGACAGCGTTTCTGATTCTTCATATACCAGCGGTTCGGTTGGTTTGTTCTTAGCCACAAATGAAGAACCAAACGGTGCGGCGGCTATCTTTGATAATTTTGTAATGACGAAGTTGGGTGAGTAAGAATATGCTATTGTGAGCCATGCTCTTGTTATTTATGGCGAAGCAATCTTGAATTTGTAAGGACACGGCGTTGCCGTGTCCTTTTTGTTTATAATCATTGTATGAATCATTTATTATTAGCAGGTGGCGCGGAATTTGGTGGAAAAATGCGCGAACCTGATTTGCAAGCAATTGAATTGGCTGGTGGTTTTGATGCGCCGATTTGTATTATCCCCACTGCCGCCGCGCCAGATAATAACCATAAGCGAGCAGGGAATAATGGCATAAGATGGTTTCAAAGTTTGGGTGCAAAAAATGTTTTTTCTTTAGATGTGATTAATTCAAAATCCGCAAATGATTCTTCACTTGTCGCTTCTATTCGGACTTCAAAACTGGTCTATCTCCTCGGCGGTTTTCCTCGCTTTTTAGGTGAGACTTTGAAAAATAGTTTGTGCTGGAACGCTGTGCTAGAAGTTTATAAAAATGGTGGCGTGATTGGTGGAAGCAGTGCTGGGGCAATGGTGATGTGTGAATATTATTATGACCCATATGAAAAGAAATTATTGAATGGATTAAATTTAATTTCGAATGCGTGTGTGCTGCCGCATCATAATCAATTTGGGAAAATGTGGGCGGAAAATTTACAGACTTTATTACCAAATTCAACATTAATTGGAATTGATGAAGAAACGGGAATGATTAGCCGGAGTGCGTCGCGCCAAGAAGATGAGACTGATTCTGAATTGTCAAGCGCGACGCACCCTGCTAAATGGCAAGTTTATGGCAGGGGCGAGGTGACGGTGTATCGAAGCGAATCAATTGTCAGCGTAGGGAGAGGCGGGAATTTTTCTCTGAATGGCATATAATCAGCCAAACTGGAGTTGCCATGAAAGACGGTTTGCAAATCACAAAATCGGTTGAAGGCAAGGTGACTATCTTGCATTTGAATGGCGCGTTAGATGCGGTTGGAGAAGAGTCATTGTTGGCTTTTGCGCGTGA
>JAEURG010000118.1 GCA_016789345.1 Anaerolineales bacterium | reverse complement strand
TGGTTTCTGGGATAAGGAATTACTAGAAAAACAAAATACTGAATTGAATCAATATGATTTCGAGCAACTGAATACCTATTGGCATGAAGGTGATTGGGCAAATTACAAGTCCGTCCTTTTATTTGTCCCTGAACACAATTTTGGCGTAGTGGCTTTGATGAACACCAATGACCATACGAGAACGTCAGGTTTTCGATATTTCGCATGGGATATTACTCTAATAGCCACAGGCGGTGAGGCGCAATATTTCCCTGCCGGTGAGGAAACAATGGTTCGTTATTCTAAGTTATGGTTTGGCGGATTAAGTTTGATTTTGATAGGTTTTGTATTTTTATCATTGAGACAATTAAGAAAATTTAGGTCAGATACATTTAATCCTGCAACGCTAAGAAAAAAGTTCATTCAATACACAGGAATCCCTCTGCTTATAGATATTGCTCTGCTTGGTTTTATCTTTTTGAAATTATTACCAGAAAACAATACCAGCATTCCTGTTTTGTTAAAGCAAGCACCAGATTTAGGAATAATTTGCGTCATGTTGCTTTTGCTGTCAGGCATATGGGGCATCATACGAACAGGGTTGTTTGTAATTGCATGGAAAGGGAAAAGTCATGCCCACATCAAATGAAATGATTCGCGAAGTGCGTGAAAGATTCAACATCGCCATAGAAAATAAAAATGTTGAAGTCATACGCAGTTTGCTTGCCCCAAGTTATCACATCGTTACAGGTCGCAGTGACCAGTTTCACGGTCAAGATGAAGAAGCGAAACGATGGAGTCAAGTTTTTAAATCAGACCCCGCCGCAATTTATCGTCGTACTCCGCGTGAGATAGCAATTAATGAAACATGGGGCATAGCAGAAGAATTAGGAAATTGGAAAGGCAGTTATACGCTCAATCAAATTTTAGTGAATGCATCGGGTGTATATTCTGCCAAATGGCAAAAAACAAAAAATAATCATTGGGTTTTGCAAGCGGAAGTTTTTACAACCATCAGTTTTGATGAGGCTTGTGTGCCACCTGACCCAATATAAATAATGTCGTTGCGAGGACGCTCTTGCTCTTCGTCCGAAGCAATCTCCAACATAATCATGAGATTGCTTCGCCTTTATGGTCTCGATACGCCGCAAAGAACAAGTGCGCGGCTACTCGACCAACAGGCTCGCAATGACATGGAGAACGACATGGACATTATTACAGGAAAAATTTTAAAATTAAATAATTGGCACGATGGAAAAATTATCGGGCTGGCAAAAGAGGCGGGGAACAAGTTAATGGAATCAGGTCTGGAAAGAGAAGCGGCTCTGACTCAACTTGATGTTGTTCGCCAAAACCCAACCTCTTTTTTATCTGACGCATTGCTGGCAGACCTTGCCCGCGAATGTATTCGCTTATCAAAAAATGATGAGTCATCACCCACTGAATTGCATAAAGAACCTTTGCCGTTTCCAATTTGGGGCAAAGACCAAATTGACAGTGAAGCAATCAAGCAGATGCAAAATGCGATGCGTTTGCCTGTCACAGTGACGGGCGCGTTAATGCCCGATGCGCATGTTGGTTATGGACTTCCAATCGGCGGCGTTCTTGCAACTGAAAATGTCGTCATCCCTTATGCTGTGGGTGTTGATATCGCTTGCAGAATGAGATTGTCTTTATATGAAGTCTCGCCGATTTTGCTTGGTCAAAAGAAAGGTATGTTTGAAGAATCATTGTGGAATGAAACTGCTTTTGGCATGGGCGCAAAATGGACAGGTAGCAAAAGGGCAAGCCATGAAGTTTTGGATGATGATGCTTGGTATGCCACCAAGCAATTAAGAACATTGAAAGATACTGCCATGAATCAACTCGGCACGAGTGGCACTGGAAACCATTTTGTGGAATGGGGTTCGTTTAGACTTCATGAAGAACTGTTTGGATTAAAAGCTGGCGAATATTTGGCTTTGCTTTCACACAGCGGTTCAAGAGGAGTTGGTGCCAAGATTGCTGATAGATTTAGTAAGTTGGCAATGGAAAAACATCCTGATTTAGACAAAAGTGTGCGTCACTTAGCATGGCTAGATTTAGATTCGGAAGATGGTGCTGAATATTGGGTTTCGATGGAATTGGCTGGCAAGTTTGCATCTGCGAATCATTACATCATTCACAAAAGAGTTTCTGCGTCAGTTGGTTTAAAAGAAATTGCAGTAGTAGAAAATCATCACAACTTTGCATGGAGAGAAAAGCTTGCTGATGGTAAAGAAGTCATCATCCATAGAAAAGGTGCAACGCCTGCAGGCAAGGGCGTGTTGGGTGTAATCCCAGGTTCAATGGGAGACGCAGGTTATGTTGTCAGAGGTAAAGGTGTAAGTGAGTCACTTGAATCAGCATCACATGGTGCTGGGCGTTTAATGAGCAGACGTGCCGCAATTAATTCCATCAGCAAATCATCAAGAGATGATTATCTCAAAGAACGTGGCGTGACTTTACTCGGCGGTGGCATTGACGAAAGTCCGCAGGCTTACAAGCCGATTGATGAAGTGATTTCCGCACAACATGATTTGGTGGATGTGATTGGCAAATTCATGCCAAAGATTGTAAGAATGGCAGATGAGCCTGGGGATATATAAGATGACTGTCACCTTTCCGAAAACATAAGTCTTTTGAGTGCGACGAGTAGTTTTTTGTCTTTGGAGGGTGAAGATGATGAAGGTCGTATCATTTTATTGTTACTAAATATAAATGGCTGTATAATCATATTTAGGCTTACCTATAAGAAAGCATGTTCATAGATTCAGAATCTGAAAAAAATATTAGTACGGATATACGCTGGCTCCTTGATGATGCCAATTGCCTATATAAAGAGGGAAGACGCTATGGGGCAATGTTGCTTCTTCTCTGTGCTATTGATGCGCTTGCACCTCGATTAACAAAAGATAGGCGCGCCAACGTCTCTGATCGCTATATTAATTACTTGGATAGCGAGTTTACAAAAAATAGTCAAGGTCCTGGTGTCCACATAAAATCGATTGTTATGCCACAGACTGGCAAATCAGTCTCTTTTGCCTACATTTGTTATAGCTATTTACGGAATCCTATGGTTCACGAAGGTAACATATTGAAAGTTGATGCAGATGGTCGTCAAGAAATGGTTTATCTTGATTGGTCTGACAGTGGTTTGGCATCACATGTAGATAAGAGTAATAATAGAGTTGTGATTGGCGGCGTGTGGCTTATAAGGCATCTCTTTCAGATTGTTACCCGTGCTGTTAGAATGGCAGATGAGCCGGGGGATATATAAAATAATAAAATCATGCTCATAAAAGACGCTCAATTCCAAGAACTTTTACTCACCTTTTCGCAAGAAACAGGTATCAAAGAACGCAAGCAAATTGAAGACCAGATTTGGAAAAAATATGGCACAGAAAATACTGTGTTGGTTTTGGATATGTCTGGTTTTTCTTTATTAACTCGCAAATACGGAATTGTGCATTACCTATCCATGATTCGCAGAATGCAACTAACTGTTGAACCAATTATCTCAGGGCATGGCGGGATGTTAATCAAGTTTGAGGCAGATAATTGTTTTGCAATTTTGCCCAATCCGCTTGCGGCGGCGCGCTCCGCGATTAGTATTCAACATGCCTTTCATGCTTCCAATATATTAACTGCTGATGATTTGGATATTCACGTTTCGATTGGCATTGATTATGGAAAGATATTAATTGTCAACAATGAAGATATGTTCGGGGATGCAGTCAACAGAGCCTGTAAAATGGGGGAAGATATTGGAGACGCTGATGAAATTCTCATCACGAAAGAAGCGATGAACTTAATCCCGAAAGATGCAGAAATTGAAGGCAAGCCAATCCAAGTGAATATCGGCGGGTTGAACACAGATGCGCTTCAGATTACTTATCGAAAAGATGTAGAAGAAGAAAATTAAAACAAAAGAGGATATAGAAAACTATATCCTCTTTTTGAATACCTGATTTGTTTATTTCGGTTTTGCTAAAACCATCGTCCAGTAGTTGAAATAACCCTGATTGATAAACACATAGCCAATGCCAATTTCGGTAAAGTTTTTATTTAACATATTCGCTTTGTGTCCAGTACTCGCCATCCAACCTTTGACGACATCCGCAGGAGTAGCATAGCCAGCGGCAACATTTTCAGCGGCAGAAGCATAGGTATATCCAAAACGGAAGATGCGTTGAAATGGAGTTGAGCCATCTGAACCTGTGTGTGAGAAAAATTGATTACAAGCCATGTCAATCGAATGAGTTTGCGCGGCTTGCGTTAATTGCGCTTGTGCCGTCACTGCAACTGCGCCAACTTTTTTGCGTTCCACATTCGTCAAGCGAATCACTTCTGCCACAAACTCAGCGGCTTTATCAGCATTTGCGCCATCGCATAAAGCGGGGACTTCGGCACTTGCCCCAGCAGAGCCAGCCAGCGGAATCGCCGCTTCACTAGATTCTGCAACAGGTGGAACTAACACGCCACCTTCAACCTCCACAGGTTCAGAGGATACCCCCGCTCCGCAAGCCTGTATGAAGAAAATTACAAGGGTAAAAAATAAGAAAAATTGTTTTTTCATGGATTGATTCTCCTAAACCATTAGTAGATTAACAAATAAAAATAGGGTTGCTTTACAACCGAATTAAAAAGCCACAAAACTCACACTTGATACTATCTTGTCCGCGCAAGATGACTTGATGAATATGCCCACCACAACTTGGACATTGGCTCGGCGCAGACTTTAACTTAGCCATTGTATCCGCATCAATTTCTACGGCGCGGTCAGTTTCAAAATCTTTGGCTTTGGCTCGGTTGATTAATCCCTGCCATTCTTCACACGGATGCCAAATATGAAAATGCACGCTGGTCATCGGCGCGCCAGATTCAAAAACAATTTTGATATGGTCTTCATTTTTGAGCAAGCCTTGTTTGCTTGTTTCCACCGACTTCACCAAAGCCACAGGCACATCAATCATTAATTTTTGGCGTTTTTCTTTTTTTGTTGTAATAAATAAAACTTTTTCAGTAGCAACTTCTTCTTTTTGTTCAAACAAAATGCGCTGGTCGGTGAGATACAAAACACCTTGCGGGTCGCCTTTCTTTTCTTCGCCTGTTTTCGCCCACACAGCTTTCACTGCCATCACACCTGCTTCGGTTGCCAACAATGGAAAAGATGTTTGCGATAATTGACTTAACATCCAATCAATTTTTCGGATTTCATAACTAAATTGATTCACTTCACTTCGCAAAGAATCAAACATCCCGCTGATTTGATTCCGTGCGGCATTTGCTTGCGCCTCTAACGCTTCGACCTGCGGTTTGACTTGATTCAACAAACCTTGAGCTTGCGGTTGATTCTTCGACAGGCTTGCTAGTTGAGTCATGCGTGAACGCACGGGCGTAATCGCCGTTCCTAATTGATTCGTTTGTTGCTCAATTTGTTTGTTGATGTTTGGTAAAAGTCCGCCCCATTTTTTAACAAGGTTATTCGCGCGTTCTTCAAACCCTTTGCCAAAAACATATCCTCTGGCGCGCAAACCTTTCACTTTTTCAGCAAAACCATTGATAGTTGTTTGCGTATCTTCCACGTTATCGCGCAAACTTGTCAGGCGTGTGCTTTCTTCCAATGAATTAAATTTTGTTTGTAAAGCGCGAATATCCGATTCAAGTTTTTTAGCAAGGTCAACGCTGTTCATTTGATAATTTTCCTTTTCTTATAAAAAGAACTCAAAGACATACCCTAAACCAGTCATTACAAAAGTCAAAGCGGTTGCCGCAAACACGCGGTAAATTGTCCAATTTGCAAAGGGCCAAGTAGGTGCTTTTTCAGTCAGTTCAAGCATGGCGCGTAGTGCTTGAACACGATGATTCTCTTGTCGAGTATTATCTTGTTCTGTAGATAAATTAGTAAGCAAACGGTCATATTCATCTTGTAATTCATCAGAGATTTTATGAATTGCTTTTTCGCGTGCTAGACGCATGCTAACGTGTGCCTGCCAAAACGGGAGTGTAAAAGAAAAAGGCACTAAAAAAATGTAAACAAATAAATAAATTAAATCTTCTGGAAAGACAGGTATTGAATACAAAAACCGCATGGCAATAAAAAGCCCAAGCACCGCACATAGCCCAGCAAACTGAAAACCATAAGAAGTAATAGCATCAAACGCATTGCTAAAGCGCGAGCGTGTAACAAGAATCGGCAAAGTTACATGAAGATAGATGCGGTTGATATTTGCCGCACAAAGCAAATGGCGGATAATGATAATCATAATCATATAGAGCAAAGCAAAGCGTGATACCTGCAAAAGTATTGCCATTAACCAATTGATTGAATACCAACGTGTTCCTATATACTCTTGAACAAACATGAACCCTAACATCACAACAAATGCCCCAACTAAAGTGCCAATCATCCACCAGTTTCTATTGCGATGAAGAATTTGAGATGAACGAACAAGTCCTTGTCTCATAGATTGAGGTGCAAGTGGAATCACAATGTTGTATAACTTTGAAAGGGCATGAGGTTGCCAAACGTAAAAGAAAATAATGACAGGATGGACAATCCAAAAGCCTACTTGATTCACCCTATCCTCAATACTATTTTTTTCTAACCCGATTCTTGGAAAGAATGCATCAAAAACCATAGCAAGCAACACCATGTAAATTAAAAACCATGACAGGCTCAATAACCCTGCTTGCCATGGTTTGATTTTAATCTTTTCCAGAAATCGCCCGAACGGGTCTTTTCCGATAATATCAATTGGAGCAACCAATGTTTCCATTATCTACCTCCAACACAAAATTACATCTTGGCTAAAATATCAATTGCGTTTTGAATCCTTTGCAAACATTTTTCTCTGCCAATAATTTCCATTGACTCAAATAATGGCGGGCTGATTTTTTGACCCGTGACCGCGACTCGTAAAATGCCGAAGATTTGATTTGGGCTCAAACCTGATTCTTCAACGTATTTTCGCATCGCTGGCTCTGCTGATTCATGGTCAATGGACGAGAGGCTTGATAATATCTCCAAGCATTTTTTTGCGATTTCAGCAGATTGCTTGGCATCAAGCCCTTTGGCAATTAAATCTTCTGCGTTTGGCGAAACATTTTCTTTGAAGAAGAAAGCGCCAAAAGAAATACAATCGTCTAAAGTTGTTAATCGTTCGCGAATTAATGGAATGATTTTGAATAAGGTTTCATCGTTAACAGTCAAACCTTCACGCGAAAAATAAGGTTTGAGGCGAGCACCCAAGTCTTCGGTAGTGAAGAGGCGGATGTGAGTCGCATTGAAATGGTCAAGTTTTTGAAAATTTATCGCGGCGGGAGATGCAGTCAAAGAATCAATTGAAAATCTTTCTATCATCTGATTCATGTTTAATACATCATCTTCTGCTACGCCCCAGCCCATTAATGCAGACCAATTCAAAACGCCTTCGGGAGTGTAACCAAGATGTTGCATATCTTTAATAAAAATAGAATGACCATCTTTGATGGCATCAGCGGCTTCGCGTTTGCTCATCTTGCCTTTGCCACTCGGTTTAAGAAAAACAGATAGATGAATCCAAACTGGTTCATCCCAACCAAACGCACGGACAATGTTTACGTGCAACGGAAATGTGCCAAGCCATTCGCTACCACGCAAAACGTGTGTGATTTGCATTTCATGGTCATCCACAATGGCGGCAAGATGATACGTTGGCAAGCCATCTGATTTAATAATCACTTGGTCATTAAGTTGCTTGTTTTCAGTTTTGATTTCACCACGCAAATGGTCATGTGCAATGGTCACACCATCATGTGGCATTTTGAATCGAACGGTATGTGCTTCACCATTTGCAATTCGTTTTGCGGCTTCATCAGGTGAAAGATTTCTACAAGTTCCATCATAGCGCGGATTTTCTTTGCGATTCATTTGTTCTTGACGTTTTTTTTCTAATGTATCAGGTGTACAAAAACATGGATAAGCATTTCCATTATTAATTAATATCTTGGCATGTGCCTGATAAATTTCTCTTCGTTCAGTTTGACGATATGGACCAAATTTTCCGCCAATGTCGGGTCCTTCATCATAGTCAAGCCCAAGCCAGCGAAGCCCATCTATAATTTCTTGCTCAGCACCTTCAACAGTTCTTTTTAAGTCAGTATCTTCAATGCGAAGAATAAATTGTCCGCCTGTTTGTTTGGCGAGCAGATAATCATATAATGCCGTGCGGGCTGTGCCGAGGTGCATGTGACCTGTGGGAGATGGGGCGATGCGTGTACGAGCAGGTTTGGTTGACAAAGGTTGACTCCGTGAATAGTTGGTCTCGATACGCCACAAAAAACAAAAGCGTGGCTACTCGACCAACAAATTATACAAATTAAAAATCTAATTCTTTCTGGCGCATGACGACGGATTCGACTAAGCCAATGCCGAGCATGAGGGCTGTGAGACCACTGCCGCCGTAACTGACAAATGGCAATGGCAAACCAGATACAGGCAACAAGTTTAAGTTCATGCCAATATTAACGAAGCCTTGAAAAAATATCAACGTTGCCATGCCAATCGCAATCATTGAGCCAGCCAAATCACGCGCTTTTTGAGCGGCGCGAATACATCGCCAAACGATAAACGCGATAACCAAAATAATTAATCCACCACCAACTGTGCCAAATTCTTCTGAGCTTGCCGCAAAGATAAAGTCAGTGTGGCGTACTTTCAAAAAGCGTAACTGCGTTTGTGTTCCCTGATTGTACCCTTCCCCTAAAAAGCCACCTGCTCCTACAGCAATTAATGCTTGTTGAACGTTGTAACGATTGCCGTAGGTGTCATTGGGGTCTGGAACAACAAAGTTGACGATTCTTTGTTGTTGATATTCTTGTAAACCAGGGATGCGCACGCCAAGCACCGAAAGCGCAATGACCGTTATTAAAAGAACTGCACCAGCCGTTCCAGCGATTAAAATCCAACGAAGTTCAATGCCATTGACAAAAAGCATAACCGCCAAAATGACAGATAAAACCATGACGTTACTTAAATTTGGCTGTAAGAGAATTAAGATAATAATGCCAGATGCCCACAACACAGCACCGATGACCCATTTCAAATCTCGTGGTTGATATTGCACTGCTTCAAAGTAGCGCGCCAAAATAATAATGGCGATAATTTTAGCAAATTCTGTCGGTTGCAAAAACAACACACCCACTTGAAACCAACGTTGTGCACCAAATGCAGTT
>JAEURG010000089.1 GCA_016789345.1 Anaerolineales bacterium | reverse complement strand
ATACGCGCCGACAAAGCCTGCTTGAGGAAGAAAATAGGCTTGGATTAAATCAAACGATTCTTTTTGATGTGCTGAAACAATTAATTCAAACCAATCTACTAATGTATCATCCACGCGTTTGTGTGCGCCGAAACGTGTGACGCTGACTCCGTTTGAGTTAAGAGAATGCGTCTCGGAGGCTGGCAGGTTGGAGGTTGGGACGAAGAGGCGGATTTGATGTCCAGCAGATGTTAATAGATGTGCAAGTCGCTCGGTTGAGATTGCAAGCCCGCCGATGTCTGGTGTATACTTTTCGGAAAGTAATACAATTTTCATTTGAGGTGTCTCAATGGCTGAACAATGTGAAATGGTGATTGGTTATTTGGTTCCACATCGTTGTGAGAATCCGTCTTTGGGGAAATGTGTAAAATGTGGACGTGGTTTTTGTGATGAGCATACGAATCAAAAAAGAGAAGGGCGGTTGTGTTTGGCTTGTGAGCAAGGGTTAGATATGCCTGTGGCTTTGCCAATTGCGGCGGCGTTGTTTACGCCAACAGATTTAGATACGTTTGGTCGTGCGAGTACTTGGGATGATAATGATAGTGGCGACATGTTTTCTGATTTGAGTTAATTCTTTTACCACGACGGGTCACAAAGGCATACAAAGGTTTAAGACCTTAAGGCTTCCTTCGTGACCCTTTGTGTTCTTTGTGGTTAATAGGGACCGAGAGTTTCCCAAATTTTTTTGTTCTGTTCTATAAAATCATCACAACGTTGACAAGGCTTCAATGAAGGTGGGTGCATTTTTAAGCGGATGTGACGATAGGCATCACCTTCCCAAATTTCTTTGAAAGATTGATTGATGATATTTCCAATTGGCGGAATTTTTTCGCGCGTCATACAACACACATACACATTGCCATTGAAATCAATTAATGTATGAGTCCATGGAGCATAACAGGGATGTTTATCATAATATCCAAATGCGTATCTACCTGCGCGTCCTAACCTGACCTGCGACTCGTCTCTGCCAAAGGGAAACGCATCTTCATCCGAAACAATTAAGCCTAATGCTAAAGCGCGTTCTGCTATTTTTGGCGCAATCTCTTCATTGAATAAGGCAATATCTTTTTTGCGCATGGATAATATTTCACCGCAGTGGTCATCCACTGGGATTAAGTTAATGCCATCCGCGCCGAGTTCATGCGCAAGGTCAGGTAATGAAGCGAGCGTTTGATAATTTGTACGGCTGACGACGGTGTTAATCCGAATGGTCAATTTGCCTTTGTGTTTATAACGATTAAATAATTGCACGGCTTTAACAGTAGATTTGAAAGCACCTTCGACCCCGCGAATTTTTTCGTGCATTTTTCGGTTCGGTGAATCAATCGAAATGTTGACTCCGCGTAACCCGCCTTCAACCAATCGTTTTGCTTTTTCTTTGGTGACCAAGGTTCCGTTGGTGGTCATGGTGACTTTGATGCCCGAAGATGAAGCAACTTCCACAAAATCTGGGATGTGTGGTCTGAGCATGGGTTCACCGCCAGAGATGTGAATCTTTTTTGTCCCCATGTTTGCTAATTCGGTAATCACTTCTTTGAAGCGTTCGGCAGTGACGGGTGGTTCGCGTGTGTCACGCCAGTGATTGCACATTTCACATTTGAGATTGCACCCATAAAAGACTTTGATTTTTACATATAAAGGTTTGTACGCACGAGCATTTAGAACTGCTTGCAGTAATTCGCTTTTTTCATTTGCGATTGTCTGTGGGCTGTACATGGAGTGATTGTATCACTGCGAGATTGCTCATGTTGAAGGTTCATTAAGTATATTTTGCTTTACTTTGTGTTTTTCGGAACGAAAACTCTTGTCAAAATAGAATTTATGTTCTAAAATTAAATTAAAAAGGATGTGACACATGTTAAATCTGAATTCGGTAATGATTGGCACGACTCAACCGCAAGTGTTAGCCGCATTTTATGAAAAAGTTTTAGGCAAGCCAGCGGACATGAACGACCCTGAAAATGGATTTTGGGGTTGGCAAGTAGGTGGTGGATTTTTAGGAATTTTGAATCATTCTGAAATGGGGGGTAAAACAAAAGATGCAGGAAGAATCATGTTGAATTTTGAAACAGCAGATGTGCAAGCAGAATTTGAACGGATTAAATCTGCTGGTGCCACAGTGATTAAAGAACCGTATGACATGGGCGGTGGTTTTATTGCCACGCTCGCAGACCCTGATGGAAATTATTTCCAATTAATGAACCCAATGGGATAGTTGATTAATAAAAATCCTCTCTTGCAAGAGAGGATTTTTATTATGCTATGATAAGAAACATAAACTTCAACAAAGCGTATGTACCTGCAAAGGAATATCTATGAAAGCAATCATATGGACAAAATACGGCTCACCCGATGGGCTTCAAATTCAAGAAGTTGAAAAGCCAACGCCTAAAGATAATGAAGTGTTGATTAAGATTCATGCGGCGGCTGTATCAAGAGCGGATACTGAATTTCGTCGCCTCAAAATTCCATTTCCATTTTCGCTTCCACTTAGACTTTATATTGGTCTTTTCAAACCCAGCAGAGTCAAAATCCTCGGCACAGAATTTGCTGGCGAGATTGTTGAAACTGGCAAAAATGTGACTCAATACAAAGTAGGGGATCAAGTGTATGGCTACACAGGTTTGGGATTCGGAACGTATGCCGAATATAGATGCATTTCAGAAAAACCGTCAGAGATGGCGGGCGTGATGGGAAAAAGACCAACTAACATCACATATGAAGAAGCGGCTACTGTTCCATTTGGCGGAATTGAAGCGTTACATTCTTTTGATAGAGTCAACATCCAGCATGGACAAAAAGTTTTAATCGTTGGTGCTGGTGGAAGTATTGGCACATATTCTGTTCAGCTTGCAAAACATTACGGCGCGGAAGTGACAGGTGTAGACAGTGGCGGAAAATTGGAAATGCTCCGTTCGATTGGCGCAGACCATGTGATTGATTACACACGAGAAGATTATACAAAAAACGGAAAGAAATATGATGTCATTATGGATACGATTGGCGGGAGTCCGTTTTGGGGAAGTGTAAATTCGCTGAACGAAAATGGAACGTACCTGAATGCAAATCCAAAAATGAGTCACATGCTTGGAATGGGATGGGCTGGAAAGAGCAATAAAAAATTGCTGAGTTGGGAAGCAGGTTACTCAACCGAAAATCTGCTCAGGTTAAAGGAATTGATTGAGGTTGGAATCATCAAACCTGTGATTGACCGAAGTTATTCGTTAGACCAAATTGTTGAAGCACATAGATATGTGGATTCGGAAGAGAAGAAGGGGAATGTGGTGATAAAGATTTAATTTAAAGTAGAAAATTGGGGAGTATAATTAGAGTAATAAAATGAAAAAAAAGAATTTAATACCATTATTCAAAGAAAGAAATAATTCTTCATTGTTTAAATCAAGTTTTAATCAAGAAAGGTGGTTACTAAATGAGTGATGAAAATGAAAAAAAATATTTAGATCTTTTAAGAAACTCCACAGGTGCTATTTCAACCGGTGTAGGAGGTGCTTTGCTTGGTAGTAGTTTTGGACCAATAGGAGCTTTAGTAGGTGCGGTTGCTGGCTTGCTTATTGGCAGCAATACGCTTCAGGAATTAATTTCAGAAATTTCGGCTGGTGTAGAAATTAGAGAGTGGCAGGAGTTTTTTGATAGCGTTCCCTCAAATGAGTTAAGTGAATTTAAGATTTCTTTTGCCGAATCAATAAAATCACCTTCAAAATCTGTTTCATTAATTAAATGGTCATCGATTTTAGATAACCTTTTACCAGAGGAGCGTAAGTCACTTAAACTTAGGAAAGAAGCCTTTAAAGCTGAGAAGAATTTACAAAGAAAAAAAGATGAGCTTGACGACATAAATCGTAAGATTGAAGAACAACGGCATGCCCTGGAAGAGCTAGAAAGAAAAATTGAAGATTTTTCTCCTGAAGTAAGAGACGATATACTTAAGGTACTCCAAGACTATAAAGATAGGGGAAAAAACGATGGACATTAATATTATTGGTTTGTTAGTTGGCTTGATATGCGGACTGCCGTACATTATTATCACAATAAAAAATAAGTCTACCCCAAATCTTATTCATTTCGTTGAAATAATACTGGCTTGTATTGGTGTTGTTGTTTTTACTCAATTTGGAATTGAAGTAGCTCTTGCTGAAGATTCTTATCTTGGAGAGCTTGTAAACCAGCGTTTGACAATCGTTATAGGAGCAATTGCTCTAGTTTGGATTTCTGTTTATGGTTTTGTACAAGTTTATTTACCCCTGTTTATTAAGGATGATAAACCTGATAATAAACCTCGTGATAATGGAGACGCAAAACAAGACGCAGCAATCTCATAGTAAAGGCTTGTAGCCTATAATTAAAACTATGTTCAAACAAATCCTATATAAATAAGAATAAAAGCCGATGGTCAGAACCAACCATCGGCTAAGAGTGAAGCGAAATAATTCTCCAATTCTCTAATCCCCAATTACTAATCTCTCTTATTTACAATTTCCCATAAACGATTCGAATTAATCGGAATTTCCAAAATTTCAAAATCAACATTATGCAAAGCATCTTCCAATGCCTGTGCAAACAACGGACCGACAGGAATCGCGCCTGCTTCGCCTGCACCTTTCACGCCCATTTCATTGAGCGGCGAACGCGTTTCGCCATGCGCGGTTTCGATGCGCGGCACCTCAAGGCTGGTGGGCAGGTGATAATCCATAAACGTGCCGTTTAGCAACTGCCCATTTTCATCATACTTGAGATGTTCATAAAAAGCGTTCCCAATTCCTTGCGCCACACCGCCATGAATTTGCCCGTCCAAAATTAATGGGTTGATGACTCTTCCGCAATCATGCACGACCAGATATTTTTGGATTTTGATTTGCATTGTGTCTGGATTCACTTCTACAATCATGGCATGGATTCCACTTGCAGTTGCGCCTCTTTCTGGACCGAAATAATTGGTTGCTTCCAACCCCGGCTCTGTTCCTGGCTTGACGGCTCCACGCATGGGATTCGCCTTACCTGCTAATTCACCCAATGAAATAGATTGTCTTGGAATATCTTGCACTTTTACAAATCCATCTTCGAGTTCGAGTTCATCTTCGGGCGCATTGAAATGTTCGGAAGCAAGTTTAAGAATTTTCTTTCTTACAACTTTCGCGGCTTCATGAATTGCATTGCCTGCCACGACTGCTCCGCGACTCGCAAATGTGCCTGCACCCCAATAGAATTGATCAGTATCTCCAGTGACCACGTCAATTTTATCTACAGCTACACCAAGTTGCTCTGCGACGATTTGTGCAAAACTTGTGAAGTGACCTTGCCCTTGTGTGCCAACACCTGTGACGACAGAAACACGTCCACTGCTCATCACTTGAACTTTTGCACCTTCATACGGACCGATACCTGTACCCTCTACATAAGCAACAAGTCCAATACCGACATGTTTTCCTTCGGCGCGTAACTTCGGTTGAATCTCATTGATAAATTTATGATAACCAATTTTTTCAAGCGTCATATCTAACAATGGTTCATAATTTCCGCTGTCATATACAATCGGTGCAAAGTCCTGATAAATAATTTCGTTGTCATACGGAAATTGTTCAGGCTTAATAAAATTACGTCGGCGAATCTCAGCACGGTCTATTTTTAATTCTTTCGCCGCAATATCTAATGCACGTTCAATAACAAATACGCCATGTTGACGTCCTGCTCCGCGATATGGTGTGACAATCGTTTTGTTCGTAAACACAGCAGTAAATTCACTGTAATAATTTTTAATTTCATACAATCCCAACACATTGGCTTGTGAATTAAGCGGAACAGTCAAACCATACGGAGCATACGCGCCTGTATCATGTAAGAAAACATCATGCACGCCGAGAATATGACCTTCTTTATCAAACGCAATTTCGGCATCATGGATTTGTCCGCGTTCGTGAGTGGTGGCAACAAAATTTTCAGCACGGTCTTCAATCCATTTGACAGGACGATTCAATTTCATCGCTGCCCATGGAACTAACACTTCTTCTTGGTAGAACATCATAATCTTCGGACCAAATCCACCACCGATGAATGGCGCGATGACTCGGACTTGTCTTTCAGATAACCCCAACATGCCAGCGAGGCCGTTTCGAATCACGACGGGTGCTTGAGTCGTATCCCAAACAGTTAATCGTCCTGCACGCTTATCCCACTCCGCCACAATCCCACGATTTTCCATTGCGGCGGCACAACCATGGTCATATAAGAAGCGGCGTTTGATGATTAAGTCTGCTTTGTTTTTTGCAGATTCAAAATCGCCTTTAGTTTGCACTACATGTGCGGCAATATTTGAACCAATTTCTTCATGAATCAAAGTGCTATCAGGTTGTAATGCTTTTTCTAAATCAACGACTGCACTTAATGGCTCATAATCAATTTGAATATCGGCAAGCGCATCTTCGGCGATATAGCGACTCTCTGCAACTACCATCGCAATCGGCTCACCCGCAAATTTGACTTTATCTTTTGCAAGTGGCACTTGAGTCTTTTGATTGAAGACGATGTCTTTGACAGGCGGCGGCGAAACCAACAACGGACCAGGTTTCCAATAATCACCTAAATCATTGGCGGTATAAACCGCAACCACACCTTCACGCTCTAAGGCTTGTGAAACGTCAATGTTATTTATCTTTGCATGTGCATACGGACTACGCAAGAATGCAACATGCAACATGTTAGGAATATCAACATCATCTACAAACAATCCCTGCCCTGTCAATAGACGTGGGTCTTCATTGCGTTTGATTCTTTCGCCGAAATATCGAGTTGTCATACAGTCAGTCTCCGATCTCCAGTCTCTAGTCTCGAATTAAAAAGAGACTAGAGACTAGAGATTTTTTAATTACGCCCAAGCCACTGCTCTACAAAACGCTGCTTCGCCACCTTTGAACTTCCATGGGAAGACTCCAAGCGTGATGCGTTTGTTGTGTAATTCTTTCAATCCAATATCACCACCAAGGTTTTCAACATGCATACAATCATGCGGGAATAAAGCATTGTGGGTTAATTGATAAGCAGAATCTGGGAATAATTCATCCATCTTATCTGCACCGAATTTTGCCTCAGTCAACTTGCGGACTTTTTGCCAGTGCTCTAATCCGCCTTTTCCTAAGAAGCGACCAATCGGTAAATTCATTGGGTGGTCTGTAGAAATCATATCTACACCCCAGATGTGAATCTTCTTTTTCAATAGCCAATCACAAATGCTGTAATGTGGACCGGGATGTCTTTGGATATATCGTTCTTCATCACCTTGTGGGCTAAAGAAAGAATATTTATGCCAACCGGTATGGATGAATAAAATATCGCCCTCACGTACATCTGCCCGTTTTTCAATATCTTCTGGTGTAAACATACCGAGGTCATCGAGCATGTCACTCAAGTCAACAATGACACCAGGTCCATAACACCATTCAATTGGAATTTGCTCAATGGTTTTGCCGTTGGTCACAAAATGTTTTGGCGCATCCAAATGTGTGCCCATGTGATTGGACGTCATAATGTATTGGGCATTCACGCCTTGTTCCGCTTTGCGTTTGATATATTTCACTTCAAACGGTGGGTAAAAGGGCCAGAACGAAGCATCGGCATTTAGGTCTTGCGAGAGGTCGTAGATTTTGGTCATTTCAATTCTCCTTATAAATTATATTTTTCTGCATAAGCCAACAAGGCATCTTCAAATATTTTTAATGGCGGTCTCACCAACCCTGCACCAACTTGACCAACACCAGCATTTTTATGCGCAATACCTGTGTTGATGCGTGGTGTAATACCTAACTCAACAACTTTTCGTAAATCAATGCCGGTGGGTGTGCCACGAAATTCGAGTGATGGCATGGTGAAGAATTTGCTTTCGGCAAATGTGATTTCATACATTTCAAGCGTGGCATTCATCGCATCTTTTGGTGTGCCACCGACGAATGTCACAATCGCAGGCGCAGTTGCCATCGCGAATCCGCCAATGCCTGCCGTTTCAGTAATGGCACTATCACCGATATCAGGGTTTGCATCATCTTGTGAAAAACCTGAGAAAAATAAACCAACTGGAATTTCAGCAGGTGCTGTAAACCATTGTTTTTCTCCAAGCCCACTGACGCGGATTCCAAAATCAGTTCCATTGCGCGCCATCGTCGTGACAATCGTTGAACCTTCTACACCATGCGCGGCATCGGTCATTGCTTTGCACGCCGCCATGACAGGATTCAAAACACTCAATGCATTATCACCAAGAAATTGCAAAACTTCAGACATTGCCGAATTATCTTTCATCGTCTTAGCAATCAATGGCGCAAGCAATTTCAAATATAGCAATGAACCTGCTTTGTTACGATTATGCCCTTCATCGCCCATGTGCAACGCCTCAGACATCAACGCCCGCATATCAATTCCACTTGAACTTGCCAATGCATCGGCTAATGCTGTTCCTAAAACATCATTCATCCAATGCAACTTCTTCAGCACATCATCACTATAAGCCCCATATCGTAAAACTTTTCCGTAACCTTCATTCAAATTGGAAAAAGATTTATTTCCATGTTCCGCATTTTCAACCACATACACTTTCATCGAAGCAGATGTGACTCCTGCCATCGGGCCGACTGCGCCATGGTGATGGCATGAATCAAATTCGACTTCGCCTCTTTCTACTATTTTAGTTGCTTCTGCTTCGGACGCCGCCATTCCCTCAAACATCATTGCGCCGATAATTGCTCCGCGCAACGGACCTGACATCCGCGCCCATTCAATCGGCGGACCTGCATGTAAAAACAAATTGTCTTTCATACCGGGGATGAGATCACGTGCAGTTGCAATGGATTTCAAAATAGGTCGGGCATTCATAATTCGGTCAACAGCAATTTGGTTGGCGTTATTAATATCCATAATTATCTCCATTGATAATTGGAGACTAGAGACTGGAGATTAACTAATCTCTAATCTCTAATCTCTAATCTCTAATCTCTTTATTTCTTCATCTTCGCTAACAAACTTGCTAATTTTTCATTACCACCAGCAGGTGGTTTCCATTCCACGTGCACAGCTTGTGCACCTTGTGAAATCAGGCTTTCATAAAATGATTCCAAGCCGACATTGATTCCAGCAAGTGGTTGCTTTAATTGTTCTAAATCTACAGGTGTAAATTCATTCTTTTTATTGGTATTAAATTTCAAACTGATATATTCCACCGCTTCTGCAGCAGTTCTAAAGACAGTGACATTTGCTTCTTGCAACTTCTCAATTTGAGATTGAATGTTTTGTGGGTCATCATCTGTGCCGATGACCATAGCCACAAACTCGATGTCTTTTCTTGAGGCTTGTATCTCTTGAATAGCAGGCACCAACTCTCCCGTAGGGTCAAGATGCGAACCTTCACCGAGCACCACATCAAAAAGAATCATCCCAACTTCTGAGTCAGCCGCTTCCTGTTTCATACGTCTGATTCGTAAATCATTATCAATCATCGGATGCAAACGCCCGACCATGAAAAATTCATCACCTAAATCAATAATGGAATGTGCTTCACTTTTAAGCGGGTCTTTGAGATTTTGATTTGCAGTGATTGGACCATTTGAATAAATTGGCGAAAGACTTGCTTGCAAACCAAGCAACGTTTCATACGCAAGAGTTCCACCAGAGAAAAGACCGCGCAAATAACCCTTGTTATTGTTTATTGACAACTGATTACTGTTTACTGATAACTGCTTTACTGCAAGTTCAGCAGCTTCACTCAAACTAATAGCAAAATGTAAATTGCCGATTTTTCTAGCAGGTGGGGGATAGCCAATAAAATAAATAACAACAGGTTTACCCGTAGATTGCGCGGCGGAAATTAATTGCGTGGCAACATCAGGTGATGGAGGTTTTGAAATCAACGCAATCACTTTTGTTTCATCATCTTTTGCCAACGCCTCCAGCGCTTGGTTAGCAGTAATTGCACCAACATCAGATTTCAAATCACGTCCACCTGTACCGATAGCATGAGAAATTCCAGCACCGAGATTATGAATATGTGCAGTAACTGCTTGCGTGCCCGTGCCCGATGCGCCGACGACTCCAATTGCTCCACGACGAACACGATTTGCAAATCCTAAACCAATGCCATTGATAATGGCTGTGCCACAATCGGGACCCATAACTAATAAACCTTTTTCTCGTGCGGTTTTCTTCAATGCAATTTCATCTTCGAGTGAAACATTATCACTATAAAGAAAAACATGTTTATTTAATTCAAGGGCTTCGCGTGCAACAGCAGCGGCATAACGACCTGGCACAGAAATCAAAACCCAATTTGCTTCAGGCAATTGTTTTACTGCGGCAGATAAACTTCGCGGACGAAAATCTTGTGAAACGCTTGAAGATTTTCTTTTCGCAAGTAATTCATCTACTTTGCTGATAGCATCTTCTGCAGAAGCATCATCATTGGCTTTGACGACGATTAATAAATCATCAGGGTTTGCTGAAACATTTTCAGGTAATAAATTATTTGTGGCGAGTAAATCTTTATTGGCAGGCGTCGCCATCACTACACCTGCATCCAGCACGCCATTTAATTCTAAAAGTCCGCGTTGAAGTTGCATCAACACAACTGAGTCGTAATATGTTCCCGCACGCACATTCCACTTAATCACTGTCATATCTTTCTCACAACCTTTTCAATTTCTTCTGCCCACGCAAGTAATGATTCATCTGAGTTCCATTTGCTAACAAGTTGTAATCCCATTGGCAAGTTATCTTCATTTTTTGTTGTCGGAATATTGATGGCAGGAAAACCAATTTGAGTCCACGGCAAGCACATCACAGGGTCGCCTGTGGAATCTAAACCTTTTGGTGCGGGTCCAATAGCAGGAGGACAAATCCATAAGTCAATTTGATTTTGATTCATCACTTCATTGATTTGATTTCTAAACTTATCACGCGCTTCAAGACTTGATTTATAGTTGCTGACTGTTCTTCCGCGTTTTACTAAATCCGAAAATTTTTGTGAGTAAAGTGATTCGTGCTTCGCAAACCATTCTTTATGAACTTGTGACACATCGTATGACATAATTGCATCATGCCGAGATTTGATTTCATCAAAATCATCCATAACCTGTACACGCCGAATTTCATAGCCTGCTTGGGCTAGTACACTGCATAAGTCATTGAAACAGGTTTGAGCGAAGTCTGAGGCGTTAGCAAGATATTTTCCATCTGGGATTCCAAGAATCGGTTTTTTATCCCAATTCTCTAATCTCCAATTCTCTAATAACACACTTGCAACTTGATTTGCTGTTTTAACATCATGTGAAAAAATCCCAACATGGTCAAAAGTTGGTGACAATGGAATCACGCCTTCACGCGAAATTCTTTCATAAGTAGGTTTGAATCCAACTGCACCACAAAACGCGGCAGGACGAATCAATGAGCCAATGGTTTGCGTGCCGAGCGTGAGATTGCAAAGACCCGCGCCGACCGCCGCGGCAGAACCACTGCTCGAACCGCCAGGCGTGTGATTTTGATTGTGTGGGTTGCGCGTTGGACCAGACGTGAAATATGCAAACTCAGTTGTGACAGTTTTTCCCATAACAAGTGCACCAGCGTTTTTTAATTTTGAAACACTTTTTGCTTCATTGCCTTGTAAATCTTGTGCTGGTAATTTGCTTCCCGCTTGTGTTGTAAAACCATTCACATGAAAAATATCTTTCACACCAACGGTCATCCCAAATAATGGAGGGCGACTGTTTACATCAGGGTATTTTTTGACAAGTTCTTCCGCTTCTTTTTGTAATCTGTCAAAGCGATTTTCTTCTAGGATAAATGCAAGCACATCAGGCTCACGAGAATCAAAATGAGATTGGAGACTGGAGATAAATTCTCTTGATGAAACTTCATTTTTTTGAAAGGCTTGAGTAACGGATTGCAACATAGTCTCTAATCTCTAGTGTCCAATTACTTCATCTTCTCTGCCGCAAGTTTGACCGCATCCACAATGTGTTGATAGCCTGTGCAACGGCATAAATTGCCTGAAAGTGCATGGCGGATTTCATCTTCGGTTGGGTTGGGATTTTGTTTCAAGAACGGAATCATGCTCATCAAAATTCCTGGTGTGCAATAACCGCATTGCAAGCCATGTGCTTCCCAAAATGCTTGTTGTAATGGATGTAAGTTATCTTTATCAGGAGCAAGCCCTTCAACCGTAGTAATTTCATGTCCATCGGCTTGGACTGCGAATGTTAAACATGAACGCGCCGATTCACCATCGAACATAATCGTACATGCTCCACAAACTCCATGCTCACAACCAACGTGTGTACCAGTTAATCCAAGTTCGTGGCGTAAAAAATCACTCAACAACATTCTTGGTTCTACTTCTTTTGTATATTCTGTTCCATTAACAGTAACAGTGACGGAAAGTTTTTGTGACATTAAAAATTTTCCTCCGCGCGTTGCAAGGCTTGTTTTAAAGTTTTCTTCGTTAATGAATTTGCCAAATGTCTTTGAAAATCTATTGAAGCATGAATATTTCCAAATGGATTAATTTCTTTTTCGCTAGTATGTAATGCAGCAGATTCAATCAATGTATCATTCAAAACTTCACCTTCCAAAAGTTTTTCTGCTTCAACTGCTTCTACAGGTCCATCGCCTGCATTCAAATAAACCAACTTTGCAGATTTACATTTTTTATTTTTATCCAACGTGATTAACGTAGCCACGCCCATCATGGCGTAATCACCAGAACGCGGTGCAACTTCCATAAATGACCAACCTGTATTTTTTTTAGCAAAAGGCAATTCAATTTCAACCAACACTTCATCAGGTTCAAGTGCAGTAGTGAACATGCC
Organism: Anaerolineales bacterium; assembly: GCA_016789345.1. Classification (GTDB taxonomy): domain Bacteria; phylum Chloroflexota; class Anaerolineae; order Anaerolineales; family Villigracilaceae; genus Villigracilis. The sequence goes on along the minus strand of JAEURG010000089.1, from coordinate 21,234 downwards.
TGCAAAAAAATCTTTTGCATCAATCCAGCGTTCAGCATTTTTATTTTTCGCTTTCAATCTGGCATTCAATGCCAACATCAACACTGGTAATTCAGCCGCAGGGTCAGCGTTGACAATGCTGCCGCCAATCGTTCCACGATTTCTTATTTGTGGATGCGCAATAAATGGAACGGCTTCATGTAATAATGGCGTATGTTTTTGAATCGCTTTATCAAATTCCAAATGTCGTTCACGCGCCATTGAACCCACTCGAATCACATTTTTATCTTCTTTGATAAAACTTAATTCACTCACACGATTCAAATCAATCAACACACTGGGTTGCACAATGCGAAAATTCATGGCAGGCACAAGGCTTTGTCCGCCCGCTAAAAACTTAGCATCATCACCATATTGATGTTTCAAATCTAAAACTTCTTCGATGGAACTCGGAGCATGATACTCAAATGGAGCAGGTTTCATAAAACCTCAGAGATTAGAGAATTAGAGATTGGAGATTGCGCTTTATTCTTGATTTCTGTTTGATTCTGTTTCCTGTAACTTTTTACTACTTCCGACATAATGGCTAACGCAATTTCTTCTGGATTTTGTGCGCCAATATCCAAACCAATCGGCGCATGGATTTTGTTGATTTGCGATTCACTTACACCATCATCTAATAATCTTTGATTGCGTTTCGCATTCGTAGTTTTACTTCCCAATGCACCGACATAAAATGCTGAACTGTTCAATGCGATTTTTATTGCAGGGTCATCAATTTTTGGGTCGTGAGTCAAAACAGCAATCGCAGTTGAAGAATTGATATTAACTTTATCAAACGCATCATCAATCCATGACTGAATCAATATATCCACATTTGGAAATCTGGTTTCATTTCCCCAAGCCTTGCGCGGGTCAATGACGATGGTTTGATAGCCGAGCGTTTTTGCTAGAGAGACCAATGCAATTGAGATATGGACTCCGCCAACAATAACTAAAGTGGGAGCAAGCTGAATCATTTCTATGAAAATTTCAATATATTCATTTAATTCAACTAATTCAACGCGGCGAGAGACTCTTTGTGATAAAGATTCCATTGCCAGATTTAACACTTGCTTGTCCCATTCGTTGCCGATGGAGCCAAAAACTTCTTTATCTTCTGTAATGATGATTTCTTTTCCAAGCAATTTGTCTGAACCACGAATTGCAGTGACATGAATTGCTGAACTTTCATTACTATGAATAGATTTCAGATGTTGAAAAAATTCTTGATTAAGTACATTGACAAAAATATCAATACTTCCGCCACAAGCCAAACCGACTCCCCATGCGGCTTCATCTGCTACGCCAAAATGTAAAAGTTGTGGGTGATTATTTTTTAATACTTGATAACCCGCCTCAATAACTGCATTCTCTACACATCCGCCACTGACAGAGCCTGTGATTTTTCCACTTAAGGTGAATGCCATGTGTGAGCCAACTTTTCTTGGTGATGAACCCCACGTTTGAATCACGGTGGCAAGCGCAATGGTTTCCCCCGTGTCTATCCATTTTTCGATATCGTTCAAAATATCGCGCATAAGTATTCTGCTGGTCGAGTAGCCCTGAGCGAACTTTGCGAAGGGCGTATCGAGACCAGAGTATGTGATAAGTATTTTATATAACAAAAATTGCTTTGCTTACTGGTGGTTTCGATACGTTCCTCGCTATCGCTCGGAACTACTCAACCACCGGTATTTCCTTCTATCCTCTTTTTCACTTCATCATAAAACACGCCTGCTAATTTTTGAGAAACAGGAACCATAAGCCTTGACACCAAACTCGCCAATTGACCTGAGACGTTAATGTCGGCTGTCCATTCTACAAGTGTCGAATTATCGGGTGCATCGGACATTTTCATTTCGCTGATGGCGTCGGCTGTGCTACCTGTGGCTTTGCCATGTGCTTTGAGTTTTGCAAAATTGGGTTCGCTTAATTCGAGAATATCTACTTCGCCATTAAATTTTGCTTTGACTGAACCTAACCCAACGGAAACAACGCCGCGATATTTTTTTAATTTTTCAATTTCTTCAACCGATTCAATACCCGGCACGCATTGTGCGAGTTGATTGGGGTCTGTTAAAAAATCCCAAACTTTTTTGCGTGGTGCTTTGATAGTTACATCGCCTTTGAGTTGCATAGGCTTGGAGTTTAGCACAAGGATATTGTGGAAGTCAAATGAAGTGAAGATAATGTGTCTAAACAGGAACAGGTGGGAGGTCAGTATGAAGCGGATTTTCATCAAAAAAATGCGTATCTGTAGATAAATCAATGTGTTATTTAAGGTAACATGCGCTTCCCTCCATCTGGTTTTAGTGTATGTACTGAAAATCGACTCATTGTGGGTGAGTCTAATATCACGTTCTTTTCTATCGCTGTGCCTGAAATGCATGGCGATTTTTGTTGGAGGTGATTATTGAGAATTGCTGATTCAAAAGTTTTTGTTTTCAAGGAAAGGAGAATGTAAAATGGCAACAAAAAAGAAAGTAAGCAAAACAAGTAAGCCAAAGGCTAGTGTTTCTAAATCATCAAAATCAACAACAGGAGAAATGACGATGGCGAAAAATAATAATGTGATGGGGTATCTGCCCAATGATAACCCACCCATGGGACAGACGATTCTTTTAGGTTTTCAACATGTGCTGACGATGTTCCCTGCTACGGCGTTTGTAGCGGCATTGTGTGGTTTTCATGTTGGTGTGGTGCTAACGGTTTCAGGGCTTGGCACAATTGTGGCTCTGTTGCTTTCTAAGTGGCGCATTGGAAAATTTATTCCACTATTTTATGGTTCCAGCTTTAGTTATATTGCGGCGTATTTAACGATTGCTCAACAAATGACTGGAAGCCTACCTGCATTTGGCACTCCCTTGCCAGACAATGTGATTAGCACGATTCAAGCAGGTATTGTTGTGACAGGTTTGTTGAATATCATCATCGGTTTAGTCATTCAATCAGTTGGTAAAGATGCCATTGATAGAGTTCTGCCTCCGATTGTGACAGGTTCTGTAGCCGCCATTATCGGTTTCGGTTTGGCTTTTGCCGCATTAGATTTAGCAGGTGCAAACTGGGCGGTTGCCATTATCACTTTGCTGGCTACAATTTTCTTCTCGGTCTATCTGCAAGCCAGTGGTTTTATGGGTATGATTCCTGTATTGCTCGGCGCAATTGTTGGGTATGTTTCATCTATGCTAATTGCTCCAAACCCAGACCAATTTGCTCCATTTGCCGCCGCTCCGTGGTTTGCTGTGCCAAACTTCACCTTCCCATCTTTTACAGGTGCAATGGTTGCCACTGCAATTTTCAGCGTAGCAGTAATGGCAATTGCAACCATTCCAGAATCAACCGCGCACTTGTATCAAATCAGTTTATATGTTGACCGTTTTGCTGAAGACAGCGGACGTGAAAAATATAATCTTGATAAACACATCGGCTTCAACCTTGTATTAGATGGTGTGGATGACACACTCAAAGGTATGCTCGGTGCAACTGCTGGTACAAACTATGGTGAAAACAACTCACTCATGGCAATCACCCGCAACTATTCTGGTCCTGCATTAATTGCGGCGGGTGTTATTGCAGTGTTGCTTGGTTTTATTGGTAAACTTGCTGGTCTCATTCAAACTGTGCCATTGGCAGTAAGTGGTGGTTTAGCCATTTATCTTTTTGGTGCAATTGGTATGCAAGGCATTGCACTCATGCAAGAACACAAAGTCAGCATGTTTAATCCGCGCAACTTAGCAGTTGGTGCTGTAATTATGGTTGTCGGTATTGGTGGCAACATCGGTTTCCCAGGCGGTTCTTTGCCCATTCCGATTTTGCAAGGCATTTTCCCCAGCGGCTTGCCAGCCATTGCCACTGCGGCAGTATTAGGAATTTTAGTGAATGCAGTATTCCTAATCTTCAAACCCCCAGTAGATAACTAATTTGTTTTGATAAAGTGGATGAGTCTGTTTGACTCATCCACTTTTTGGTTTAACGCCTCGCTTCTAGCGGATAATTGATTCTGTTTCATCAACTTTTTTCTTGGCTGATGTTTAATATACTAAATGGGGGATTAACTTTTTCTTTTACATCTATATAATCATCACTAAAGGAGAAAAGAAGATGAAAAACAAACGCGCGTATATAGCCATTTTGATATTGATTCTCGCCTCGCTTGCCTGTCAAACAATTACAGGTGGTGGAGACAGCAACACACAGGAAGAATTGCCGTCATTTGAATATTCAGGTGGTGACTCGGAAACCGAAGAACCGTCTACAGAATCAGGAGAATCGAATCCTTCTTTTGGCAACTCAGAATTCCCCATACCTTCCGATGCGACAAATGTTTTTGATGTCGCAGGTACAGTCAATTATCAAACCAAACTTAGCCTTGACGAAGTCATGTCATTTTATCGTGATGAATATGGCAAACAAGGATTAACTGAGAGAGATTTACTCACGGTTGTTTCAGATGGCGTTTTCAGCATGGTCTTTGACGGCGACCCAAGCGGCAAGGCGGTGGTCATTCAAGGTGTAGATTTAGGTGATGGCACTGTGAACGTAACAATTACTTTGCAAGATGTGTAACTAAGAACGTCCCGCAGGTTATTTGAAAAACACAAAATAAATCAGCCAACCTGCGGGACGGTTAATGCAACCTCAACCCATTTCCTAACAGAATTAATCAAATAAATTTTCTCAAATTGATTTAACTCATGTTTATAAATAATTCTTTCTTTTATTTTTCCTGTTTCAAGCAAATGTTCTCTGAAAGTACCTGCTAATAGTCCGCAAGTAATGGGCGGAGTAAAAAATTCTCCATTTTGTTCAACAACTAAATTCCCAATAGTAAATTCAGTACATTCATCTTTTTCATTGAAGAGTAAAACATCATCAAAACCTGTTTGCATAGATTTTTCATAAACTTCTCGATGTGTCGTTTTGTGAAAGAGAAACACATCATTTGAATTAACAAGTTGATTTGCAAGACAAACCTTGAAAACTTTTTCTTGCAAATCAAAATCTTTTACTTCGCTGGTTAAGTTCCCATTTTTATCTAAAATAATTTTTACCCGTTTTGTGTCACTCTGAGGGAGCGATTGTTGCGACCGAAGAGTCTCGGTTTGCTTAGGTAGAGACCCTTCGCTATCGCTCAGGGTGACACTAACTTCACTTAACATTTTTTCCACTTCCTCTTCCGAAAACTCAAAATCAAAATAACTTGCTGAATCTTTCAAGCGCGCGATATGTTTATCTAACAAAAAGTATCCTTCGTCTTTAGTCCATAATAAAGTTTCAAACAAAGAAAATTCAGGCTGTGGGGGATTGGTTAATACCTTTGATTTAAGTAAGGCTTCTTCAAATTCATCTTTATCTTCCGAATCCCAGACAATGCCGCCACCAACACCATACTCGGCAGTTTTATTTTTTTTATCAATCAAGGCTGTACGAATGGCGACATTGAATCGTGCTTGGCGATTTGGAAAAATGTAACCAATACTGCCTGTATAAATTTTGCGCGGACTTGTCTCTAACTCTTTGATAATTTTCATCGTGCTGACTTTTGGCGCACCAGTAATGGATGCACATGGAAATAATGCCGAAAAAATTTTTGTTACCGAAGCATTTGTTTTTGCTCCCACTGTGGATGTCATTTGAAAAAGTGTCGGGTATTTTTCAATTGCAAATAATTCTGGCACATGCACACTGCCGCTTTGCGCAATTTTCCCCAAGTCATTACGGAGCATGTCAACAATCATCACATTTTCAGCACGATTCTTTTCGGATGCGCGTAGCCAATTCGAGTTAACTAAATCTTCTTTCGTTGTTCGTCCTCGTTTAATAGTCCCTTTCATTGGCTTACTAAAAATCGTTTCGCCGTTCAACTCAAAAAATAATTCAGGTGAAGCGGAACAAATTGCAAAATCATCTGTTTCTATAAAGGCGGCGTATTTGTTTTGAGTCTGGGCGAGGTGAAGGAAGAGGGAAAAAGAATCAGGCACAAAGTCAGAGACGAGGCGCATGGTGTAGTTGACTTGATATGTTTTTCCGTTGGCAATGTAATCTTTGATTTTTCCAATTGCGTTGTTATAAGTCTTAGATGTCTGATTGGTCTTAAAGGTCGGAAAGGTCTGACTTTTTAGACCTGTAAGACTTTTAAGACTTGTTGGATTTTCATAAAACCCAAACCAAATGAGTGGAAAATTATTTAAATCAAATGTTTGCAACGCAAAATCAAATGCCCGTGCCGCTTCATAGCTGACAAAGCCAACTGCGTGCCAATTTTTATCATTGACCAACGCTTCGACATTTTCTAACGCTTCGCACACCTCGTTGATATTTTGTGTAGTGATAATTTTTTGCGGATGTTCAAACGTAAGCCATTCATTATCTTTTTTGAGATAAACTGTATTCAATGAAACCTCTTAATTTAATTGTACCCCGTTGGCTCCCTGCATTGACCTTGATGATAATTATTTTTTTGTTTTCGTCACGTTCTAGCAATGAATTACCTAATTATGGTTCGTGGGATTATTTTGTCAAAAAATCTGCTCATGGCATTGGTTATGGATTGCTTGCATTATCATATTTACATGCTTTGCCTAAAAGGAATTATTTTTTAGCATGGCTCTTGGCATTGCTCTATTCAGCCACAGATGAATTTCATCAATCGTTTGTGCCGGGGCGGAATCCATCAGTGATTGATGTGTTGGTGTTTGATAATATTGGGGCGATGGTTGCGTTGTTAATACATAATCGGTTTTCTAAAAGCAGGGACACAGCGAAATGATTAATAGCCAAAATCATAAAATGACTCGCTGTGCCCCTACACGGATTTGAAAAATGAAAAAACTTAACCGCCGAGATTTTTTGAAAGTTGCGTCTATTGGAACTGCTTCTGCGTTTGCATTAGCTTGCGGATTGATTCAAGATTTACAGGAAACTGATATGCCACAAAGCAATGATTCTCATCATGCAAAGGTGATTGTGATTGGTGCAGGGATTGCGGGTCTTGCCGCTGCGCGGACGTTAGCAGATAAAAATATTAGTGTGATGATTCTCGAAGCGCGGAATCGAATCGGTGGGCGGATGTGGACGGATTCATCTCTTGGTGTGCCATTGGATTTAGGCGCATCATGGATTCATGGAGTCAATGGAAATCCAATAACTGAATTGGCGAAAAGGTTTAATGTAAAAACTGTACCAACCATTGACGATAATGGTGTTGTCTTTCATGCAGATGGTACAGAAATGACATCTGCTGAGTTTATAAAACTTGAAAGATTGTACGAATCTATCTATGATGAAGTGCAAGAAATTGGTGAAGAAGTAGATGAAGATATGTCACTTCAACAAGCATTTGACCAAGCCATTGCAAAACGTAATCTTTCCCCCGAAGAATTGCGCGGATTGAATCTTTATATCCAATATGAAACATCATTAGATTATGCGGCTGACCCGAAGAATCTTTCTTTATGGGAATGGGATTCGGATGAAGAATTTAGTGGGCAACATGTGATTTTTCCAAATGGATATAACCAAATCACAAACGGATTGGCGCAAGGTTTGGATATTCGTCTGAATACAGAAGTGAAATTGATTAAGTATTCTCAAAGTGGCGTGGAAGTTGAAACAAGCAATGGAACATTTACATCAGAAAAAGTTGTAGTGACGATTCCGTTGGGGGTGCTGAAACAGGCTGACGTTAAGTTTGAGCCGTCACTTCCAAAGTCAAAACAAGAATCTATTAATCGAATCAATATGGGAGTGTTGAATAAAGTCTATTTGAAATTTCCAAAAATATTTTGGGATGATGTTGAGAATATCAGTTATGTAGGCGAGTGGGCGTATTGGTTAAATTATGCGGCGTACAATGGTGAGCCGATTTTGTTGGCGTTTCATGGTGGTAATAAAGGTTGGGCGTTGGAAGAATTTTCAGATGATGAAATTGTGAACAGTGCCATGCAAACGTTGCGCTTTTTGTATGGTGATGATATTCCTGAACCTGAAAGTTATTTGATTACGCGTTGGGGCAAAGATAAATTTTCGTATGGCGCGTATTCGCACATTCCGCCGTTTGCCAGTGGTGATGATTTTGATGCTTTGTTTGAACCTGTGGATGATATTTTATTTTTTGCAGGCGAGGCGACTTCACGCAAATATTTTGCAACTGTGCATGGGGCGTATTTGAGTGGGGTGGAAGTGGGGGAATTGGTGATGAGGGAATTGTGAATGGGAATAGGGAATAGGGAATAGGGAATTGGAGAATTGGTTTTGCGCGGAGTGCGTCGCACCCTTTTACTAAAACATGACATGTCTCCGAGAAAGTTTGATTAATTATCGTCATTGTCCGCGCAACGGTTATGATTAACAAGAATCCCGATAAGACATGTCATGTTTAGATTCACCCCAACAATATCGCTTCAATCTCTTGACTTGCGCTTGCTAATGCTCCATTTGTTTTTTCTTTTAACTTGCGGGCTTGTTCTCGAATCGAATTAATATGCTTTGCTATTTCTTTTTGTTTTTCAAGGGGTGGAAGGGGAATTTTTATTGCTTTAATTTGTTCAAAATTAATATTTGGTTGTGCAGATACAGTCAAAAATCTTTTGGCTTGTATGTTGCAAATATAAGAATTTAGAACTTCAAGTAAATAATCTTTATTAATGGAAATATTTTCTTTCAAAATAATTTTTGCAATGGCTTGATTTATATTTGCTTCACCAAAATCTTTTGGTAAGTAAGTGGCAATGCCAATTGAGCCAGCCATTGTATAAAGAAGTTCTCCGCCTTGAAGTTTTGAACGAACCATTGAGTCGTGTAATTCTTTTGTAATATAAGTTATTTCACCAAAAATACCATCAATTGAAATATTTTGAACTTTCAAGAAAGGGATTCCTTCATCAACATAAGTTTCTCCTTTCCAAAGGGGTGTTTCACCTTTGGTAATTACTTCAATTAAACTAGAAAATTTAGAAAATAATTTACTCGATAAAATTTTATCTAATTGTTTGAATGATTCTTGATGGTAATAAGGGTCAAAACGATTTTCTGAAAGTTGATTTATTGAAGTAGTAAAAATCCTATTTTTGACCGTACTCTCTGCTGACTTGGGCAACTTAATCCCCAACTCGTTGAGTAAATACTCGTCAATGCTGGCTAGTAACTCCTCCGCTTCGGCTTCGTTTTGTTTTTTCTGTTCAAGGGATAAATTAAATATATCAATTATCTTTTTTTGAGTTTTTTCATCTGGCAAGATAATTGGTAAAGTTGCTATTTCATCAAGGTTAATATTTGCTCTTGCAACAGGTCTTTTTATTCTGTCAATTAATCCCTGCCCAATTGAAGTTTGAAAATAGGCATTTAAGAAATCAATATTAAAACCCTCTTTTATTCTTACAGCACAAATAGCTTGATTTATATTTGCATTCCTGTCACTTTTATATACTCCAACTTTGCCAATGGTTGCTCCGACAATAGCAAAAAGTAAATCATTGGTTTTTAATTGAGAAGACTTTAATTGTTTTTCATGAATTTCAGGTTTTAGATAAACTAAATTCTCGAAATCTATTGAACCATCAATATTAAAATCGCCACTTCGTACAAATGGAATCCCTTCACTTGGATTATCTGTATAAGAATCCCCTTTACTTAAAGGCGTTGAACCCGAAAAAATTTTGGATGCAATTTCAGAAATTTTCTTTGTTCTCTTTGTTTTTAGCTTTGCTTCTAAATCTTTGAACTTGGGAATATAAAAATATGGATCAATCCGCATTTCGATTTCGCTTTTTTGCAAAATGAAAACGCGGTTTTTGTTCAAGGTGGGTGAAAGGGTGAATGTGGTCATTTTATTTTCTGTGTTCGGCGGGATAAATCCCTGCCTCAGTTCGTGAAAGTCCACTAAAGTGGACTCGCACCATCAGCCCGAAGGGCTTGCATGTACTGAGCGAGGATTTTAATCCGACGCGAACATTTATTTTTCCGTCTTCTCAATCTGCTCAATAAACTTTTTCAACTCATTTCCAATTTCAATCAACTCATTATTATTCGTCGGTCTGCCTGTGGCATCATAGCCAATGTCTTCAGCAATCGCCATAAAAATTGGGTAATCGTCTAACGTATTCGATTTTTCCGCAAAGTATTTTTCGGTCAATTCTTCTTTGAGGGCATTCACTTTATCTGTAAATACTGCTTGCAATTCGGCTTTTTTATCTTTAATCAACTCGCCAATTTCTTTTTTACTCGCATTTGGATTCTTATCTTTGGCAGTTTTTTCTAATTCTTTAATGGCATTATTTTTTTCTTTTTCAAACTTTTCAATCGTCGCGAAATATTTATTCTCTGTTTTTAATTTTTCTTTTAATTTCGTTTTCTGGTTGTTAATCTTTTCAGTTTGTTTTTCTTTATGTTTTCGTAAAAATAAAACCGAACTTTTCACACCTGCGCCTGTGGCAGTAAAAGCAGTTTGTGGCATAGAAACCACTGCTACGATTCGATACATCTCTTCAATGGTATCTCGCACATATTGCATACTGCTGTTGGTCAAAATGCCGTCAGGGATGACGATTGCAAGATAACCATGCTCAGTCAAGAATTTATGACATTGCTCCAAAAACAAAACTTCCGTACTTTGGCTTTCGCGTAAAGTGATTTTTCCATTCGTCTCTTTCGGGTTTAACCAATCCAATTCTTTTCTCGCCAAATTGTATTGATTCATATAAGCTTTTTCAGTTTGTTTGATGCTACTTCCAAAAGGTGGGTTGGTTACAATAAAGTCAAAAGAGTTGTATTTAAATTCTTTGTTACCCGTTTTGGCTTGCATTTCTTTGTCACTTAACAATCCATCCACGGCAATTACATTGGTATGCCCGTCATCATGAATGATCATATTCATTTTTGCAGTTCGTGCAATTTGGTCATTAATTTCAATACCAAATAAATTTTTCTCAGCAAAATCATGCCAATGTTTGTAATGATCTTTTTCTTCTTTAATCGGGTCATAAAATTCACTGGCTTGTTCCCTCACTTTATCCAGTGCATACAATAAAAATCCACCACTGCCACAGCTTGTATCCAACACGCGCGATTTATGCGTAATTGGCAAAGTCTCTACAATAAATTTCACAATGGTTCGCGGCGTGAAAAATTGTCCAAAGTCACCACGAAAGTAACTTCCCATAAAGGTTTCAAAGGCTTTGCCCTTGCTGTCTAAATCTGTTTTATTTAAATTGATTCGTTGAAAGTATTTGACGATGGTCAACGTTTCTTGTGCAGAAAGCGAAATCCCATCTTTGAAAACTTCTGGCGCTTCTTTCTCACCGATAGCATAAATCTTCTTAATCCGCTTTAGCAAATCTTCGGGTTCTTCATCTCTAAAAATCTGAAAATCGTAAGGCTCGCCCGTTTTTCTTGGGTGTTTCTCATCCCAAATTTTACAAAAGATTAATTTATCCAATTCATCAAACGCCACACTTGGGTTTCTTTGTCCACCACCCCATAAAGCCTGATGTGATTGAATAAAAATCTTGGTCAATTCACTTTCACTGACAACTTGCAATTCAAAAAACTTCTGTTTTACATTTGGGTCGGGCTCACTCACAGATTTTGAATCGCTACTTTCAATTTGAGAGATACCACCTTTGACATATTTATAAGGCGCAAGTTTCTTTACTCCAAATTGTGGAATATCTGGAATTTCAATTCTGCTCTTCGGCTTTTTATCAGGAACTTCGTAATATTGATTTTTAATCCGTGAAGTCGTCCAAACATACTTTGCACCTTCGGCAACTGCATAACTGTAGGCTTGGTCAACGGCTGTGTTAAATTCTTGGTCAGTTAAATCTTCTTTTTTACATTCCACCAAAATATGGGTTTCTTCACAAGCATCATCGGCATAAACAATAATATCTGCTTCTGTTTTGTTTGCACCCATTTGCACAGGTACAAATTGCTTAATTCTATAATCAGGGTAGCCATAAATTAAAACCAAAGTGAGGAAAGTCTCTGCTTGCACTTTCTCTTCGGGATTGTTGTAATTTCGCTTTTTGTTTTGATGAATATATGTAATGAAATTTTTGTCTGCATCAAACTTAATCAGACCTTTTTCCAAACCCATCTCAATCAGATTCATATGCTCACCTTTTCCATGCTTGGAATTTTACCAAACCATTCCGCCCACTTTCCAATTACCAATTACTATTTACTATTCCCAATCCCCGAATCACAATTCCCTCTTTACTACTCTCTGCTCTCTACTCTCTTAATCACTCAAACTCAATCTCAATTTCCTCATCCTCATTCCAATCCCCGCTTTTCTCAAACTCAATATCACCGAACAACTCGGTCTGCACAGCCGAGATGCGATACCGTTTAATCAATTCCAACATGGCTAAAAACGTCACCACGATTTCAACACGTGTGGCTTTGTCTGTGATTAATCCGCTGAAAGTCATTTTATGAATACTCTTCATTGTTTTGGTGATGAAATCAATTTTTTCACGAATCGTCACACGCGGAGCAGTAATCACAGTGCTGAGCGGTTTCTTTTCTTTTTCTCTCGCAAAAGCACGTTCAGCCGCATTCAACAAACCTTCTAACGTTAAATTTGATAAATCAAGTTTAGGTTCCACTTTCGGCGGAGGCGCGACGCGTAAAAACGTCCGCAAATTATTTCCTTGTCTATCTTCCATCCACAAAGCAATTTCTTTATAGCGTTTGTATAATTTCAATTGCTCAACCAACGAAACGCCAGGGTCTTCTTCTCCCACTTCACGTTCCACAGGGCGCGGCAACAATGCTTCAGATTTAATCTGCACCAACTTTGCCGCAATCACAAGAAATGATGAAATTTCATCTGGCATCATTTGGTCAAGTCCGCGCAGATATGCTAAATATTGGTCAGTGACCGAAGCCAAAGAAACCGCCGTCACATCCAACTCAGCGCGTTCAATTAAACTCAACAACAAATCCAGCGGACCCTGATATACAGGAATTTCCACTTTGTAATTGCCGAGTTGTTTTCCTAAAATGTTATCCATCGCGCGCGAATTATATCATTCTGTTATTGGCGGTAAGGGCACAGCGGAATAATTGATAATCAAAACTATGAATTACCCGCTGTGCCCCTACGGTATAATCTTTGCATGTCAAAATTAACACATCTTGATGAACATGGTCATGCAAAAATGGTGGATGTTGGTCATAAGCCAGAAACCGAACGTGTTGCCATTGCACGCGGCGAAGTTCATATGAAAAAAGAAACATTAGATTTGATTCGTTCACATCAAATTAAAAAAGGCGATGTCTTAACTGTTGCACAAATTGCTGGCATCAGCGCTTCAAAACGGACCTCCGACTTGATACCGTTATGTCATCCCCTGCCTATCTCCAAAATAGACGTGGACTTCGAGTTGGTTGATGAACCCCCAAGCATTATCATCACTTCAACAGTTAAAGTCACTGGCAAAACAGGTGTAGAAATGGAAGCCTTAACTGCTGTCTCTGTCGCCGCATTGACAATTTACGACATGGCAAAATCCGCCGAAAAGACGATGAAGATTCAAAATATTCGTCTCATTGAAAAACATGGCGGTCAATCGGGTGATGTGGTGAATGAATAATTTTTTTATGTCATTCTGAGCCACGCTCTTGTTCTGTGTGGCGAAGAATCTCAAGGATTATTATGCAATACAACTCAATCAATCTCCAGCAAAAACTAAATTTATTCTCCGAGCATTGGTCACCGAAAATTATTGCTCAACTCAATGACTATCAACTTAAGTTGGCAAAAGTCCAAGGTGAATTTGTTTGGCACGACCATCCAGAAACGGACGAAGTATTTCTTGTCGTCAAAGGTCAATTGACAATTTTATTTCGCGATGGCGAAGTCAAATTAAACGAAGGTGAAATGTTTGTAGTCCCAAAAGGTGTGGAGCATAAACCTGTTGCTGAAAATGAATGTCATATTATGTTGATTGAACCTGCGGGAACAGTCAACACAGGGGATGCGGAAAGTAATTTAACCGCTCCAAATGATGTCTGGATATAGTGAAATCCCGAAGGGATGACATGATTATAGAAAATGTGCGCCAAAAGAATCAAATCCCGTAGGGATGATATAGAATTTGAAACCTATGACACCCCTTCGGGGTTTTGCAGAATGTAATAAAAATTCTATAATCATTTGACCCCTACGGGGTCCTTACAAAAGGAAATAATGAACAAAATCAAAATTTTATTTTTTGCGACAATAAAAGATAAAGCGGGAACAAAGTCTATGGATTTGGATATTCCAAGCGAAATGACCATTCAGCAATTAAAAGAAAAACTTGCTACAGAATATCCAAACCTGAAAGATTCTTTGAAAGCGATATTGATTACGATAAACCGCGAATATGCTTTTGACGATGCTGTCATTCCGCTCAATGCCGAAATTGCATTATTCCCGCCTGTAAGTGGCGGATGATATTTGCAAGGGCAAGATGACCTCGCCCCTACGGAATTTATATAAAATGAACTTTCCAACTATTTATTCCATCACCGAATCCGAAATTGATTTAAACGACTTGCTTGAAAAAATCACGCTTTCATCCACAGGTGCGGCGGCAATATTTACAGGCATGGTGCGCGGAGTTACATCACGAGATAATCCACATGAAACTGTTTACTTGGAATATGAATCTTATATCCCAATGGCTGAAGCAAAGATGAAACAAGTTGCCGAAGAGATTCGTGAAAAATGGAAAAGTATAGAAGGCATTGCCATTGTGCAACGAATCGGAAAGTTATATCCCAAAACACCAACGGTGTTAATCGCTTGCACAGCTGCACATCGCGATACTGGAGTGTTTGAAGCCGCACGCTATGGCATTGACCGGTTAAAAGAAATTGTGCCCGTTTGGAAAAAAGAAGTCGGTCCGAATGGTGAAGAATGGATTGAAGGGGATTACATCCCAAAGGCGGGGGAATAAGCTTGAATTTACACACTCAAAGATTATTAATCAGAAACTTTCAAAATTCTGATTTAGAAGTATTTTTCAATTATCGAAATGACCCATTGGTTGCGAAATATCAAAGTTGGTCATTGCCTTATTCGCAAGAAAAAGCACAAGCCTTCATTAATGAAATGAAAGATATTCATGCGCCAAAGCAAGGTCAATGGTTGCAATTGGCAGTTGAACTAAAAGAAACTGGCTCATTAATTGGTGATGTGGCTTTTTGTATTAAAGACGATGACATACGACAAGCAACAATTGGTTTTACGATTTCTTCAGCATATTGGAATCAAGGTTTTGCTACAGAAGCATTAACTGTACTTCTTGATTATCTGTTTGAAGATATCAACTTGCATCGTATTGTGGCAGATTGTGATACAGAGAATATTGGTTCATGGAAAACACTAGAAAAATTAAGTTTTCGACGTGAGGCGCATTTCGTCGAAAGCCTTTTGATTGATGGGGTCTATACGAGTGAATATCATTACGGTTTGCTTCAACGCGAATGGCGAGCTAGAAACAAGCCAAAAGAATAGGATAAAGTCAAATAGCAGAAACAACTGTCCCGTAGTTATGAAGCGAAGCACTTCATCAAGCGTGACGGTTTTAATATCATGGGGTTTTATTGAATAGTCAAAAAAATTCGGAGGCAGAATGCAGGAAAGAATTGTGATTACAGGCATGGGGACTGTAAACCCGCTTGGGTTGAATGTGAAAGAAACTTGGGAAAATGTAAGCACAGGCAAAACTGGTGTGGCGCCGATTACATTGTTTGATTCACACGCGGCGGATTTGAATGTGCATATTGCAGCAGAAGTGAAAAATTTTGTGCCCTCAAATTTTATGGATGCAAAAGAAGCACGCCGACGTGACCGCTTTGAACAATTTGCAATTGCGGCGGCGCGTGAGGCAATGAATCAATCGGGATTGCAAATTACAGAATCAAATGCTGGAAGAATTGGTGTCATTATTTCATCTGCCATCGGTGGGTTAACTTCTTTACAAGAAGCGATTTTGACAAATCATGAAGTGGGTCCGCGAAAAGTGAGTCCATTTTTTATTCCGATGTTGATGGCGAATGGTGGAGCTGGGATGACCGCCATTGAATTTGGAATCAAGGGTCCATGTTTTTCTGTCGCGTCAGCATGCGCTTCTGGCGCGGATGGAATTGGTACGGCTTTGATGATGTTACGTTCAGGGATGATTGATGCCGCTTTCGCGGGTGCGGCAGAATGTACTTTAACTTCAACTGGCGTTGCGGCATTTGATAGAGTGGGTGCAACATCACGCAAAACGGATTTGACTCCGCAACCATTTGATAAAGAACGTGATGGCTTGGTAATGGGCGAAGGTGCGGCAGTTTTTGTTTTAGAAAGAGAATCAGATGCAAAGAAACGTGGTGCAACTATTTTTGCTGAATTAGCAGGCTACGGCGCAACTGCGGATGCGTATCACGTCACTGCTCCGCATGAAAATGGAGCGGGTGGTTCTGCCGCGATTCGTATGGCATTAAATTCTGCTGGTGCAAATATCGAAGATGTAGGTTATATCAATGCACACGGGACAGGTACCCAACTGAACGACCAAGCAGAGACGCGCGCTATCAAAGCCACTTTTGGCGATGATTTAGCATATAAAATTCCGATTTCATCTACAAAATCAATGACGGGTCACATGATGGGTGCAACAGGCGCATTGGAAGTTATCTTTTGTGTGAATGCCATTAAAGAAGGCATTTTGCCACCGACTATTAATTATCAAACTCCAGACCCAGAATGTGATTTAGATTACATCCCCAACAAAGCGCGTGAAGCGAAAATTTCTTTGGCAATTAGTAATGCTTTTGGTTTTGGTGGGCATAATGCTGTTTTGGCAATAAGGAAATATTAAGTTCTCAGCCACAGAGCGCACAGAGTTCACAGAGATTTTTAAGAGGTTTTCTCAGAGGTCTCTGTGTTCTCTGTGGCTAATTTTTCTCAATAATTCATCTTGTAGATTGTGAAATTGCGTGCTATAATCCGCCCTCGCGCTTAGAAACTAATTAGAAAGTATAAGGAAGAACGAAAATGGCAGACCTAATCAAAGCCGTTGAGGCAAAAGATAACGAAAAAATCCCCCAACTCAATGCTGGGGATACCGTCAGTGTGCATGTGAAAATCAAAGAAGGCGAACGCGAACGTATTCAAGAATTCAAAGGCTTGGTGATTCGTTTGCGAAACAGCGGCAACAACGCTTCATTGACCGTTCGCCGTATGGCATCTAACGGCATTGGTGTAGAAAGAACCTTCTTACTTCGCTCACCCCGTATTGACAAAATTGTTGTAGAACGCAAAGGCAAAGTCCGCCGCGCACAACTCTACTACATGCGTGGCTTAACTGGTAAAAGTGCCCGCATCAAAGAAAAATTTACAAACTAAGTTTTATCAAGTCCCTGAGAAATCAGGGACTTTTTATTTTGTAAGTAAGTCGGACTAAAGTCCTCGCTCAGTACTTTGAAGCCCTTCGGGCTGATTGGAGAGTCCGTTTTAACGGACTTTCACGAACTAAGGCAGGGCTTTAGCCCGCCGATTCATGGAAATTAAGTCTATTTCGATTTTATTACTCCATCTTAATCGATTTTATTTATGTGCTATTTTGTAGGAAATTTATGTGACAGGTTTTCAAACATACTTTATTGTTAAGTCAATTTTCCTGCTCTAGGTTATGATTAACTCATAACATCATAAAGCCTTTAAGGTTTATTATTTGGAGACACATGGCAAAACCATTAATTGGCATCACAACCTACAATACAAAAAATCCATACGGACGCGATATTGCGGCTGTGCAACACACTTATATTCAGGCAGTCACGCAAGCAGGCGGCGTTCCCGTTTTAATCCCTGCTATTTTGCCAACCGATGACCTCAACGAGTTATACGCTCGTTTACAAGGAATTTTATTTTCAGGCGGTGGCGATATTTCACTAAAATATTTTGCTGGCGAAAATCACCCTAAAATTGATTTGGTGGATGAAAATCGCGATGTCACCGAACTTTCTTTGCTTCGTCAATCGGTTGAAAACGAAAAACCATTTCTAGCAATTTGTCGCGGTATGCAAATCATGAATGTTGCATTGGGTGGCACATTGCACACACACATCCCAGACCAAATTCCAAATTCACTAAAGCACGATAATCAAGAATTTACATTGATAAGCCATCCCGTTAATATTGATGAAGAATCAAAAATGGCAGAAATCTTTGGCGAGACTTTATTGCAAGTAAATAGTTTACATCATCAGGGGATAAAAGACCTCGCTTCAAACTTACGCATAGTTGGTCATGCGCCTGATGGCGTGATCGAAGCCGTCGAAATCCCTGACCATCCTTACGCACTCGGCGTCCAATGGCACCCTGAATGGATGACCGATCAACCTACAATGCAAAAATTATTTAAGTCGTTTGTAGACGCTTCTGGAAAGTAATCCGTAATGCGTAATTCGTAATTTACGTTTCACGCATCACGCATCACGCATTACGTGATAAAGTTAATTTATGAATTTACCAAGTAACCCCATCGGCATATTTGACTCAGGCGTAGGCGGATTATCTGTTCTGCGTGAAATTCGCTCATTGATGCCAAATGAGCATATCATCTACTTCGGTGACCAAGGTCATGTACCTTATGGTCCACGTTCGATGGAGCAAATCCAAAACTTTTCAGAAGGAATTACAAATTTTTTATTGCAACATAATGCAAAAATTATTGTCGTGGCTTGTAACACGGCTTCAGCCGCGGCATTGAAATATTTACGAGAGAAATTCCCTGATGTGCAATTCGTAGGCATGGAGCCTGCCGTCAAACCTGCGGCTGAAAAAACACAGACGAAAAAAGTAGGTGTGTTAGCAACTCCCGCGACATTTCAAGGTGCTTTATATGCTTCTGTAGTTGAGAGATTTGCTTCGGATGTAGAAATATTTCAAAATACTTGTTCGGGACTTGTAAATCAAATTGAAGCAGGGGAGTTGGATTCTGAAAAAACAAAAAAGATTTTAGACGATGCTTTGCTCCCTATGCTCGAAAAAAATATTGATACAGTTGTTTTGGGATGCACACATTATCCCTTTGTGATTCCGTTGATTGAAAAAATTGTCGGGGAAAAGGTTCGCGTCATTGACCCTGCTCCTGCGGTGGCGAAACAAGTTGAACGTTTGTTAGAAGCAAGGGGATTAAGAAACTCATCCAATGAAAACGGGGAAGTGGTATTTTTCACTTCGGGTGATGTGAAATCAGCCGAGAATGTTGTATCAAAATTGATAAATGAAAAAGTAGAGATAAAATCTGTGATTTGGAAGAATGATTTTGAGATTGTAAGTAGTATAGATTAAGACGCTACGGATATATTCTAAATCCGCCACTCTCTCCTGGAGAAATTATTCGGTGTGTTCCTGCTGAAATCGGAAGAATCTTTGGGCATGTTCCGCTTGGTTGTATACCATTTATTGTGCCTGTGCAAATATTTATAGTCATTGCTACATCTAATGTAACTATAGCAGTGTAACCGGCCTTGATTTTTTGAAGTGCAACCCCATCTTGCGCTATATCGGTTACTCCGTTTACAAAGCCAACCCAAGTGATGGTTTGTGTACTTTCGTCAATTTGCCAACAATTTGCCCAACTCATTCCATCGCAATTTGGAGACAGTACAAATTCTTTAGTTTGAATTGCTGTTGATTCTGATTGAACAATAACATTCGTTGGCTGACTTTGTGAATTTTGTGATTCTGTTGACGGAACTACAACTGGCGGAATTGTAGTATGTGGAATTGCAGTCGTTGCTCCAGGTGGAATAATATAAAGCCCAATACCTGTAGCTAACAATATAAAACCAATAATGCCTGCAAAAGACTGATTTGTCGTCTCAAAGCCAACTTCTTTTGAACTTATTTTCTGAATGAAAGGAATAAGCAGAAAGATTAACCCACCAATAACCAAAACAATCGGTAAAGGAGTGTCCTTGAGCGTTTTTAATATTTCAAGCATAAAATTTCTCCTTGGATTGGTATATAAAAACCCTATACAGAGTCCAGACTTAAATATAAATCTACATTAACGATTTGGCAATGCTTTTTCAGCAAAGTATTCTTCAATCCGCAAAAGTGATTTGCAAATCTTCGGGTTCGATTTTCACCCCATCCAAAGCCTCAAAACTCAAATTCCATCGTTCTAAATTATATCCGCTAGCAACACGGTCAAATAAGGCGTGATAACCTGCCTTGACCATAGCATTCCAATTCAAATTAAGTAAGGCTGAAACTTTTTGAATCGCAGTGATATTTTCACTTTCGATCTCGACAAATTCACCATACGGCAATTCATCGAGCATAATGTGAGTATCATTTAGTTCATAAGTCGTGCGAATTTTTTCGTAAAACACAACCGGTGTAAAACCTAGTGACTCCAACAATTGCTTAGCTTTATCAAAATCTTCCACAACAAATTCAATTTCTTCACGACTCATTACACCGCTTTCACCTTCTACACTTGCGCCTTTGAAAGTTAGTTTGGCTTGTTCATCTTTTCTAAGCCGTAACACTTTTTGATTACTTCTCAATTCATTATTTGGAAAATCAAAACGATAATTGATTTCATGCACACGTGGCTGAATCAATTGCGCCTTCAATTCTAGAAGGCGCAATTCAATCGGCTTCAAATTCCGCACAAAAAATTTAACTTCTGTTTCTTGGTTTTGCATATTTTTACAAAATCATTCAGCCACAGAAAACACAGAGACCTCTGAGAAGACCTTTTAAAAATCTCTGTGAACTCTGTGCGCTCTGTGGCAAAGTTTTTTCATTTGACGCTCAACAACGCCTGCTTTTGTTCCACACTTTCCCCAGCCTTGACTCGAATCCGCTCCACGGTTCCATCTTTTGGAGATTTCAATTCATTTTGCATTTTCATGGATTCAAGAATAATCAACACTTGTCCCTTTTTGATTTCTTGACCTTCTGCAACAGGAATGGCGACAACCAAACCTGGCATTGGGGCTTTGAGATTAAACTCGCCTCCTTCTGCCACGCCTCCACCTGCCGCGGCTCGCAGACGCTTTTCTCTTTCATCCTCAACCGTGATTTGATATTGCTTGCCACGCATCAACACTTGCCAGCCTTCATCACTTTCAGAGATGAACGACTCGTATGATTTTCCATCTAAGATGACAGAAAAGACAGGTTGCCCATTCACAGATTCAAAATCT
>JAEURG010000079.1 GCA_016789345.1 Anaerolineales bacterium | reverse complement strand
CGGCGCTGGTGACCAAGGTATGATGTTCGGTTATGCCTGTAACGAAACAGATACACTCATGCCATTGCCAATTTATTTGGCACATAAATTAACTCGCAAGCAAAGTGAACTTCGCAAAAGCGGTGCCATTAAGTGGTTACGTCCTGATGCGAAAAGTCAAGTGACGATTGAATATTCAAAAGGTAAACCTGTGCGTGTGGATACTGTGTTAATTTCCACGCAACATGCAGATGATGTTTCACAAAATGAAATTACAGAAGTGATTACCGAAGAATTAATCATGAAGACTTTGCCAAAAAATTTGGTTGATAAAAATCTAAAAGTTTATGTCAACCCAACAGGTCGCTTCGTAGTTGGTGGTCCGATGGGCGATGCAGGCGTAACTGGAAGAAAAATTATTGTGGATACTTACGGCGGGATGGGTCGTCATGGTGGTGGTGCATTCTCTGGAAAAGACCCCACAAAAGTTGACCGTTCTGCCGCATATGCCGCACGTTATGTTGCTAAGAATGTAGTTGCCGCTGGTTTAGCAGACCGTGTTGAAGTGCAAGTGGCTTATGCGATTGGTGTGGCTCGCCCGCTTTCTATTAATGTAGAAACATTCGGCACTGCCAAAATTGCTGATGAAAAAATCGCTTCTCTTATTGATGAGCATTTTGATTTACGCCCTGGCGCAATCATCCGTGATTTAGGTTTGCGAAAACCGATTTATCGTCAGACTGCGGCGTATGGTCACTTTGGACGCGATGACATTCAACTTCCTTGGGAAAACACAGATAAAGCCGCCACTTTGAAAAAAGCCGCTGGTGTGTAAACATTTTTCTGTGATTTATTAATTCTCCGCCTTCTCCGTAGTGGAGAAGGCGGAATGTTTTTAGGAGTTATACATTACCACTTGCTTTTCTTTCAAGGTATGCATCAATAGCATTTTTGTATGGGTAAAAACTTAACACAAAAAATAATACGCCTAATACATTGAAAATGATGAGCAAGATAAGCCCCGTGATTGCCATGCGATATTGTATTTCACGAGTTGGGGAATTTAAGTCAACATAGCCTGTGCAAGCCCAAGTGGAAGTAAAATTTTCAGGTCTGACAAGAATGAGAACTTCACCATCGTGTTTACGGATAAAACTTTGTTTAATTTTTAGAAATAAAAATTCTTTTTCTTCAACGGTATCTTGTCTTAAGGAAGAAAGATATTTCCAAGATTTGGTATCTAATTCTCTGCTCCAAACTTTTATGCCACGTTTTATTTTGCCTTCGTATCTATCAAACAAAGACATATCAACGAGAAACCAAATTCCAAATAAAACAAAGGCGGAGATGGTTAATGCAAGTGTAATCAAGTGATAAATTCCCTCTACATTTAATAATTATTTCTCTTTTTCACCAGCTAACAATGCAATCACTTCATCTGACTTCATCACATCACCATAAGCGCGGAGTGCCGCCATAAATGATTTATGAACATGGTCAGCAGGGATGACAGTATCACCAAATTTCAAATCTTTTGTAGCACAAGCATCTTCCGCCACAATGACTTTGAATCCCAAATCACTTGCGGCACGAGCGGTTCCATCCACACACATGTGACTCATCATGCCCGTAATCACGACACGTTCTGTTCCCCATTCTTTCAAAACATCAAGCAAATTCGTATTAAGAAATGAATTGACTTCATTCTTATACACAATCGGCTCGCCTTCAAAATGTGCAACCGAATCATGAATGTCCGAGCCTTCGCTACCTTTGGCAAAGAAAGGTGCATTCGGGTCTTCTTCAATGTGTTGAATGTGGACGTGATGTCCATTATGTTCGCGGAAGCATTGCAAAATCATGTAAGCATTTTTTGCCGCTTCTAACGGGTTTACCAGCGGATTTTTACCACCGGGGAAATAATCTTTTTGGATGTCAATAATCAATAAGGCTGTTTTCATGTGGATTTTCCTTTGTCTCTACATTATAATCTGGCTAGCAAAAACCTAGAAAGTCATACAAAGAGTAACGCAAACCCAAACCAATCTCAAACAAAGGCAGAGGACATATAACCGTGAGAGTTATCCATGAAAGCGCGTATTGGTTTGTTAATTTTTTCATGCCTTTTCTATATCTAAAAAATATCGGGCAAGAAACGGTCATTCACCTAGTTAGTGATTCAGTAAAAATGAAATTGCGTGTGGGGTCATTTGATAAATGGGCAATGTATCAAGTTTGGAAGTTTGGTGATTATAAAAGCAAAAGTTTTGCCATCCAACCCACAGATACCATTATTGATATTGGTGGGCATATTGGTTCTTTTTCAATTTGGGCGGCAAAGCAAGCACATCAAGGCAAAGTGTTTACATTTGAACCAAACACTGAAAACTTTTTGTTATTAAGAGAAAACAAAGAGTTAAATCAAATTGCAAATTTAGAAATTTTCAATTTAGCCGTCTCAGATAAAATTGGCGAAATCACTTTGTTTAATTCTATGCAACAAAATATGGGGCATTCCATTTACGAAAGCCATCTATTAAATCACACACTTGTCAAAACAATCCCGTTGGATGAAATTCTAAAAGCCAATCAAATCGAAAAAGTTGATTTATTGAAAGTAGATGCCGAAGGCGCAGAGTATCCTATTTTGTTAAATGCTTCATCACACACCTTGCAAAAAATAGACAAAATCATTCTTGAGTATCACGATTATCTAAATCATGAATACACCTATCAAGATATAAAAAATCATTTAGAAAATAACGGGTTTGTTGTTGAAAGAAAAACAAGCCTATATCGCCAAAGCGTACTTAAACTAGGGGTATTAATTGCAAGAAGAATCACTTAGATAAAAAACCGCTTCTTTCTTAATTTCAACCTGCTGATTTAACCCTCAGCCTTTCATCCCAAACAAGCGACGGGTCACATCTGTGCGTTTGATAATCCCTTCGTATAAAGCCATAATAATCACAAACGAAAGGCTTGCAAGCAAAATATATTTTGGGAAAACTGCCAAATCCCACGCGCGGATGAAGTAGCCGAGAATCACAATCACGGATTGATGCAAAATATAAAATGGCAATGCGGCTTCACTGGCGTATTTCAAAAAGTTATTATTGAAATTAAGATACGCACCTGCCAAGCCAATGAAAGCCAGCATCCAACACCAAGTGTTGAAGCCACGAATGATGGAAAATTCAACACTGTAAGTGGACAAGTCATGTGCGAGGACAAGATAAAAGCCGAAGGTTAAAGCAACCAAGGCGAAGGTCAAGGAAAAGAAGCGGAGTTTGATAATTGAATCACGATAGCGGGAATCTGTCATCAAAAAATAGCTCAGCGTGAAAATCATCAAGTAGGTTAATGGACTCCAACCGCCGAAGTCGCGTCGCCCAACTGTATCAGGTGAAAAGTTGACAAGTATTTCTATAATTGCGATGGGGATAAAAAATAAATAAACAGCAAAAGGCTTTGTAAAAAAATCGGCAAGTGATTTTGTGTTTGTTTTATTGATAAAACGAAACACAGGAAGCATGATAAGCGAAAATAAAAATAACATCAGCAAATACCATAGATGCAAACCCATCCATGCAAAGTTGCCACCGAAGGCATACCAACCTTTGAAATATTCTGGAATAAATTGAAAAAAGTTTCCAGCAAAATCGCCATGTGTGACGCGCTCGATATACACTTGCGGAATGATGATAGTGAAGATTCCAAAAATTAATGGAATCAGCAAACGATTGACACGCTCTGATAAAAATTGTTTGTTTGTGCGTTTTTGAATGGCGTAATAAATTGCAAATGCCGAAAGCACAAAAAACAACGGCATGATGAATTGATTAAAAATATTGACGAAAACTGTTGCGCCAAAACTTAATTCAAGATTCTTGACATGCCAATCTTCATCATTGAAAAAACGGGCGACGTGAAAAAGAAAAACGCCAATTGTGCCAAGCACGCGAAGCCAGTCAATATCGTAATAGCGAGTGGATGTGTTCATTTACTTTCTCCCAAAGTCAGCAGGGTTTTCACCCCATGTTTTCGTTTCCCATTTCAAAATTTTATCTTCGGGCAATTGATTTTCAGCCAGCCAATTTTCAGCACTGCGAATCAATGCAAATAAAACTGCAGTTTTGGTTGAATGTTTTAATTTGGTTTTGCACTCGCCTGTATAAACCCACGAAATGGCATTTTCAGAATCAGAATAAACGGGGATGTTCATGTTATGTTTGGCTTGCCATGTGAGCGCGTGCACGATTGCTAAAAATTCCCCGATGTTGTTTGTGCCTTCGGGATATGGTCCTGCTTTGAAAATTTCTTCACCAGTAGATGTGTTCACACCTCGATATTCGAGTTTGCCTGTTTTGCCGTTGTATGCAGAATCTACACAGATAGAGGGGAGTTTGGGTTTATAACTTGCGTTCTTCCATCTACCAATAGATGATGGCTTTCCTTTGTAATCATCATACTTTGCTAAATATGCGGCTTCGGCTTCTGATTCTTTTTCAAAGGCTTTATATTGCGCGCCAACAAATCCCTTCACTTGTTTTTCACATTCCGCCCAAGTGGTGAAGATGCCAGTCTTGCGTCCCTTCCAAACGACATAATACTTTTGTTTTGGCATACATCAATTTTACATCAAAGTGAAACGTAGGGACACAGCGAGTCTATTTGAGGTTATAGTCATAAATCATTTCGCTGTGTCCTTACAGAATAATTTTTATCTTGACAAAAACTTTTATTTCCGTAAAATACGTCCAGCCTTATGAAAAAATATTTATATTGCTTGTGTCTATGGCGGGGTTCGTAACCACAGCCTAAGACGCTCACCCAAAAAAGCAGTCAACGACTTAGGATAGTGGAACGGCTCCCGCGAGAAAATTGTATCCGCAGGATTGTTCGCTATCCTTTTGTTTTATGTTGACTGCTTTTTAATTTTTAGACTATGTCATTCTGAGCCACGCTCTTGTTTTTGTGGCGAAGAATCTCAAAGATTATCTTAGAGACCCTTCGCCTTGTCTCGATACGGACTTCGTCCTACTCGACCAACGGCTCAGGGTGACACAAGAAAACACAAAAAAGGAAAACACATCATGTCTTACGCTCGTCCTGAATATTTAGTTGATACCGAATGGGTTGCCAAAAATTTGAACAACCCAGATGTGCGCATTATTGAATCAGATGAAGACCCGTTGTTATATGCTACAGGTCACATTGAAGGTGCGGTGCAAGTGGATTGGTTCAGCACATTACAACATCCATTACGACGCGATTTTTTGACCAAAGAAAAATTTGAAGAAGTTGCATCCAATTTAGGAATTACAAACGATACAACGGTTGTTTTCTATGGTGACAAATCCAATTGGTTTGCGGCTTATGCGTTATGGCTTTTCCAATATTATGGTCATCAAAATGTAAAAATTATGAACGGCGGACGTTTGAAATGGGAACAAGAAAAGCGTCCCTTTGTAAAAGATGTCCCTTCTTACCCCAAAACAACCTACAAAGCAAAAGAAGCGGATAAATCCATTCGCGCATTTCGGGACGACATCTTCAAACAAATTGATGCCAAGAAACCATTGGTTGATGTCCGCTCACCAAAAGAATATTCTGGTGAATTGACTCACATGCCGAATTATCCGCAAGAAGGTGCAACACGTGGCGGACATATTCCAACAGCCGTAAGCATTCCGTGGGCGCAAGCAGTCAACGAGGCAGATTCAACTTTCAAAACAAAAGATGAATTGGTGGCTTTATATGAAGGCAAAAATATTAAACCCGATGGCGAAGTGATTGCATATTGCCGCATCGGTGAACGCTCATCATTGACTTGGTTTGTGTTGAAATATTTGCTTGGTTATGAAAAGGTCAAGAACTATGATGGTTCATGGACTGAGTGGGGCAACTTGGTTGATGCGCCGATTGAAAAATAATTAATGTTGTAGGGGCGACTCGCGAGTCGCCCCTACATAAAACAAAATGTCATTACCAACCAAATTACAAGAAATCGTTGATGATATTGCAAGCATGTCTCGTGAAGAAAAACTCGAGACTTTGATTGCTTATGCTGAAACGTTCCCTGATTTACCAGAACGCTTCAAAGCCGAACGTGAAAAGATGGAGCCTGTACCTGAATGTATGACTCCCGTCTTTCTGATTGCTGAAAAAGATTCAAACGACAAAATTAATTTTTATTTTGAGATTCCAAAAGAATCCCCCACTGTGCGTGGACTCGCTTCGATTCTTCTCTACGGGTTGAATGGTTGCACGTTGGAAGAAATTATCTCAGTCCCAGCCGATTTTTATTTAGCGATGAATTTGCACGAAGCCATATCACAACAGCGGATTAATGGTTTCGTGGGCGTTTTATCTCACATGAAGCAAGCGGCGGTAAAAGCGTAATTATTCAACGTCCCGCAGGTTGGTTTATTAATTCTCTTAAACCTGCGGGACGATTACAGCCGTCCGCGGTCTTATTTTCCTTCTATCCAGCCTTGTTCTTCAACAGCCATAAAAATATCAGTTGCAGAAATCATACCAATCAAGTTGCCGTTTTCATCTGCAATGGGAAGGTGATGAAATTTATGTTTTTGCATCAGTTGTGAACATTCCATCAACGTCCAATCGGCGCGACCCGTAATAATAGACCCAGACATAATTTCACGCACAGTCGTTTCAGCGGGGTTGCGCCCTTCTGCCGCAATTTTGTCTCGAATATCCGTGGTAGTGATAATGCCATACGCAGGATTGCTTTCACTCACATCCACCACAAGGCTGTTAATTTTGCGGCGACGCATTAATGTCATAGCATGAGATACGCTTGTATCTGCATCCACCACAACAACGGGGGAAGACATCCAATCACGAACAAGGTTTGGCATGAGATTCTCCTTTCATTTCAAAACAATTTTCACACTTTCCAACGCCAAAATTGAGCCATCAGCGGCGGATTGGTCTTGGATTTCTATATAATAAATTCCAGCAGGAAGACTATCTAAAACCATTGTGGTATCAAATGTGCCGGGCGCGCCAAAATCTGGCGCAGTGACGGTGACTGGTCCAGCGATGTATTGATTGCCATCTTCATCATACACAAAATAAGATAAATTATTTTCAAACGGAGCAATGCTTACAGAACCTGCTAGTTGAAACGAGCGCGTTGCCTGTTCAGTATTATCTACTGGAGAAGTAATGATTATTTCACGTTTGATTCCATTGGGCGCAACGGTTGTGTAATTCACCAAACGCAATTGATTTTTTACCAAAGCATACGTTTGTGTAGTTGGTAAAGTTGGGCAACAACCACCATCATCAAAGTCATGCACGATTACATCCAAAAAGATTTCGCCGTTGATTAATGAAATACTATTTGGCATGGGGCGGTCATCAATCAATAATGAATCTAAAAACACAGGTTCGCCTGAAACATTGGCATACACTGCTAATACACCAAATTGTCCAGTACCGCCATAATTTTCTAAGAACATAACTGCCGCATCGCCTGCGCCATCACCTGTTAAATCTCCTAATGCAAAAAATTGAGTCACGGCAATGTAAGCATAATCAATAGACAAGGTATCTGTTCCACTTTGATATATGCCATTCGCCATTTGCACCACGCGACCATCTTCTGAAACGAGTAATGGATATTGCACATTGTTGATTTGCTCAATCGTTAATGCGGATGGAATCGCTGTCGGGATAACTAAGGTTGGTTGTTCAGGAACAACTGTCGGCGCGGATGAAGCGGTTGGGAATCCGCAAGCAAGTGTTGCGAGAGTCAATATCAAAAATAATTTTATGGAATTAATACGTTCCATGTTTGTCCTCCGTCTTCTGTTCGATATAAAGTTTTTTGATTAGCAATAAGCCAACCATTTTTTGAATTGACAAAACTGATGTCTGATACAGTATTGCCAAACGATGTTTCAGAATTGATGATGTTGAAAGTAACGCCCGCATCTTCTGTGACGTAAAACTGGTCGCTGGAATAAAACACGATTTCATTGGCTGACGGTATTTCAAGCAAGCCTGCTTCGGGGATGTTTTGAGAAAATGCTTGCCATGTTACGCCGCCATCATTGGTTGAGAAAATAAGCGTGCGTTGGTTATTAGATGTTACGCGCAAAACCAAAATGCCTTGCGTTGCTGAAACGAAATGAATCTTTTCAACTGTAATTTGGCTTTCTTGTATATTTTGCGGTAGTTCAATATTCTCAATATTCGTCCAAGTCTTGCCGCTATCATCAGTGCGGAATAAATAGACTGTGCCGTTTGTATACACCACGCCGCCAATCCATGCGGTTTGCATATCTAATGGAGTGAGCAAAACTTTAATACCGCCCAATGGCAATGTATTGTTTGAGTCTTCTAAATTTGGGTCGTTTGTATAAACACGATTCCATGTTTCACCGCCGTTGTTTGTTTGAAACACAGAAACCGCCATTGAACCCGCACCAGCACCTAAATCGGCAAGCATCCAGCCGTTGTTTTCATCAGTAAATTTTATATCACCATCGCTAAATGGTGTTTCAAAATCTTCCCAAGTGAGACCGCCATCACGTGTTCGATATAAAAAGCCAACAAATGGATAATTATTATTATCAGCAAATTGAATCCACGCATTATTTTCATCTAAGAAAAATTGGAGAACAGAGTCTTCTATCCTAGTTAAATCAGGCGGGGTAACGTTATACCAAGTGACGCCGCCATCATCGGTTCGGACAATTTGTTTCTCGGTCACACCCCAGCCGTTGCGTTCATCTATCATTTCAATATTGATAATAGATGGTGAATCAATTAATGGAGCAGATGATACTTCGGGCAAAGGCGTGGATTCGCTTGTGGTCAATGCTTGTGGAGATGCTACCGCTTCTTGCGCCGTTGGAGTTGCTAACGGAACTTGAGCATTTTCTTCGGTTTGAATCGATTCAGTTGTGGTTGTTGGCGTGCATGAAATTAATAATATTGATAATAAAAGAAAAGAAAGAATTTTTTTCATAAGTGCTCCTTTGGGTTTATGAGTTGGAAGGTTTACAAGTTTTCAGGTTTTTACTTGTAACCTTCTAACTTTCAAACTTTTCAACCTGTGAACTCAAGAATCGTCGCTTCACCTTGACCCACACCCACACAAAGTGTCGCAACGCCATATTTTACATTTCCGCGATTTTTCATTTCATGCAAGAGCGTTGTCACCAGCCTTGCACCTGAACAACCAAGCGGATGTCCGATGGCAATTGCTCCGCCGTTTACATTAACAATTTCAGGATTCAATTCTAAATCTTCTATTACAGATAATGCTTGTACAGCAAAGGCTTCGTTAATTTCGACAAGCCCAATATCTTTTATATTTAATCCAGCGCGAGATAATGCTTTGCGCGTGGCTGGTATGGGACCATATCCCATGACTCTCGGAGGCACACCTGCTGAGGCAGAGGTCACGAGGCGGGCTAAAGGTTTAAGATTCAATGCTTTGGCTTTTGATTCGCTCATTATCAATAAAGCAGATGCGCCATCATTTAATCCAGACGAATTACCCGCAGTAACCGTTCCGCCTTCTTTTTTGAAAGCAGGTTTTAATTTGGATAATGATTCCATCGTTGTATCACGGCGTGGGCGTTCATCAGTATCAACAATTTTTGCATCGCCTTTTTTTTGCGAAATTGAAATTGGAATAATCTCTTGTTTGAATCTACCAGAATCAATTGCCTTAATCGCAAGTTGATGGCTTCGCACTGAAAATTCATCTTGCTTTTCGCGCGTAATATGTGGGCGTTCTGCCGCAATATTTTCAGCAGTCTCACCCATTGAATCAGTGCCGTACATTTCTTTCATTTTTGGATTTGGATATCGCCAACCAAGTGCCGTGTCATACGCAGTTAAGTTTCCGAATGAAAAACCCGCCTCTGCTTTTGGAAGTGAGTAGGGTGCTCTACTCATGCTTTCGACTCCACCCGCAATATAGATGTCACCCTCGCCTGCTTTGATAGCGCGTGCCGCCATGTTGATGGCATTTAATCCCGAAGCA
The DNA here is from genome assembly GCA_016789345.1 of Anaerolineales bacterium. Classification (GTDB taxonomy): domain Bacteria; phylum Chloroflexota; class Anaerolineae; order Anaerolineales; family Villigracilaceae; genus Villigracilis. The sequence goes on along the minus strand of JAEURG010000079.1, from coordinate 7,277 downwards.
CATAAACGATTGACAGTCACACCACCAACTTCAACGGGCAAACCTGCTAATAAAACAGCCATTCTCGCCACATCACGATTATCTTCACCTGCTTGATTTGCACATCCTAAAAAAACTTCTTCAATTAACTTTGGGTCAAGTTGATTTTTTTCAACAATTGTTTTAATGACATGCGAAGCCATATCATCCGGGCGCACAGAAGAAAGTACGCCACCTAATGCGCCAATCGGCGTACGAATCGCATCAATAATTACAGGGTTATTCATTCATTTCTCCAAATAAGATTTCAATTTGATTTTACCACTATGAAAATGGCATTGTTTTTATAAAATTTTTGTTAAATTTTATTTTTCAGTGAGTTCTATACATTTAACGTGTAAAATAGAAAACAATATGAGCGATTAACTTAATATGTGGAGGTAACTTATGCACGAAATCACATTACTGATTAATATTGTCGTCGCATTGGTGGTGGCATTCATCGGCGGGGTGATTGCACGCAGAATTGGTCTGCCCACTATTGTCGGCTATTTACTGGCTGGGATTGCGATTGGACCGTTCACGCCCGGATTTGTGGGGGATACTGAAACCATCAGTCAATTAGCAGAATTAGGTGTGATTTTCTTGATGTTTGGTGTGGGTTTACATTTTTCATTCAATGACTTGTGGAAAGTGCGTTCAATTGCAGTGCCAGGCGCTATCGGGCAAATGCTTTTAACAACCCTGCTGGCATTTGGTCTCAGCCAAATGTGGGGGTGGAGCATTTCATCTGGAATTGTGTTAGGTCTAGCAGTTTCTATTGCAAGTACAGTGGTTTTATTACGCGGTTTGATAGATAATGGCTTGCTCAGCACGCCACATGGTCAAGCGGCTGTGGGTTGGCTCATTTTAGAAGACTTAGCAACCGTGCTAATTTTAGTCCTCATGCCCACGCTGGCAAACACAAGCGGAAGCTTTGATTGGCGCGCGCTGGGAATCACGCTGGCACAAGCCAGCGTTTTTGTACTCATCGTTTTATTCGCAGGTAAACGTCTCATCCCTTGGATTTTGCTTCGCATCGCACACACTCGTTCGCGTGAATTATTTATCCTTGCCATTCTTGCCATCACACTTGGCACTGCCTTAGGCGCGGCAGAATTATTTGGTGTTTCATTTGCATTGGGCGCGTTTGTGGCAGGTGTAGTGGTGAGTGAATCACCGTTGAGTCATCAAGTCGGTGCAGATGTATTTCCATTTCGAGAAGCGTTTGCAGTTTTATTTTTTGTATCTATCGGCATGTTAGTCAACCCGATTTACTTGTTCAATAACATTGGTCAAGTATTAGCATTAACAGGTTTAATCGTTGTTGGAAAATCAATTCTCACACTAGGGCTTGGGTTGCTATTCCCGTGGCAAGCACGGACTGCGCTGGTTGTTTCCGCTGGCTTGAGTCAAATCGGCGAGTTCTCATTTATTCTGGGTCAAGCAGGCATTTCACTTGGGCTACTTGACCGTGACCAATATTCCTTAATATTAGCAGGCGCATTGTTATCTATCACTGTAAACCCAGTCATGTTCCGTTTAATTAATCCCGTTGAAAAATGGCTGAAAACATTCCCCGCATTATGGAAATTGTTAGACCGTCATAACCCATCGCCATTTCAAATTGAAGAAAAATTAAAAGACCATGTCGTCATTGTCGGCTATGGACGCGTCGGGCATCACATTATCAACTTATTAAAAGAGATGAATATCTCTAGCCTCGTGATTGACTCGGATGCCGAACGCATTGAAGAACTCAGCCGCCTTGAAGTTCCAAATTTATATGGCGATGCTTCCAATTCAGAAGTATTAACACATGCAGGTTTAGAAAATGCTCGCGCCCTTGTGCTTACTGGTCCCGATGAAGATGCAAATGGATTAATGGTTGCGGCGGCAAAACAAATCAGCCCCTCACTCCCTATCGTTGCCCGCGCTACCACTGAAGAAGGTATTACCCATCTTGCAAATCTCGGCGCGGGAGATGTTATTCACCCCGAACTTGAAGGCGGTTTAGAAATTGTACGTCACACCTTGATGAAACTTGGCTACCCACTTCAAGAGATTATTCGATATACCGATGCCGTACGCCATGACCATTATGATGCGCAAATTAATTCAGAAGAAGAACACCGCCTCTTACATGACCTGATACATGCCAGCCAACATCTAGAAGTGACTTGGGTACGGCTTGTTTCTGGAAATGAACTCGTGGGACAAACGCTTGCCGAAGCCAACATCCGCGCTAGAACTGGCGCGTCTGTGGTTGCCATTGTACGCAATGGAAAAGTGATGGCGAATCCCAAATCACAAACGATATTTGAAGCAGAAGACCGCGTCGGCTTGATTGGCGATGCAGAACAAATCGAATCTGCTGAAAAATTATTAACCGAACTCGAACACGAATCAAAAGAAGAAGGACTGGAGTGGGAAACATAAGCCGAAGTTGTAATCAAATGTTAACCCGTCTCGTATGAGGCGGGTTTTTCATAATGCTATAATAGAAAACATCTCACGCATGGAGGTCTCTCATGGCTGACTATGATTATGACATGCTCGTCATCGGTTCGGGTCCAGCGGGGCAACGGGCGGCGATTCAAGCCGCAAAGATAAACAAACGTGTAGCAGTCGTTGAACGAAAAACAATCTTGGGGGGAGTCTGCATTAACACGGGCACCATCCCAAGTAAAACCTTGAGAGAAGCGGTTCTTCATCTTTCTGGATATCGTGAGCATAGTTTGTATGGTGAGTCATATACTGTCAAACAAAATATCACCATGAGTGATTTGTTATATCGCACAGACCATGTTATTCAACATGAATTAGATATTGTGCGCCATCAGCTGCAACGTAATCGCGTTGAATTAATTTCAGCCGAAGCCTCTTTTATTGATGCTCATACTGTACGCTTAAAACATGTTGACCAACAAGGTTGGCGTGATGTAACTGCAAATGCAATTGTGATTGCAACGGGGACGATTGCGACGAAAGATGAGCGCATCCCATTTGATGGAAAACGTATCGTGATCAGTGATGATATTCTTAAATTGAATCATTTACCGCGTTCATTGGCAGTGATAGGCGCTGGCGTGATTGGTTTGGAATATGCTTGCATTTATGCAGCACTCGGCGTGCGTGTGACGTTGATTGATAAACGTCGTCGTTTGCTTCCATTTGTAGATGAAGAAATAATTGATTCTTTGATGTATCACTTAAATCAACAACGCGCCATTATGCGCTTAGGTGAAGAAGTAAAAGCGATTGAACCAATCAAAGATGAAAATAATGGGGAAAGAGTTCGGATTACGTTAGCAAGTGGCAAACAAATTACAACTGAAATGGCTTTGTATAGCATTGGGCGCACAGGCGCGACTCAGGCACTAAATATTGAGGCTGTGAATTTAGAAGTGACCGAACGCGGGTTATTAAAAGCCAATGAAAATTTTCAAACTAACGTGCCAAATATTTATGCGGTTGGTGATGTGATTGGATTTCCATCGTTAGCTTCTACATCAATGGAGCAAGGTCGATTAGCGGCTTGTCACGCATTCGGAGTCAAAACCAACAATACACCTGAATTATTCCCGTATGGCATTTATACAATTCCAGAAATTTCAACTGTTGGCAAAAATGAAGAAGAATTGACCGAAGCAGGTATTCCATACGAAGTAGGTAAAGCCCAATATCGCGAAATCGCACGTGGACAAATCATTGGCGACCAAACAGGTTTGCTAAAAATTATTTTCCACTTAGAGACACATGAAATCCTCGGCGTTCATATCATTGGCGAAGGCGCAAGCGAGTTGATTCATATTGGTCAAGCAGTGATGGCGTTAAAAGGTACTGTGGAATATTTCATCAATACTGTTTTTAATTATCCAACGCTGGCAGAATGTTACAAAACTGCGGCGTTTGACGGTGTCAATAGACTAGGAAATTAGTTTAATTCTTAAACTCAATCATCACTTGCAACCCACCTTCTGACAAATTCTTGGCTTCAATCGTTCCGCCTTGTGCTTCGACGAGTTGTTTTGAAATGGCAAGTCCTAATCCCGTTCCACCGGATGTGCGCGAGCGGGATTTATCTTTTCGCCAAAAACGGTCAAAGATAAACGGTAAATCTTCTTCAGGAATGCCCGCGCCATTGTCATTGACTGTGATTCGCAAACCTTCATTTGTTGCATTGGCAGTCACCCACACCTTACCATTTTCATTGACATAGCGAAGTGCATTGCCGATCAAATTACTCATCACTTGTTCAAAGCGTTGCGGATCAAGTTCAGCAAATAGGTTTCCATTTCGTTCATTGAAACTTAAAGAAATATTTTTCTCTTGCGATTCAGCAGAGAACATTTCAATTGTTCGCTCAATTAATTCAGCAACATTTACATTTTTTGTATCAAATTGCAACTGACGAGTCTCTGCTAAAGTTAACAAACGTAAATCTTCAATCAATCTTTCGAGAATATAAGTTTGCTCCAATGCCGTTGAAACTTGCGAGCCATTTTCTTCATACACCCCGTCAATAATGCCTTCAAGCCTGCCACGAATCACAGACAGTGGCGTTCTTAATTCGTGAGCAACATCGGCTAACATGTCACGGCGTTCACGGTCGTTGCGTTCTAATGAACCTGCCATTTCGTTAAAACTTTCTGATAGGCTTCGTAAATCTTGCGGACCTTGTGTTTCAATGCGCGTGTTCAAATCTCCATTGGCAACGGCGCGGGCGGCATAAATCACATCGGCTAATGGGTTGACGAATCTTCTCACGAGCAATGTTGCAACTACAACTAAAAATAATGCCAGAATAAAAGAGAGCATTCCAATTGGTATTAAGATAGCACGGGCAATGCCAAACCTTGCTGAAATATTAAAGGTTGTAAAAATTAAATATCCAATAATTTCATTATTTATTCTTAATTCAATCACCACATCTTCATCACGAATTTCGTAGGGGGTATTAACTGTCGAAGCAGAATCAGGACGATGGTCAAGAATGATGCGTTGTTCTTCATCTAATAAAATTGAGTTGGCAGTATCTAATCCTCTTTCCATTTCAAAAATTTTCTCAACACCATCCCAACTGCCGTTGGCGAGATAATATCCTTGCAAAGTGTTCACAAACGGAAATGGAATGGGCGTGGATGATGATGTTAAAAAATATCCCGTTACGCCGATAAAAAAAATAAATGATAAAAACAAAACCAATGCGAAGGCGCGTAATAATAAAACAAATAAACGAAAACGAATTTCACGAATGGATGTTTGCATGTTAACTCTCAAATTTATAACCCACGCCATGCACCGTGATAATTAAATCATCGGGTTCAAGTTTACGGCGCAGGTTACGGATGTGTGAATCAATGGCACGTTCATAACTTTCAAATGCAACACCATGCACTGAATTTAATAATTGATTACGAGAAAAGATGCGACCAGGTTGACTCATCATCGTTGCCATGATTTCAAATTCAGTTGGAGTTAAAGATATTTCTCGCTTCTTTATTTGGACTGTGTAGTGGGCTCTATCTAGTGAAATATTTTCCACGCGGATAATTTCTGCATTTGCATCACCAGCGACTCTTCTTAACACAACTTTGACTCGTGCCACCAACTCACGCGGACTAAACGGCTTGGTGATGTAATCATCAGCACCGATTTCAAGACCAATTAATTTATCTGTTTCTTCCACACGTGCAGTTAGCATAATAATAGGCACGTTGCTTTCTTTGCGAATGTTACGGCATAAATCTAAGCCATCCATTTCTGGCATACTTAAATCAGTGACGATTAAGTCTGGTTTTTCATGTTTTGCAAAAGCCAAACCTTGTACGCCATCTTTTGCTGTGACAACATCATAGCCCGATGCTTTGAGATAATCTCGGCAAATTTCGAGAATTTCAGTTTCATCATCTACGAGCAGAATTTTTTTAGGCATAGGTCTATTATAAGAGAGCAGATAAATAGAGAGTATAGAATAGTAAAAAGTTTCTTTTAAGATAACTATTCTCTATTCTCTTCCTTATTCATATCTCAATGCTACCATCGGATGCAAATTTGCGGCACGAAAGGCGGGATACAAACCGAAGAACACACCAATCGCCAATGCAAATGTGAATGCTAAGATAATTGAATCGGTAGTGATGACGGAAGAAATTAATCCAGTAGCAGAGAATAAACTAGCAATGCCAACGCCGAGCAAAATTCCTATTAAGCCGCCCAACACACTTAATGTGACGGTTTCAATTAAGAATTGAGCCAAAATTTGATTCTTGGTTGCACCTACTGCTTTTCTTAATCCAATTTCTTTTGTCCGCTCGGTTACCGAAACCAGCATGATATTCATAATTCCGATGCCACCCACTAACAATGAAATCCCTGCAATCGCACCCAGAAATGTAGTCAAAATTTGGGTAACCGAAGTTAATGTACTTAATAAATCAGATTGGCTTAATACATTAAAATCCAATTCATCAGTAGATGCTAATTTATGGGAACGGCGTAATAAAAATTCAATTTGGGCTTTTACCGTATCCATATCATCAGCATTTGTGACAGAGACAGAAATACTGTTGACAGTTTTTTTGTCGTTATAAGTAGCCGTGGAACCAAATAATTTGTTATAGCCTGTTTCAAGTGGGATAAACACAGCATCATCAGCAGAGCCAAACCCTGAAGAACCTTTTTCTTCCAATACGCCAATCACTTCAAATTTGACACCTGTAATCGAAATGATTTTTCCAATAGGGTTTAATCCACCAAATAAATCTTGTGCAGTTTGCGAGCCAAGCACTGCCACCAATGCTTGCGACTTGTTATCACCATCTGAAATAAATCTTCCATCTTTAATTTCATACGAATTTGTTTTTTGATAATCATCCGTAATGCCCGTCACATTGACGTTAAAACTTTCACTGCCATAATTCACTAAATAGGAAGTTTGATAACTCGGCGCGAGTGCGTCTATGCTATCTGTCAATGTACGTTCTAGTAATTGATAATCAGCATAATATAAATAGCTTTGTTGCTGAGAACCATTGCTCTGTGGACCTTGTTGCATCCTACCAGGCGATACAGTCAATAAATTTGAACCTGAACTTTGAATCTGACTCGTAATACTAGCCGTTGCACCTTTGCCAATAGATAATAAAGCCACTACCGTCGCAACACCAATCACAACGCCTAACATCGTAAGAATCGAACGTAATTTATTTGCCCGCAAAGCACGGATTGCAATTTTGAAATTTTCTGAAAATAAC